>NZ_CBCPLU010000001.1:633630-950445 GCF_965119495.1 Streptococcus sp. Marseille-Q7156 | reverse complement strand
GGGATATATAAATAATCCGGAACAGACATCAGACAAGTTTAGAAAGAACCTCTATGGAGAAGGTAACATGTACTATACCGGTGATCTATGCAGTTGGATGCCAGATGGAAATATTCGATATCATCACAGAATCGACAATCAAATTAAGATTCATGGTCAGAGAGTCGAACTTGGTGAGATAGAATCAGCAATGAGAAACGTTGAAGGAATTTATGATGCGGCAGTGATTATTACCACAAGAGGAAAGGATGTAATCTTGTGCGGTTTCTATGTGTCAGATATGGTACTAGATACTGAAGAAATCAAGATTTCCCTTTCAGAGAAGCTTGCTGGTTATATGATTCCGAATCTGCTTGTACAGATCGATAAGATTCCGTTTACATCTCATGGAAAGCTTGACAGAAAGACCTTGACGGATCTTGTTCCTGAAACTGTAGACAAGAGAGGCTATGAAGCTCCGGTAGGAGAGAAAGAAGAGTTCATAGCGAAAATCTTTGAAGAGGTACTTGTATATAAGAATGTGAGCAGGACGGATGATTTCTATTCCTTAGGAGGAGATTCCATAAAGGTAATGAGGGTTCTCTCCAGAATACGTGCTGAGCACTATATGCTTTCTATAAAAGATATTATGAAGTACCGAACTGTTGAGTTAATTGCATCTCATCTTAAAGCAGAAGAGGAGGAGACCATTAAGGAGCAAAGGATTGGAGCTATCACCCCTCTCCCTATTCAGGAACAGTTCTTTGACTGGGATATTGACGATTGTAACTATTATAATCAGGCAATGATGCTTAGGTTTAAGTTTGAACCGGATGTAGACAGACTTAAGGAGGCATTTGATTCGATGACAGAAATACATAGTATGTTGAGATGCTTCTGGAAGGAAGGAACCCCAACAATTTTGCCATTTGAAAAGAACAAATTCTTTACTTTTGAAGAAGTTGATTTGATGGATATTGCGGAACAGGGGGAAAGTTTGGAAACAATAATCCTTGAAAAGAACAATAGTATTCAACAGGGAATCAATATAGAGACAGGCCCACTTATGAGAGCAGTTCTTTATAAGATGGGAAGTGAGCATTATGAGTTGTTCATTTGTATACATCACCTAGTAATGGATGCTTATTCCTGGCGTGTATTGATTTCAGATTTGGAACTTGCATATAGGCATGAAAATCAGGAAATGCTTAGTATTCCAAGAGAAGCGAATGAGTTCTGTGATTGGTCAGAGGCGGTTATAAGTTCTGTAAATGATCCGGAAGCCTGTGCTGATTTTTGGAATTGCTTTATAAAAGATTCAAAAGAATATCAGAAGCCTGACAGAAAGAATCGTACTGCAGGTATCAGGGAAATGAGAAGAGAACTTTCAGAGGATATTACAAAAAAACTCAGACAAAATATGGTCCAGAATTTTAATGTAAATGTAGAAGAACTTATTCTTGCCGGTGTTAAGTTAGCTCTAAATAATTGGGAAACATCAGATATTAGATGTATCGATATAGAAAATCAGGGAAGAATGATTGATGGAATCAAATGTGCCAACGACAGGACAATCGGATGGTTCACAATGATATATCCGTTTGCTATCGAAAAGTCACATAAGAATGTATTAAATACAATTCTTTCAGTCAAAGAGGAGAAAGCTTCCATTCATCAGCATATGCATGAGTATGGAGTATTGTACAGCTTAGGTCTCGGTGAAGAACATATCCAAAAGAGAAGTGCTATACTTTTTAACTACCTTGGTGTTCTAGATGATGAATATCATAGTAATGAGATGTTCATGGCGTCTGAATATCCGATTGGAAACTGTATGGACTTATGCAAGGCGCCTGTATACCCGATTACAGTAGATTGTAGCATTACTAAGAATTGTCTGGGATTTGACGTGAAGTATGATACAGGTCTTTATTCAGACGAAGAAATAGCGGAGCTTCTGGAATTGTTATCTGAAAATATGAGAAGTATTGTAGAAATAGGAAATCATCAGGAAGAAGTTATTGTTACACGTTCTGATTTGGGAGAAGCAGCCCTTACTATGTCGGATGAGGACTTCGACGAATTGGATACTTTATTAACAGGATTGATACAGGAGATATAAAGCGATGAAATCAATGAACAAAAGTGTAGAGACAATCTATGCATTGACTGATATACAACAGGGAATATTGTATCATAGTCAGTATGAAGAAAATCAGGGAGAGTATATACTAGAGAATACCTTCACGATTAAAGGTTATTTAGATACTGAACGTGTGGAAAGTAGTCTCGCAGCATTATCGCAAAAATATGAAGTACTTAGGGCACTCTTTTTGTATAAGAAAACAAGCGAACCTAAGATGGTAATACTGAAGAAAAGGATCCCGGAGTTTGTATGTCTGGGTTCTGAAAAGGTATTTACAAAAGAAGAATTTGAACAAAAAGCAGTAGAAGAACGTGAACGTGAAATGGACCTTGAGAGGAATACTCTTCTCAGGGTAACCATGGTTCCACTGGAAAATGGAATGACAGGATGCATCTGGGTGAGCCATCACATCATAATAGATGGCTGGTGTATGTCCATATTGTTCAATGATTTCATCCAGTATTATGAAAAATCTGCGAAACTGTCATTTGAAGAGATGGTAAACTTGGGCGAAGCAGATAAGAAGAGTCAGTTGAAATATGGAGAATATATCAAATGGTTATCCTATCAAAACAAAGCGGAGGCGATCAGTTATTTTGAAAAGCTTCTTGAAGAAAACGATACATTCTGTACGTTGCCGGTAATTACCAATAGCAGTCAGAAGTATGATAAGGAATCAATAAACAATAGGGTCGGTCTTCGTCTTGATAAAGAGAAATCTGATAAGGCAGTAGCTTTTTGTGAAAGAAACGGAGTGTCTCTTAATTCTTTAGTTGAAACAGCTTGGGGATTGATTCTCGGAGTGTATAATGCCCAGAATTCCGTAGTATACGGAAAGGTTTTTTCCGGAAGAAATACTGAGCTTGATGGTATCGAAGATGCAATAGGATTATTTATTAACACTGTTCCTGCAGTCTCTAAATGGGATAGCGGGGATAAGGTGATTGAAGTGATCCAAAATGTCCAGAAGCAGACTATGGAAAGCATGGAATATGAATATGCATCACTTACCGATATTCAGAACAAATGCGGAAGAAGACAGATATTTGATACTATCTATGTATTTGAAAATTATTATATACATGGAGACGGAAAGCTTGCTATCGATGGAAAAGAGATAGAAGTTGGACAGATGCAGGAGGTAACAAACTATGCTATTACGGTAGTTGCCCAAATGAAAGATGCTTTATGCATTGATATTGTATATGATAATAAGAGATATGGAGAAAGTGAGATAGAGCTTTGTCTTGAGAGAATGATAAGGATTATTTCATATATTGTGGATAATCCTGATGCACTAATAAAAGATATTTCTGTGCTGACTGAAGGGGAAAAGCAGAAGCTTCTTTATGAATTTAATACAACGGATAAGGAATATGTAAAAGATAAAACCGCAGCGGATATATTTGAAGAGCAGGTAAAGAGAACACCTGACGATATTGCACTGGTACATGAAGATGAAAAAATTACATACAAAGAGCTTAATGAAAGAGCTAATAGTCTTGCACATAGATTAATAGAACTGGGTGTAAAACCGGATGATTTTGTGGCAATAATTGCTGACAGAAGCATTGAGATGATAGAAGCAATCTATGGTGTGATTAAGGCCGGGGGAGCATATGTTCCAGTAGATCCGACATATCCGAGCGACAGAATCCAGTTCATGCTCGAAGACAGTAATCCTAAAGTAATACTTAAGTATACATCAGAGAATATAGAGTTATCTTCTAATATACCGGTAATAGAGCTTAAAGATGAGAATCTCTGGAACGGTTATACAGAAAACCCAGAACGAAAGAGCGACTCGGATAACCTTGTTTATTGTATATATACATCAGGTACAACTGGAAAACCAAAGGGTGTAATGATCGAAAACAGGGCACTGATGAACTATCTCCTGACAGTAAGGGACTATTTTTACAATAACGGAGGTGTAACTCCATTAATAACAAATTATGCTTTTGACTTGACCGTAACAGCAATATTCGGAAGCATCCTTTATCATAATCAGCTTCATATCTTCTCGGACGAAAGAAAGCTTGCAGCATTTTCAGCAGAAAATGATATAGCTGTTTTGAAAATTACTCCTTCTCAGTTCATGATCTTGGCTGATGAACTGGAGAAGTATAGTAAGCCAAAGATCCATGCAATAATGATTGGTGGCGAGGCATTAACGGATTCGTTGATGAAGAAAATATACAATTGCATAAGTGATCAGATAGAGGTAATTGATGAATATGGTCCGACTGAGGCAACTGTAGCTTCAACATTTTCCAAGATACGCTTAGATGAATATATTCATATAGGAAAGCCGTTTTATAATACTCAGATATACATTTTGAATGGTGAAAGCTTGTGTGGAATCGGATTGCCTGGCGAATTATGTATTGCTGGAGATGGATTGGCAAGAGGTTATTTGAATAGACCTGAGCTTACAGACGAGAAATTTGTAAATAATCCTTTCGGACAGGGAAGAATATACAGAACAGGTGATCTTGCTAGATGGCTTCCAGATGGGAATATTGATTATATGGGAAGAATCGATGAACAGGTAAAAATTCGAGGATTCAGAATCGAGCTTGGTGAGATAGAAAGTAAACTCCGTGAGATTGAGAATATAAGGGACTGTGCTGTAATTGAAAGAGCAGATGAAAGCGGTGAAAAGGCAATTTTTGGATATTATATAAGTAATCTGGAGATACAAAAATCTGATTTGATAAATAAACTTAATGAGAGTCTACCTAAATATATGATCCCTTCAGGATTGATGCAGATTGAATCCATTCCTGTTACGAGAAACGGAAAGCTGGACAAGAAAGCTCTGCCTGAAATTGATTTTTTGGGAAACAACTTGTATGTAAAGCCAAATACGGAGTTGGAGATTCAGCTTTGTCAGGCGTTTGAAACAATATTAAAGATATCGCCTGTAGGACTAAATGATGACTTTTTTGAACTTGGTGGACATTCATTAAGAGTAATGCGTCTCATCAATCAGATTCAAAGTATTGCTGATATCAAGCTCTCTGTAAAAGACGTATTAAGTAATACTACACCAGCATCGCTTGCAACTTTACTTGAAGAGAAGAAGCATGCAGATCAGGACAGCTTTAAAGAGGTTGAAGTAATCCCGTATGCAGAAAAGAAGGATTATTATTCAATGTCTGAGGCTCAGAGAAGAATTTATGGATATTATAGTACTAATCCGAAGTCACTTACATATAATATTCCTGTTCTCTTTAAGCTAAGTGGAGATTTTAATCCTGAAAAAGCCGAAGATGCTCTTGCAAGAATGACACAACGCCACAGTAGCCTTCGCACATATTTCAAGGTTATGGACAAGGATGTTGTGCAGGTTATAGAGGAAGAGAACAAAACTGACTTTGAGGTAATAAAGACTGAATTATTATGGAAAGACCTAGTAAAAGATCTTATTAAGCCGTTTAATCTTGAAAAGGCTCCATTATTGAGGGTAAGATACCTGTCTTGTGCAGACGGAGAGTATCTGTTCTTTGATATACATCATATAATTAGTGACGGATTCAGTATGGAGATATTTGCCAGAGAATTTGCAGCGCAGTATTCTCATGGATTTAATAATGAAAAGGTACGTCAGTATGTTGACTATTCGGAGTGGGAAAAGACAAGAAATTTAAGTGAGAGTAAGGAATACTGGAAACAACAACTTCAGGAGTTTGATGCCCCAGAACAGTTCCTGACAGATTATCCTTATCTTGAAAATGAAAGTGATATAGGAAAAATACTGTATAAGAGACTAGGTTCAGATAAGATTGAAGAAGTGGCTGAGAAATATCATGTATCCGAGTTTGCCGTTTTCATGGGTGCATTATTAGTGCTAAACGCTGAATATAAAAATGCAGATATGGCTTGCGTGGGAACTGCTGTAAGTGGTCGTAATCATCCAGAGGTTGAGCAGATGCTGGGAGTGTTTGTAAACCTTCTTCCGATATACAGCAGGATCGACAGAAATCAGAAGATGGGAGAATTCATATCCAAACTGTCGGCAAAACTCAGTGAAGTGCTTGAATACCAGGAGTATCCTGTGAATTCTTTGTACGAGGGAGAGTCTTTGTTTGACTGTGTTCTTGCATATCAGAATTTTGAAAAATATGTGGTACAGAACAGTTCGTTTGAGTTGGAACAGATTCCAATCACTTCTGAAACTGCAAAGTATAATCTTACTTTTGAAGTTAAGAAAACAGAAAAAGAATTTGATATCAGTTTGGAATATAAACAGAATCACTTCCAGAAAGAGTCTGCAGAGTGGATTTTGGAACACTTTGTAAAGATATTGGAAAACATTGCCCAGAACGATGAAGCAAGTATAGCCGAAGTCTGCAGACCAGATAGTGGGGAGGTAGACCTTATCTTTCACAAGTTTAACAAGGATAATGATGAATTAAAGTATTCATCCATTGCAGAGGCTTTTGCCGGTGTGGTAAAAGAGCACGGAGATGATATTGCTGTAAATGACGAAAAGGGAGTATACACATACAAGGAGATTGATTACAGATCGAATATCCTTGCAGAACTTTTATGTAAGAATGGTGTAAAACCAGGAGATAACGTGGTTCTCTATGGAGAAAAATCAGTGGCTATGGCACAAGCAATTCTTGCAGTAGTAAAAGTTGGGGCTGTATATATTCCTATTGATGCGTCAGAACCTGCTTACAGAGCAGAATTTATTATTGCAGACTCTGGTTGTAAAGCAGTTATGTATAGTGAGGTAGAAATATCTGAGGAAATTAGAAGAACATCGGCAGAAAAATTTGTTTACGATCTCAAGGGATGTGATGAACTTGAAGGAGAAACACAGACATTTAGGAGTGTTTCAGTGGATAGCGATGCTATTGTTTACTGCATGTACACTTCAGGAACGACAGGCCAGCCTAAAGGGTGTAAGATCCTGAATAAAGGTATATTAAGACTTGCTTTAAATTGCGATTATCTGGAACTTGATTCACAGATACATACCTTATCTGCAAGTTCACTGTCTTTCGATGCCTTTAACCTGGATTTCTGGTGGCCGTTATTGAACGGTGGAACAGTAACATTGTTGCCTAAGAATAGAGTTCTTAATATTACCGCATTGAAGAGTTATATTAACAGTTTTAAGATAAACACTATGTGGGCAACAGCTTCCTTGTTCAATCAGCTAGTTGCATCGGATCCGGATGTGTTTGCCAATTTGAGCAACCTTCTAATTGGAGGAGAAAATCTTTCACAGTACCATGTGGAATTATTCCAGAAAGTTCATCCAGAGGTACGCCTTTTCAATGGATACGGACCAACTGAGAATACAACGTTTACTACAGTATGGGAAATTCCGGTTGAACACGACAGAATTTCTATTGGTAGACCAATTGGAAATACACAAGTGTATATTCTCAGAGGAAGTGATATCTGTGGTGTAGGTATTCCGGGTGAAATCTGTACGACTGGTGATGGAGTAAGTGCTGGGTACACAAATACTAACATAAAGAAAAATGAGGCGTTCACAGTTGCACCATGGAACAAAGATGTATCAATGTACAGAACTGGAGACTATGGACGCTATATGCCAGATGGAAACATTGATTTTATCGGAAGACGTGATAGTCAGGTAAAGATCAATGGATATCGTGTAGAGCCAGAAGAAGTGCAGCAGGCAATCCTGGAAATTAAGGGAGTAACAGATGCAGCCGTTGTGATTGGAGTCAGTGAAGATGAGCCTGAACTGCTTGCATATTATGTCACAGATAATATAACTGAAAAACAGGTATATGAAGAACTTAATGAAAAACTTCCGATCGCAATGGTACCAAGAAAAATATTATGTATGAGAAAGTTGCCTATCAATAAGAATGGAAAACTTGACAAAGATTCTCTTCCTGTTATAGAAAAACTTCAGGGTGACATATATGTTGCACCTGTATCGGATACAGAAAAAAAATTGTGCAGTATTTTTGAAAAAGTTCTTTCAATAGACAGAATAGGTATTGATGATAGTTTCTACAGATTAGGCGGTGATTCGATAAAAGCAATCTTCATAGTATCTGCAGCCAAAGAAAAGGAAATGAAATTTACCGTATCGGATTTACTGAAAGCTGATACAGTAAGAAAGTTAGCTTTAGTAGCTGGACGTAAAGCTACAACAGAGGCAGATAACATACAGGAGATCGATCCTTTAAGAGAGTATACGATCAGTACGCCTGTGATCAGTGCTTTCCTTAATAATGAGAAATATAACAAGAATTATTATCACCAGACCGTATTTTTAAAGAATAATGCAATTAATATGGATGCTCTAGAAAAAGCTCTTATTGCGATTACGGAATATCATGATATTTTTCGTACAGTAGTAAGGGAGAATAATGTGATAATCCGTGTGAGAGAACATAGAAGATATTTTGATATCTGTGAGGAAACAGGACTTTCTGAGGCTGAGATTAAGGACTACTGTGTAAGATTACAGTCAAAAGTAAATCTTCATAATGGTCCGATGATGAGTGTAGCTGTATTCCATAGGGATGATGGAGATCACGTGTTTATTTTGATTCACCATTTGATTGTAGATACGATTTCCTGGAATATAATTCTGTCTGATCTTGAAACTACTTACACAGCTGTATTAGAAGGAAAGAAACCGGTATTCCCTACGAAAACTACTTCCTTTGCAGAATGGACAGAGCTTGAAAAAGCATATGCCGAAAAATTAAAGGGAAGTGAGGAAGAGATTTATTGGAATAAGGTAATAAGTAAAATTAACGGAAGCAATGCGCAAACAACAGCGCCTGTTTCAGGAAATGATACTTGTGTAAGGGAAAGTTTACAGATAGGGGAAGAGACAACCCAAAAGTTGCTTGAACTTGCAAAAAAGGCAGAAATCCAGCCGGATGTTCTTCTCCTTACTGCTATTATCAGATCCTATAGAAAAATAACCGGTAACACCTGCATATCAGCTATGCTAGAAAACCATGGACGTGAAGATGCTGTTATTGGAGGGCATACAGAACACTCTGTTGGATGGTTTACTGTACTGTATCCTCAGATCTTTGATTTTACAGATAACATGGAGAATAGTCCGGCGAAGGATATCATTCTTGTTAAAGATCGGTTTTTCTCTGCCAGATCAAGGGCAATGTCATATGGTATTCTGTGTGAATATGCAGGACTTAACGATGTAAGGGATAATACAGATTTCCTGTTTAATTATTTGGGTGAATCACTTTCAGATAATTACAAGGGTGAGTTTACCAGATCGCAGCTTGATGGTGGAGATTCTATTCCGGATGAGAATCTTACAGAAAATCCATTCTGGACTGTAAGTCTACAGGATTCAACCTTCATCTTTAATGTGACTGCAAATGGTAAAAAGCAGAATGTCGAACGGTTGATTGAATGGATTGGAGTTTTAAAAGAGGAGCTAGGTAATTTGGTGGAACAGACTTCAACAATAGCACCAGAAGAACTCATATCTGCAGCTAATCATGGACTTAAAGATTTTGATTTTAATAGATTCAGAAACGCATATGAAAGTACTGAAAAAATCAGCAATTTTGCATCAGCAGAAATGCAGATTGTTCCATTGACATCAATTCAGAAGGGAATGATGTTTGAGGGAATGATGAAAGCTCACTCTGGAGAATATGTGATTCAGACAGTATTCGAATATATGAGTAATCTGGATGAAGAGCTTATAAGACGTGCAATTGAGATATTAGGTGACATCCACCCTATACTACGTTCAAGAATTTATTTTGATGTATCTGTGTCAGAGTATCCTGTACAAATCATTAGAAAAGAGAACACGATTCCGGTAAACAGTGTAGTATGTGGAAACGAAGAATGGGAGTGGATTCTTAAAAAGGATATCGAAGATGGATTTGAACTTGAGAATAGCCCGCTGATTCGTTTCACGTTAGCAAAGGTGGGAGATTCAAATCGTGTCATTTGGACGATGCACCATATTATATGTGACGGATGGAGTAATTCAATCCTTTTTGCAGATCTTAGAAATATTATCAGGCAGTTATGTGAGGATGCAAATAGTACAGGTGCACTTTTAAATCCGGTCAATAAAGACGTTTTTATGGAATATGCATCGGAGTTGGATAATTTCGATAGAAATACTGCAAGGAGCTTTTGGAAGAACTTGCTGGAGGATTATGAAGGCCTGACACAATTGTCAGTGCTTAAGAGAAAATCTGATGAGTCTGGATATAAACAGAAAGAGATAAAAACAGATGCAAAATTCTGTGATGCCTTGAGAACATTCTGCAATAGGGAAAGAATTACACCGAATGATATGTTTCAGATGACGTTGGCAGTTCTTTTGTCAAGAGTGACTGCTACAAAAGATGTTGTTTTTGGTCATGTTGTATCTGGAAGAGACTATCCTATTGAGGGGATAACCTATGCTGTAGGTCCTGTAATCAATACAGTTCCTGTAAGATATACATTTACAGAAAATGAAAACATAGATGCTCTCGTAGAAAGGGTAAAGAACGCAGCAATTGAATCTAAACCATATGAGTATGTAGGATTATCTGAAATACAGAACTGGCTTCATATGAGAGATTCGTTCTTTACCATACTATATTCTTTTGAGAACTATCATATGGATGAGCGGTTGGATGACTACGAGAAAAAGGATGAAGAGGATATCCGCTTATTAAGTTCTCGTGAACAGACAAACTATGACTTGACATTCATGGTAATTCCGGGAGAAAATTATGATCTAAGGGTTATGTACGATGCCGAAGAATATCCTGATGAACAGATAGAACGACTTCTTTCTTGGTGGATAGATATTACAAAACAGATAATGGCTGCGAATGTATTAAAAGAAGTATGTCTTATCCCTTCTAAGAAGGAAATGGATGAAATATGGATACCGTATAATGCAACAGCCAGCGAGATTACTGTGCAACGACTTGATGAGATTATAATGAAGCAGATTGAAAAAACACCTGACAAGGTGGCGGTAACATCAGAGGATAAGACTATTACATATAGAGAATTGGGAGTGAAATCTGCTCAGGTAGCGAATTATCTTATGGCTCAGGGAGTGCGTCCGGGAGATAGTATTGCAATATCTGGTGAGCGAGATGTATTCACTGTAGTCAACATCGTCGGATTACTCAGGGCTGGAGGTGTATATATTCCGCTAAATCCTGAATATCCTTGGGATAGAAACGAGTATATTATGATAAATTCTGAATGTATCCTGTCGTTGAACAAGGATTCATATGAGAATGAACGAATGTATGAGTATAACACGGAGACTATTACACCACAGAGAGCTTTAGATGAACTTGCATATGTAATCTATACCTCGGGTAGCACTGGAAAACCAAAAGGTGTAATGATTACTCATAGAGAAGCTTGCAATACGATAATCGATATTAATACTAGATTCGATATAACGGAGAAGGATAATATTATAGGTGTATCTGCATTTAGTTTCGACCTGTCAGTATATGACCTGTTTGGTGCTTTGAGTACAGGCGCATGCTATTGTATTGCGCAGGATGCCAAAGATACAGAGGAAATTGCGGGGATAATGGAACACTATGGAATTACTTTCTGGAATTCTGTACCTGCAATCATGGACATATTTATTGAAAATATGCCGAAGGGATTCCGTTCACAGACATTAAAGAATGTTCTTTTAAGTGGTGACTGGATACCGGTAGAATTACCTTCCAAAATACGACGAATGGCTGAAAATAGTAGAGTAATAAGCCTTGGCGGAGCTACAGAAGGCAGTATTTGGTCAATTTATTATCCGATAGGAGAAGTAAAGAGTGACTGGAAGAGTATTCCATATGGATATCCTCTGGCTAATCAGGAAATGAGGATACTGGATGAGAGCGGAAACCTTAATCCAGTAGATATCCCTGGCGAGATTTGCATAAGCGGAATCGGTGTAGCGGAAGGCTATATGAATAATGTTGAAAAAACAGAAGCAGCATTCTTTGTGCATCCGAAATATGGTCATACATATAGGACCGGTGATATTGGTGTGATGCGAAAAGAAGGTTACATGCAATTCATCGGAAGAAAGGATACACAGGTAAAAATAAACGGATTCCGTATAGAACTTGGAGAAATTGAGCAGACGCTGGAACAGGTATCAGGAGTAGATAGAGCAGTTGCGCTCGTTCAGACCAGCTCTGATGGAAACAAGAGACTGGTGGCATGGTATTCAGGACCGGAAGAAATTCCACAGGATAAGTTAAGGGAAGAAATTGCTCAGAATTTACCGGAATATATGATCCCAGTAGGAATCATGTATCTTGCTTCTATGCCTGTGACAAGCAATAACAAGATTGATAGAAAGACTCTTCCGGAGATTGATTTTGAGACCGGAAGGGAGATAGTACCTCCAAGAAATGAGAAAGAAGAAGTTCTTATTTCTTGTTATAGAGAAATATTCTCAGCAGAGGAATTTGGTGTAACAGACAGTTTCTTTAGTCTGGGCGGTGATTCGATTAAGGCAATCAGACTTGTTTCTGCGGCTAGGAATAAGGGCTATATTCTTCAGGTTAAAGATGTAATGCAACTTCAAACAGTTGAAAAGCTTGCAATGACAGTTGCGGATGACCATGAGACAGGGGCAGATTTCAAAGAAGTATCTGGAGAAGTGGAAGTGACGCCAACCCAGCGATATTTTGAATCTTTAGAGCTTATGGAACCGGAATACTTTAACCAAACAATGCTTATAGAGTTGTCTGACAGTTCTTTAAATATGGATGCACTGAATCTTGCAATGGCGGCACTTACACAGCATTATGATATGCTGCGTGCAACTGTCAGAGATGGAAAACTATGGATTAGAACTGTGGAGGAGTTTGACAAAGTGTTTGAAGGAATCCCGCAGTACAAAGTTTTGGAGGAACTGTCGCAAGAGGAGTCCCGTGCGTGGTTCACCGCCAAATGTGAAGAAATTCAGGCTTCCATAGAGTTTGATCAGGGAACTTTGTTTAAAACTGCAGTATTTACAGGATTCCAACATAATCTATTCTTTATAACAGCACATCATCTGATTGTAGATTCGGTATCAGGACTGATTTTGGCAGATGAAATCAAGTCGGCTTATGAAAGTGCATGTAAAAACGAAAAGATTCTGTTTTCTGCAAAAACAGATTCATATCAAGCATATGCAAAACAGATGGTAGCGCTGGATGATGTAATTGATATGTCTGTTGAAAAGGAATACTGGTCAAATATTATTGAAAACTGTATAAAAATTAAGTTTCAGAACTCAGGTGTTATCCGAGACGAAAAAAATGGAGATGACAGGCGAATTGTATTATCGGAAGTGTTTGATGTTGAGAGAACAACAAAGGTTCTCGCTATGTCAAATAAACACAATGTGGGTGTTGACGAAATGATACTTACTGCACTGTCATTAGGATACAAGAAGCTTACAGGAAATGAGGTATATGCTGTAAGTCTTGAAGCACATGGAAGAAATGCCTTACCTGGTGTATTAAATGTGGAAAGGACAGTAGGCTGGTTTACTACAATCTATCCGTTTATATTGAATGCTTCCATAGAAGAGCCCTATCTGGCTCTAATGAATATTAAGGAAGAGCACAGAAACATCCCTAACGGGGGAGTCGGTTTCGGTGCGTTAAGTCTTGGAGAAGACAATGTATTTGAATCACTGCCGACAGACTCCTTTAACTATCTGGGGGAACTTCAGAAGGATATGGGAAGTCTTATGGATATGTACTATACAGGAGCAAGCTCATCAGAGAAAAATATTGCAGACGGGATAGGTTGGGTTTCGTATGTAGCAGCGGGAAAACTCCATATAGATGTACAATTCAATGAAGCATTATACTATACGGAAACAATAAGAAAATGGATTAAGAATGGGCAAAGCGAACTTGTAAAAATAGTAAAATCACTGAAAGAGAAGGAACCAAAGAAGTCCCCTTACGATTATGGTGTGGCGATTGAGACTACGGAACTTTCTAAATTAACAGAAAGATATGATGTACAGGATGTTTATCCCCTTACCGATGCACAGACAGGTATGCTGTTCCATTATATGAAAGACGAAGATCCGGGTGAATATTTTATACAGTCTGTTATTGCTTCAGATAAACCTGTAGATGTGGAAAAAGTAAGAGAGGCAGTCCAGCTTCTTGCAGATAGACATAATGTATTAAAAACACGGATCATTTTTGATGGTTTAAGAACTCCGGTTCAGATTATTGACAAGGATATGGAAATCGAGATTGAGGAACATGTACTTGCTGAAGGTGAGAGTTACAAGGAAGTTGCGGAGGCGGATGTAGAATGTGGTTTTGATATACAGAAGGATTCTCTAATAAGGATAACTGTGGTTAAAGGGCAGGAAGATGTGATTATTTGGAGTATGCATCATCTGATTAGTGATGGATGGAGTATGGCAAGATGCATTTCAGATTTTATCGAACTTTATATCATAAGTAGTGGTGAAAATAAAAAAGATGCAGAAGTGTTGCCAACATATGCAGATTACATTAGATGGAAAAACTCAACTGTAGACTCAGGAAGAGTATACTGGAGAAATCTTCTTTCGGGGTATCAGAATAATGCAGAGATTAAACCAATCGAAAAATCAATCGGAAAGGGTTACGGAAAAATTTCCAGAATGTTCAATGAAGAAGAGACTGCTGTTTGTAATAGCTTTGCGACGGAAAATGATACAACAGTAAATACTCTTTTTGAGACAGCCCTAGGTATTTTGATACAGAGATATGTTTACGAGACAGATGTTGTTTTTGGTCAGGTAGTATCTGGAAGAAATGTTCCGATTGACGGAATAGATAAGGTTGTCGGAATGTTTGTAAATACAGTTCCTGTTAGAGCAAACTTTGAAGGGACGGAAACCATTGGTGACGTATTAAGAAAGATGCAGAGACAACTTTCAGATACAACCGTTTATGATCATTATTGTCTTAATGATATTGCTAAGAGCATAAATACAGACAGCTCCATGGTGCATATTCTGTATGCTTTTGAAAATTACTATGTGGATAACAGTAATGATGAGGTAGGACAACAGTTTCATGTACTTACTAATAGAGAACAGACTAACTACGGATTAACCTTTACAGTAATACCGGGAAAAAACCTTAAAGCTGAACTTTTATATAACAGATCAGAGTTTATTGATGAAGAGGCAGAGTGTCTACTTGAACATTGGCTCTGTATACTGAAGAACATGCTGAAGGATTCTGCGAGAAAAATACAGGATATTCCTATGTATACTGAGGTAGAAAAGGATAGAATTTTACATGAATTCAATGCAGAATTTGTGAATCTTCCGTATACTTCTATTTCCAAAGCATTTAAGGAAATGGCAGAAGTAAGAATAAATGAGATTGCGATCATACACGGGGAAAGGAGATTCACATACGGTGAGTTACACAGAATGTCTGATAAACTAGCAGCTGAAATGATTGAAGCAGGGGTGAGTCGTGGTAGTTTTGTAGCACTTTTATGTGAGAGAAGTCCGGAAGCTGTTATTGCGATGATTGCGACATTAAAGGCAGGCTGTACCTATGTGCCGATTGATCCTCTTTATCCAAAAGACAGAATAGAGTTTGTTTTGGAAGATTGTAGACCAGAAGCAATACTCACATTTAATTCAGTTAAATTTGACTATGAAGGCGAGTTGTTCAGGAGAAATCTTGGAACATTGAATACGTTTGAAGATAGTGAAAATTTCGCAATGCAGGAGTATAGTGAGAATCGGATTGCATATTGTATGTATACCTCTGGAACAACAGGAAAGCCAAAGGGAACGCTTGTGGATGAAAAGGGTATATTAAGACTTGTATATGGGTGTGATTATGTAAACCTAAAAGAGGATACAGTAATTATGACTACCGGTTCATTTGCTTTTGACGCAGCGACCTTTGAAATATGGGGAATACTTCTAAATGGTGGGAAACTGGTTATTACGGATAATGATGATCTATTTGATATTGTCGCATTAAAGGAATATATTAATAGGTTTAAGGTAAACACTATGTGGGCAACCGCTTCCCTGTTCAATCAACTTGTTGCATCAGATCCAGATGTTTTTGCTGGCTTAAGTAACCTTCTGATTGGAGGAGAAAAACTTTCACATTATCACGTGGAGTTATTCCAAAAAGCTCATCCAGAGGTACGTCTTTTCAATGGATATGGACCTACTGAGAATACTACGTTTACTACGATATGGGAAATTCCGGTTGAACATGACAGAATTTCTATTGGTAAACCAATAAAAAATACAAATGTCTATATTCTTCATCACAATAAGTTGTGTGGTATTGGAGTTCCGGGAGAACTTTGTACAACAGGAGATGGTGTAGGAATAGGATACCTTAATAGAGAGGAGCTAAATGAAAAAGTATTTCAAAAATCTCCGTTCGGTGATGGTACAATGTATCGTACGGGAGATTTAGCAAGATGGCGTCCAGATGGGAATATTGAATATTTGGGGAGAATTGATACTCAAATCAAGATTAGAGGATTTAGGGTTGAGCCTGAAGAGGTAAAAATAGTAATTGAAGCTAATCCGCATGTAAATGCAGCAGCAGTAATTGCAATAAATGATCCAAATGAGGCGGAGCCGGTATTATGCGCATATTTGGTAACAGATGGACTAATAAGTACAAGTGATGTTTACTCAGAATTAAATAATCTTCTACCGGCTAGTATGGTTCCATCAAGAATGATGATAATAGATCGTCTGCCACTTACAAGGAACGGAAAGCTAGATATAAAAGCACTTCCTAAAATTACAGAACGCATTCAAACTGAATATAAGAATGCTGGTACGCAGGAAGAGGATTTGCTTTGCAGGCTATACGAAAGAATATTGGGCATTGAAAAGGTTGGTGTGAACGACAATTTTCTTCGCCTCGGTGGCGATTCAATAAAAGCGATTCATGCAATAGCAATGATCCGTGAAGCTGGATATCAGATTAGCATGAGGGAGTTTATGTCGCAGACTAGCATTGCAACCCTTGCATACTTACTAAGTAAGAATCATTCCGTTGTATATGATGAAGGGCCTGTAACAGGTGAAGTAGAGATGACACCAATTGTAGCTGAATTTATGGATTGGAATCTGAAAGTACCGAACTATTTTAACCAGTCATTTCTTCTCGAGATATCAAATGACTTGAATCCTGAGATTCTTAAAGATGCAGTTGATAAGTTGAAAGAACACCATGATATGTTGAGAGCAGTCCTCAAGGGTCGAAGACTCTTTATAAGAGAAGCAAGTGAGGTGTTAGGTACTGAAGACGGTCTTGAAGAAGTGATAATTGAAGATGATAGCAATTATGAAGAGTGCGTGACAAAAGTCTGTACGAAAATTCAGCAGGAGTTTAATCTAGCAAAAGGACCTCTTATTCGATTTGTAAGAATAAAGAGAACGAAAGAAGAATCAAGAGAACTTCTGTTTATATGTGCTCACCACTTAATTTGTGACGGAGTGTCATGGAGAATTCTTATGAATGATTTGGAGACGGTATATCATGCCTTGTGTGACGGTCGGGCTACGGAGGAGATACTCCCACCAAGAACAATGTCATACAAAGAATGGGCGTTAAAGATTAATAGGCTTGGATATGCGAAGAGATTTACTGGACAGTTGGATTACTGGAAATCTGTTTCAGATGATGCAACTAATCAGAATACAGTCGGCGTGCTATCTGGCGTTCTTCATGAAGTTTTGTCAGAAGAAGACACAGAGTTACTGTTAGGTGAAGCGAATAATGCATTTCATACCAATCCGCAGGATATTCTCATTGCTTCATATGTAAGGGCTATACATATTACGGAAGCCAACAACGGAAGAAAAGTTCGGATTATGCTTGAGTCTCATGGAAGGGAAGAACTTGAAGATGAGATGGATATAAGTAGAACCATAGGTTGGTTTACTGCAATATATCCATGCAAATTTTCATACAGCAACGAACCGTCTGAAGTCTTGATTGATGTAAAGGAAACGTTGAGACAAGTAAAAGATAATGGCATAGGATATGGAATTTTAAAATATCTGAATGAAGCCGCCTACGAATATCTTGAAGCTGAATCACGTTACAGCTTTAACTATCACGGACAGCTTTTGGAAGAGGAAAGAGGAATTTTTAAAGTTAGCTCTATTTCAGCCGGTTCTGCTATATCAGAAAAGAACAGACTAATTACACCAATTACAATTAACGGAATAATCAAAAATGGGAAACTATCAGTAGACTTGACTTATTCCAAGGATGTAACAGAGGCTGAGGCAAAGCAACTTATGGACTGTTATTTGAAGCAGATACATGAATATGTTCAGAGACTTGCGAAAAACGAGGAAGGTATGCATACAAAAGCAGATTTTGATGCTGAACTCATGGATGACATTAATCTGAGCGAACTAAATGATTTCATTGATAGTATGGAAATATAAGAAAGGAAACTGATTGCTCATTGCCGGTTTGGCTGGAGAAAGGTTAATCCGGCAATGGCAAAGCAGTTTCATATCACAAAAGTAAAGGAACTGGAAGATAATCATATTAGGAGGAATATAAATGAGTAATATTGTTCAAAAGGATATAGAAAAAATTTATTCGCTCTCACCTCTTCAGGAAGGCATGCTTTATTTGAAAGAAAATGCTCCAGATTCGACACAATATGTAATACAGAATGTATTAAAAATTTCAGGCAAACATATCACTCCTGAGGTGATAAGTCAGGCATTTGATCTTCTGGCTTGTAAGCACGACATCCTTCGTACTGTTATATTCTATAAAGGGCAGAAAAAACCTGTACAGGTAGTGTTGAAAAACAAGACAATTGATAAAAAGATTATCGATTTGTCCGAATATGAGCCATCCGCTGGTAAAAAAGAGTTACAAAGATATGTGGATGAGGATTTGAGAAGAGGATTCGACTTTTCCAGGGACTCATACATGAGAGTAACTATAATAAAGACTTGGGAAGAACAGGATAAGCTGAAAGGAAAGTCAGAATCGTATTTGCGAATGATCTGGACCTTCCATCATATAATATTGGATGGATGGAGCATCAATATACTAAAAAAGGAACTGGCAGAGTTTCTGAATAGATTACTGAAAGGAGAAAGTGTAGAAGATGTTAAAAGCGCAATAGCAAACGAGAAAAAACACCCTGAATACCAGGATTATATCAGTTGGGTAACACGTCAGCCGGAAAGTGATGGAATAATTTTTTGGACAAATCTTCTTGCTGATTATGAAGCACCGATACACATTGACTCCATGTCTGATCCAGAGGAGGATTATAGTCAGGCAGTAGCAGAAAGTTATACAAATCTTGGAAAAGAACTCTCCGATAAGATAAGAGGGTTTTCGGATCGACTCACGTGTACGGTAAGTGATGTATTAGAAACTGCTTGGGGAGTTACCATTGCGAAGATGTTAGGTAGGAAGGATGCAGTATTTGGAAAGGTAGTATCCGGAAGAAATGCACCGGTGCCTGGAATTGCGGCAATGGCCGGACTTTTTATCAATACAATTCCTACACGTATAAAAATTGATGGTGAGGAATCCATCAGAGAATGCATTCTCAGAACACAGCAAAAGGCAATTAGCTCATCAGATTATGATTATATGACACTGGCAAAAATTCAGAGTTGCAGTACACAGAAATCCTATCTGTTTGATACGATATTTGTTTATGAAAATTATGGCTCAGGAAATGAGGTACTAGAAGAGACGGGGCTTAAAATAGAGGTGGATAGCTCCAGAGAGGAAACTAACTATCCACTTTCCATAAGTATTACTGATGAAGAATCCTTTAATGTTCGTTTTATATATCAGAAAAAGTTATATGTGAAGCAGGATATGGAGTTGATAGGTGGATATTATAAGAGATGCCTTGAAAAAATGGTTGAAGATGACAGTCAGCCTGTAGCAGAAATTAATCTGATCACAGAAAAGGAAGATGCTCTTGTAAGAACAGGCTTTAATGGAGTTGTTACGGAAATTGCAAGCAATCGCTCGGCACTTACCTATTATAAAGAGGCAGTGTTAAAGTATCCGGATAATCGGGCAGTTTCGCTTGACGGTACGGTGCTCACTTATAAAGAACTGGACTGTATTTCTGATTGGATGGCAAAGGAAATTATTCTTCGAGGTGCACATAAAGGTGATGTAGTGGCAGTTCAAATGGAAAGAACTGTATATTATGCTGCGGCACTAATTGGTATATGGAAAGCAGGATGTGTATATCTGCCGATTGATCCTACCTATCCGGATTATTATAAAGAATTCATAATAAAGGATAGTGGAGCAGTATTTTCAATTGGAGGAGAGAAAGACGATATTTTTTCCAATATGACTGAGATGGACGAAAACACTATCGGAGTAAAGTTCCCCGAAGTTATGGCAGCAGATTTGGCATATATTATCTATACATCAGGCACCACAGGAAAACCGAAGGGGGTAAAGGTATCTCACAGAGGACTTGCTAATCTTTATAGTGTATTTACGCAACGATTCCAGGTGAGTGCTACGGATGGTATGCTTCAGTTTGCAAACTATACATTTGATGCTTCCATATGGGAGCTGGTCATGGCTTTGATGACAGGCGCATGCTGTGTAATGGTAAGTAAAGAGACCATTGAAAATCCAAATCGTTTTGTTGAGTATCTTGTGGAGCAGCAGGTAAGTGTTGTTACACTTCCACCGGCTTACTTCCTTATGCTACCGGATATCACGCTTAGGTTGGTGATAACTGCTGGCTCATCAACGAACAAAGAGGTGATAGAGAAAGGTCTCAAATGGGGAAGATATATAAATGCATATGGTCCTACAGAGACAACCATTTGTGCCTCATATAAAGAATATGAAAAGAACAATGGAACAGACCTGCTCAGTATCGGAAAACCGCTGGATAATCTACAGATAGTAATTGCAGACGGTGAAAGATTTTGTGGAAGAAATGTAGTAGGTGAAATTCTTGTTGGAGGAGAGGCACTTGCAGAGGGGTATCTTAACAGACCGGAGGAAAATAAAAAGGCATTTATCCATATTAATGGGAAGCGTTGGTATCGAACCGGTGATCTTGGAAGATGGCTTGCAAATGGTGAGATTTTCTATCTGGGAAGAAAGGATAAGCAAGTTAAGGTAAGAGGCTTCAGAATAGATACGGGACAGGTAGAGCATGCAATTCGTTCGATTAACGGAATAGAGGATGTAATCGTAACAGCAAAGAAGAAGGAAAATGAAGACATCCTTTGTGCATTTTTCATATCTGACGGAGAAATAACAAGTCAGGCGATTCGTACAGGACTAAGAACGAAGCTTCCGTCATATATGATACCGTCTGTATGTATAAGAATGGAAGCTTTTCCGACAAACAAAAGTGGTAAAGTGGATATGAGACAGTTGCCGGATATCAGTTTTGTGCAGAAAATGGAAGCAGGTGACACAAAAAAAGGAACAAAACTTGAGGAACAGCTCCGAGAGATTTATAAAGAGGTTCTTGGTTTAACCAACGTGGGACTTGATGAGAATTTTTTTGATCTCGGAGGACAGTCTCTTAAGGCTATGAGCATGGTAAATACAGTAAAAAAGAATCTTGGAAAGAATATGACAGTAAGAGATCTTATGACATATTCCACACCAAGAGTGCTTGCGACTTTCCTCGAGGGAGCTTCCGAGGTTACATTGGATCCTATCAGAAAGATCATAAACAGGACGGGAAAATATCTTCAGAGTGATGCACAGAAGAGAATATTTATTGTAGACCAGTTCGATGAAGAAGGACTTTCCTACAATCTTCCAATGGCCTTTGAAATATTTGGAGAGATTGATATGAATAAGCTTCAAAGGGCTCTAGAAAACATGCTTCAGAGAAATGAGATTCTCAGAACTGGGTTTGAGGTTGAAGGAGATAATGCATATCAAATAGTTCATGAAGAAGCAATGCCGGATGTTGAAATAATGGATATTTCAGATATGGATATAGAGTCTGATGAAGAAAGATATGCGCATACCATGGAGGGATTTGTAAGACCATTTGATTTGGATAAGCCGCCACTTATGAGAGTAAGGGTAGTAAAGTGTAAACTGTCTACAGTCCTAATGATAGATGTGCACCACATTATTGCGGATGGCTATACGATGAATCTGTTGGTTAAGGAATTCAATGCCCTCTATAACGGGGAAGAACTCCCGGAGCCTATGATACAGTATTGTGACTACACGGAGTGGATGAGAAATCGTGATTTTGATCAAGATAAACGTTTCTGGAAGGAAAGGTTTGCGAATGGAGTTCCGAAAACAGAGCTTTTCATAGGAAAAAAGATGAAGAGTAGAAGAAGTTATAAGGGAGATAGTTGTACAAGAAGACTGTATACAGGTGCGAGAAAAGATGTAATAGAGTTTGCGGATAGAACCAACGCAACAGAATACATGATTCTTTTGGCGGTGTTTTCCCTTGTAATAAGTCGGCTTTCAAATCAGGAAGATATAGTTATCGGAACACCAATTGCATGTAGAACGAGGCCTGAACTGGAGAATATGATAGGAATGACGTTAAATACGCTTCCGATAAAGCTCAGGGCAGAAGGAAACAAGACCTTCCGTGAGTACCTTGCAGGGGTACGCGATTATGTTCTGAAAGTTTATGATCATCAGGAGTATCCTTTAAATGATATAGCGGAAACTTTGGGAATGGATTATCAGACGGGCAGTTCACCGTTTGACATTCTGTTCATATTGCAGAATAACGAAAGTGAACAGCTTGCATTCGGGAATATGCCGATGCGAAAGGTTGAAATGGATGACAGAAAAATCAGCAAGTATGACTTGGTTTTGTCAATAAGACCGGTGGCAGATACTTTTGAAGTTGACTTTGAGTATTCTACGGATATTTATGCCGATGAAGATGTGAATATCATAGCAGAGGTATTTGATACCTTTCTTGGACGGATGATGGGGCAGCCTGACATAAATACAGAGCTGATTGAGATGGCATCGGAACAAGATCTGTTTGTTAATATAGCTAGATTCAATGAGACTAAGGCAGATGTTCCGAATACAAAAACGGTTGCGGATTTGTTTGAGCGAATGGTTTACGAAAACCCGGATAAGCTGGCTGTAACTACTTTGACAGGAGAGCTTACATACAGAGAGCTATATGCATCAGCTATGAGTGTTGCGCTCCGACTAAATAAGCTTGGTGTAGGAGCCGGTGATATGGTAATGTTAAAAGCAAAACGCGGCATAGAAATGATTGTGGGGCTATACGGAATCATTCTTTCTGGAGCGGCATATGTGCCGGTTGCTCCGGATTATCCGAAGATAAGGATAGAACAAATTAGACAGGACAGCAATTCGAAGGCAGTAGTTATTTGGAATACAACAAAAGAGGATGGACTGGAGAATATAGCGGTAGAAACGATAACTGGAGAGAATATTGATCTTGAGAGACTTGAAAAGGTAAAGAGAAACAATACAAAGGATGATTTATTATATATACTTTATACGTCAGGTTCGACAGGAGTTCCGAAGGGCGTTGAGATTATGAACCGCTCCGTTGTGAATTACTGTTGGAATACAGAGTATAGTATCATGAGGGATGCTATAGATGTGTGCGGATGTGAACGCTTTGCCTGTGTTACCAATAATACGTTTGATATCTTTACCACCGAGGCAATAGCAACCCTTCTGAACGGAAAGACAATCGTTGTGGCGGATGAAACAGAGCAAAAGAATCCGTTGGCATTTTTGAAGCTCATGGAAGAAAAACAAATCGATTACATACAGACTACACCGTCAAGAATTAAGCTTTGGATATCAGAGAAGAAACTTATGGAGAAATTTTCACAGATAAAGTGTCTGATGCTTGGAGGAGAAAAGGTTACATCTGGTCTTATTTCTTTGATTGGAGATTATGTGGGAGGTAACATTTATAACGTATATGGACCAACAGAGACTACAGTATGGTCCACAAGTGGTCTGATTGATAAAAATTCTAGTGAAGAAGAGATATCCATAGGCACACCGATTAATAATACGGTGGTACAGATAATGAAACACGGTAGAAGGTGTGGAATTGGGGAACCGGGAGAACTTTGTATAGGAGGACTGGGACTTGCAAAGGGGTATCATAATCTTCTAGAAAAAACAATGGCAGCATTTGTGCAAAAGGATGACGAAATACAGTATAGAACAGGCGATATTGCCTATTGGAGAAGAGATGGAAGTCTGATGTACATAGGTCGCAATGATACGCAGATCAAGATTCGTGGTAACAGAATTGAACTTGGTGAAATTGAGAAAGCTCTTTTCTATGTTCCGGGAATAACCAATGCGGTAGTAATCGTAAAAGAGGATTTAAATGGCAATAATGATTTATTTGCATATGTTGTTTCTTCCGAGAAGGTGAACCTATCGGATGTAAGGTCATTTTTAAAGAAAAAGATACCGCTTTATATGATTCCACCGTACATCATGCAGATAGATGCTATTCCTATGAATAACAGCGGAAAGTTGGACAGATCAAAACTTCCTGACATTAAGTTTATAACCCAAACTGCTTATGTGGCACCAACCAGTAAGCTAGAAAAAAAGCTTGTAAAGATTATTACTACGATTGCTGGTATACCAAATCTAGGAATTGATGATGACATAATGGAATATGGTATTAACAGTATAGATGCATTGAAAATTGTCTCAAAAGCTTCTGCCCAGAATATAAAGCTGAACGTACAGACGCTCTTTGATTATCCTACGGTAAGAGAAATGGTCAGCAGAGTGCAACAAAAGAATGAAGAGGATTATGAGGTCGATGAATCGGA
Source organism: Streptococcus sp. Marseille-Q7156 (assembly GCF_965119495.1). The sequence goes on along the minus strand of NZ_CBCPLU010000001.1, from coordinate 925,489 downwards.
AGAATACAGAAATTGTAATGTAATTGTTAAGGATAATCATATTACTGCTGATTATCATGTAAAAGAGCGAAAGATGAAGAGTGTATTGGTAACAGGTGCGACTGGATTCCTAGGAAGTCATGTAGTACGAGAATTGCTCAAAGATCCGGAAAAAGTGGTGTATTGTGCGGTGAGAGGAAGTACCACGGCAAACTGTCGTAAAAGGCTTGGAGAGATTTTGTCATTTTATTTTCCAGAAGAAAAACTTATAGACCTTCCGGGAATAAGAACGATTAAGTATGATCCGAATGTTGAAGAAGATAAAGAAAATCTTCCAACAGATGTTGACACTGTAATACATGTTGCTGCAAGTACTAATCATTATGGAAATCGGGAAAAATTCTTAGTATCTAACGTGGGGTTTACTGAGAAGATGTTGTCCTATGCAAAAGAAGTTCATGCAATGTTCTGCTATGTATCTACAACAAGTGTTCAGGGACTTATGAGATTTAATTCTGAAAAGCAGAAATATACAGAGAGGGATTTCTATATTGGTCAAATTTTTATTAGTCCTTATGCAAAAAGTAAATTTATGGCCGAAAAGTTAGTACTTGAAGCGAGAAAGGATTATGAGGATGCATTTATTGTCAGAGTAGGTAATCTTACAAACCGTTATACAGATGGCGTGACAATGAAGAATCCAAATTCTAATTACTTCCTTGAGCTTCTAGGAGCAGTAATTAATCTTGGAGTTGTTTCTACCGAGCTTATGGAGGATACAATCGAGATGTCTCCAATAGATGAGACAGCAGAAGGTTTAGTTCAAATCTGCTCGCATTATGATTCTAAGTTCAGTGTTTTTCATCTTAACAATGATAAGAGAGTATTGCTTTCAAGGATTTTTGAGGAATTGAAGAAGAAAGGCATAATAATAAAAAAAGTTCCAGATATAGTTTTGGCATTTAAGTTAAATCATGCCTTACATGGGGATGATAACCGAAGAAAAATATACGAAGTTTTGAGAAGAAATGATGTATATGACTTTAAAGAAAATCTGGTTCTTTTTGATACAGATAGCTCTTTTACAAATCAATTCTTAAAGAAATGTGGATTCGAATGGAAATATAATGATGATACATATCTTAAGAAATTTATTGATATGAATTTGAGCAGAAAAATTTGGAAAGGAGTAAGAAGTAAATGAGTATAATATTGCACTATGTCTTTAGAAATCTAATGAAAAGCAAGTTACGAAGTATTATTATTATTATTTCACTGATGTTGTCAACGGTAGTTCTATATTCCACACTGATGGTTCGTGACAGTATTACAGAATACTATATCGAACAGTCACAGGAGGTATATAAAGGCTATGATCTTGTTGCATCATCAGATGGGAATGAATTACTTAAGAAAAATGAATTGGCCTTGGGAAATGCAACTGTATTAGATAAGCTTCCAATGACCATGATTGCTGGGAAATACTCAGACAACAACATAACTTATATTTCATACCAGGCAGATATAGAAAAACTTATTGCTGATAAGTTAATTACAATAACTGATAAATTAGCTAATTGGGATAAGTCTGATAAGAATAGTGCTATTCTTTCAGAAGATGCTGTGAAGAAAAATGGGGTTACTCTAGGAGATACAATAAAGGTTAGATTTCCTAATGGGGAAAAAGAATTCATAATAGCAGCTTTAGCGGCTGACAAAGGGCTGTTCAAAAATGAAACGACATCCAATATGCTGAGCTTTTCACCAACATATTCTATTACAGATGAAGAGACAGGCTACAACCAGATATATATTAAATTAGGAGAAAAAGAAAAATTAGCTGATGTATCGAAAATTATTGAGAATAATAACGAACATACAAAGGTTGTTCAATTGTATAATGAAGATAATGTCAATTCAATAATCAATAATACAAGTAATTTATTATTCGTAATCCTTGTAGCAATTATTGCAGCTAATTTTTTTGTTATTTCATCCCTTATGAAGCTAATGATGGCAGAACGTGTAACTGTAATTGGAACATTTCAGTGTATAGGAGCAAATAATAAATGGATTAGAAAGGTTATGTTTCTTGAGAATTCTTTTTACGGTGTATTAGGAGGTACTCTCGGTGTACTAGTTGCACAGATATTATATAGACCGATAATCCAAGCATTCACGGGCATGAAAGATTTTCAGTTTAAAGTTAATATAGTGTACCTCGTAGGTTCGGTGGTATTTGCCATTGTACTGCAATTGATATTTGTATTAAAGACAATTATAGAAACAAGTCGTCGTGACGTAATGGAAAATGTTTTTAATAAAGTATCGACGACTGTGGAATCAAAGATGTCTAATTTTATAGTCGGAGTAGCGTTTCTAGTTGTTGCACTTATATTATATTATTTGAATGGAACATATAATTTTTTCATAGCTGGAATTGAGCTTGTTTTGGGCTTGATAGGAGTAACGCTTGTTATCGAGAAAATGTCTGATTTTCTAATTTATATATTTTCCAATATATTTAGACAAAGGTATATGTATATGGGAATTAGAAATATTAGCAAGAATAAATCTTCAATTTCAAATGTAAAGTTGATAACTATGTCACTTTCAATAGTCTATGTAATATATATTGCGTCCTATTCCTTGGGAACATACTTTGAAAGAGCTACAATTTCACAAGTTGGAAACGACTATGTTGTGTCAGGTTTTAGTAAAGCTTTTGATGAGTATGAAGTATTTAATGATGAACTTGTAACAGATACAATTGTGTCATATGTAGTTTCTGGAACGGTAAAGGTAAATAAAGAATCATATTCAGGAGTAACGATTGCTGGTATGGATAGTCCAATCTTAGGAGTTGAAGATAAGTCTGATGTAATCAAAGGGTTAAAATCTGGAGAGGTAGTTGTTGACTCTCTATTTTTGAAGAAGTTTGGATATAAAGTAGGAGATCAATTGAATTTATCCTCAGAACTATTCAAGGATTCTAGAATTGTCAATATGAAAATTGTGGGTGAGGTTGAGACAGGAGTATTTAATACGAATAGAAATACGATTATTTTCTCTATGGATGATTTTTTAAAAAATATTACAGAGATTCCTAATAATGCCTATATTGCAGTCAAAGAAGATTCTGCTGAAAGTAATGAGAAGATTGAAAAACTATTTAATGATGAAAATCTTTTTTTGACCTTAACCGAGGATTATATTAAGTCGCAGGAAGAATCAGTTAATCAGGTGTTAAACCTTTTAAATGTTTTGATTGGGCTTACCCTGTTCCTTGTTTTTATAGGAATTATTTGTAATCAGCTAGTTGGGTTTATTCAGAGAAAAAAAGAGTATGCAGTGCTGATGTCTATTGCTTTGTCTATTAAACAGATGAGAAGAGTAATGGTAAGTGAGATACTCTTTAATGCACTCACAGGTGCTATATTAGGTACTATTGGTGGATTGTTATTATGTTTGTTCCTCGAACAAATAATGTATGCAATAGGAATAGCAGTCCCTATAATAGTTGACCCGAAAAAAGTGATTGTGTTGTTCGGAGTAGTTGTTTTATTGATTCTGCTAACAGCAGTTCTTCCAATCAAGAGTCTTAGTAAACTTGATATAATTGAAGAAATTAAAAAAGAATAATGTCTGAAAAACAATCTAAAAATAGGAAGGAAACTGAATCATGAAAAAAGATAATAGAGAGATTGTCTTATCAGCAAATAAAATTGTACATACATTTAATAATGGGGAAATACAAACTCCTGTGTTAAAAGGTGTTAATCTTAAGATTCATAAAGGGGAGTTTGTATCTATTATGGGACCGAGTGGAAGTGGAAAGAGTACACTTCTTTATATACTAAGTGGTCTACTTACACCTACTGAGGGTGAGGTAAAAATTTTGGGACAGGATATTTTTATGTTAAATAACAGAAAAATCAGTGATTTTAGAAGAAAATCCATAGGATTTGTATTCCAATTTTACAATTTAGTTCAGAATTTGACGGTGAAAGAAAATATCCTCCTTCCTCTTATAATGGATGGAAAAAGTACGAAAGATTATGAGAAAAGATTACAAGAAACACTTGAGATAGTTGGACTTACGGATAAACAAGATTTCTATTCAACACAGTTGTCTGGAGGACAGCAGCAGAGAGTAGCGATTGCAAGGTCTATAATTAATAAACCTAAAATTATTTTTGCAGATGAACCGATTGGTAATTTGGATAGTGTTACAGGCAATGCAGTAATGGAATTGTTCCGTTCAATTTGTAAGGAGGAAGAAATTACAATATTTCAGGTTACACACTCACGTGAATCAGCGCTGTATGGACATCGAATTGTGAATATGAAAGATGGCGTGATAGATAGTGAAGAAATTGTTGAGTGCAGAGGAAATAATGTAAAATGACAAATAAAAAAAACGTAGAAAAAATTATATTTTCTCATAATCGTATTAGTTTTGTGATAGCTGTCATATTCTCAATGCTTTCCGCTATTATTGAGATGCTTTTAGCATTTTCGTTTATGTACCTAATAAATTATGCTCAGTCAGGAGATATGAGCAAGGTGATAAATATAATAGAATCTGTTATTATTGGAGCATTATTCTATTTAATTTTAGTGTTTTTAGGATCACGGAGTAAATCAACATACGTAAAGCGAGCTGTTATTAATCTTAGGAAGGAACTCTTAGATTCTATTGTGACAAAACCAATGAATCAGATAGGTAAAAAGACACAGGGTGCATACATATCCATGTTAACAAACGATCTTTTAAAGGTAGAGCAGGATTATATAATTGGTCTAGTAGATATAATTAGGTTTATCTTCCTTTTTATTTCATCATTATGTGCGATGTTCTATTTAGAATGGCGCTTGACATTAGTTGTACTCTCAGCAAATTCATTATTATTATTGTTATCATTATTGTTTGGAAATTTATTGAAAAATAATCAGGAAAAGATAACATTTATGAATCAATCATTAACTTCGACAATCAAAGATATGCTTTCAGGACTTACAGTAGTAAAGGCATTTCATGTGGAGAATAAGATGCTAGCGTCTATCAATAATATATCTGAGAACACAGAAGCATATAAACGAAAATATGCCAATTATACTGGGGTTCAGACGGGGTTATTAACTATAGTTTCACTTATGATTGTGATTGCTATTTTTGGAATTGGTTCATACTGGAGTATAAGAGGAGACATGACAGTAGGAACAATTATTGCTTTTGTACAATTACTCAATAATCTTACAATTCCAATATCTAATCTTTCACTGTTAGCCAATAAGAGAAAGTCCTGTGATCCGATTATAGAACAGTATTTGGCAATGTTGGATAAACCGAAGAAAACGGAGAAAGTTAAAATAGAAGAAAAAGATTTTCATTATATAGAATTAAAAAATCTCAGTTATTCAACATCAGATGGGGTTAAGATACTTAATGGCATAAGTTATAGATTTGAAGCTAACAAGAACTATGCAATTGTTGGTGCAAGTGGAAGTGGAAAGTCAACTCTTTTGAATTTGATATCTGGTTTCAATAATGCGTACAAGGGTAATATATATTTTGATGGTATTGAAATTAGAGATGTGGAAGAAGAGAGCCTCTATAGTTTATTAAGTATTGTACAGCAGGATACGTTTATTTTTAATGATACAATACGCAATAATATCAATCTATATAGAATAGATAATGAGCAAGACTTTAATGATGCAGTTAACTGTGCAGAACTTGATAGTGTATTTAAAACACGTACAGCGGAGTTTGAGTGTGGAGAAAATGGAGTTAACCTTTCAGGAGGAGAAAAACAGAGGATTGCAATAGCAAGGTCGCTGATAAGGAAAACACCTATAATTATAATGGATGAGGGAACTTCAGCACTTGATCAAATAACAACATCTAATATTGAAAGGAATCTGAAGTGCATACCTAATTTAATGAGAATATCGGTGACCCATAAACTCAATGCTGAAATATTACGACTGTATGATGTGATTCTTATTATGAAGGAAGGTAAAATAGTTGAGGAGGGAGAGTACGAGGAACTTATGGGAAGGAAAGGTGACTTCTACGCTTTGATGAGAGTTATAGGGACAAATTGATTATTAATGTTTTAGATTGGTTTGACTACAGAAATGTAATAATTGGGTATTATTATCGAACGAAATATATTTATAAAAATCTGAGGTAGTGACTAGACGATTCTTATTCAACATCATAACTTTAGTGAGATTGGAAGGAGTAAATATAAAAATGAAAATAAAAAAGCGGATATATTGTTTCCCCTATGCTGGTGGTAGCTCGTTTACTTTTCGTAATTTATCAAAGTGTTTAAGTTACTTGTCAGATGTTATTGTATTAGATTATCCTGGACATGGTACAAGATTTGGCGAAAAATTTGCTGATAACATGGAAGAATTAACTAAAGAAATAGCAAATCAGGTACTTATTGATATGGATCAAAGTTCTTCTGAAGCCTGTATATTTTTAGGTCATAGTATGGGAGCACTTGTTGCTTATGAGACAGCAAAGATAATTGAAAATACAATTAAGATAGATAAGTTGATACTTTGTGGGAGTCTGCCTCCAAATTTTGAGAAATATAATTATAATTTAAATAATAAAGACGAAGTATTTAACAAGCTTTTTATGCTAGGGGGAATTCCTTCTGAAGTAAGGGATGACCCAGAGCTGTACAATATTTTTTCCGATATAATTTATCATGATATAAAGATTTTAAATACTTTTCATCTAGAAAAAGAGGATAATATAATTAATATACCTCTAAGTATATATTATGGTGAAGATGATAGTTATTGTGATAGAATAAATATGAGAGAGTGGGTGAATAAAACAAACAAGAACTGTGTTATTCATTCAATGCCTGGTGATCATTTTTTTCTATTTACGTATCCTAAGCTATTTTGTAAAAAATTAATAGAATCTGAAAACTTGTTTGAACAAGTAAGTGAAAATATAGAATAATGGAAGTATATTATACGATTTTAAATGATGAATGGGATTGCTTCGATGAATTGTTATTACAATATGTATCTAACAACAGAAGAAAGAAAGTTTTTTCGTATCGTTTTATGCAAGATAGGAAGCTTTCTTTGTATGTAGAACTTTTATGTAGATTGTTATTAAGTAGTCTTTCGTCTAAAAATTATAATGATTTTGTATTTGAAGTTATGGAATATGGGAAACCAATTGTTATAGGAAAGGACGGCTTTCATGTTAGTTTATCTCACACAAGAATGTGCGCTGTTGTCTGTGTGTCTGAATTGGGGGAGGTTGGAATTGATGTAGAAAAAATAAATGAAGCACCGTTGGATATTATGAATACTTGCTTTAGTCAGAATGAGATCGAGAATATATTGTGTGGTAAAACAGATGAGCTTAATGAACGCTTTTATAAAATGTGGACTTGTAAGGAAGCCTATTTAAAGCAAATCGGTTGTGGGCTTATTGAGGGGATGGAATTCAAAAGTATTTTTGATATAAGCAATGATTTATTTTCAACATGGTCAATAGATGGTTATCAGTTTGCATGTTGTTCCGCAGTAAAGGAAGAAGTTCGTTGCACTAAGATAAGCGAAAAAGAAATAAGGAATTTCTATTTCTCGGTAGATAAATAATTTTTTGCTAACTTTTATTATTGCTTTACAATTAAGTTAGCAAAATTGTAATAGTCTTAAGAGCTGTATTTTAAATTCTTGATATTTAATATTGTTAATACAATATTATTTACCATTTATGTTTTTAAATATTTCTACACAGTCAAGTCTTTTGTTCTTACCAGTCGTGCTTCTAACAATCTCAAAAAGCCAAAAAACGAGGAATCAACTCCAATTTTAGGAGAGTTCCTCGTTTTTTAGACTCTTTGTCAACTGAGTAGGTAACAAAAGTAACCGCCGAATAACAAGGTATCTATCCATCCCCTCCCTCCTCCAGTATACTGTTATAAAAAACATAACTGGAGGATTTATTATGTCACAACCTATCGTCCCATTGATTGTTCCCCAATCTCGCCGCTTTGAAAAGAAAAGCAGAAACGATATTCTGATGAAAATTCGTCTCAGAAAAGTGGAAGTCAGTGTGTTTGAGTCTCTTAACCACGATATGCTTCAAATAATCTTAGACGAGGTGTTGATTCATGACCATCCGACTCAGTGATTTAGGTAAAGTCTACTTGGTCTGCGGGAAGACGGATATGCGTCAAGGGATTGACTCTCTAGCCTATCTTGTCAAAAGTCAATTCAATCTGGATCCCTTTTCAGGTCAGGTCTATCTCTTCTGCGGGGGTAGAAAAGACCGATTCAAAGCTCTTTACTGGGACGGACAAGGATTTTGCTTGCTTTACAAACGCTTTGAAAATGGGAAATTGACCTGGCCAAGCAATGAAGAAGAGGTTAAGGCTCTTACTTCTGAACAAGTAGACTGGCTCATGAAAGGATTTTCTATCACTCCAAAAATAAATGTTTCAAAAAGTCGTGATTTCTATTGAAATCATGGCTTTTCTTTCGGTATAATAAGATAAAAGAAGGAGGGAATTCATGGATTCACAAGATAAAGTGATTGAAAATCTCACAAAAACTATTGAAATAATGTTTAATGAGCTAACACTCCTTCGTGAACAGGTGGCTTATCTGACTCAGAAACTCTACGGAAAATCATCAGAAAAGATGATCTCCCAGCCTGGACAGCTGAGTTTGTTTGGTGAGGAATGCCTTCCTGAAGACGACGACGACTTACCCAGTTGAAACAGAGGTCATCACTTATAAGCGCAAGAAAGCCAAGGGAGTTCGTCAGGCTATTTTTAATCACTTTACTCCAGAGATAGTGCATCACGAATTGCAGGTCGAAGACTGTATTTGTCCAGACTGTCATGATCAGTTGAAGGATATTGGCTCGACTGTTCAACGACAAGAATTGATCTTTATTCCTGCGCAATTAAAGCGAGTTGACCATATCCAACATGCTTACAAGTGTCAGGCCTGTAGTCAGAAGAATCCCAGTGATAAGATAATCAAGGCCCCTGTTCCTAAGGCGCCTTTGCCACACAGCTTGGGCTCAGCCTCTATTATCGCTCATACGATTCATCAGAAGTTCAACCTCAAGGTGCCCAATTACCGTCAGGAAGAAGACTGGAACAAGCTTGGCCTGCCTATCAGTCGGAAGGAAATAGCCAACTGGCATATCAAATCCAGCCAGTATTATTTCGAACCGATTTGTAATCTGTTGCACGAGAAATTGTTGGAGCAGCCAATTCTCCATGCGGATGAAACCTCCTACAAGGTCTTAGAAAGCGATAGTCAATTGACCTACTACTGGCCTTTCTTGTCTGGAAAGCATGAGAAAAAGGGAATAACCCTCTATCATCATGACAAACGACGGAGTGGCTTAGTTGTGGAGGACTTTCTTGGGGATTATGCGGGTTATGTACATTGTGACATGTGGGGTGCCTATCGGCAGTTAAACAAGGCTCAACTAGTTGGTTGTTGGGCTCATGTCAGGAGGAAGTTTTTTGAAGCGACTCCTAAGAAGCCAGACAAGACTTCTTTAGGAGCTTAAGGGATTAGCCTATTGCGAGCGCCTATTTGCCTTGGAGAGGGACTGGGCGGACTTGTCTACTGAGGAACGGCTACATAAACGCCAGACAGAGTTGTCTTCCTTGATGGACGAGTTTTTTGATTGGTGTTGTAAGCAGGCTGTTTTGCCAGGGTCAAAACTAGGTACAGCTTTGGAGTATAGCCTCAAATACGAAAGCACCTTCCGAACAGTTCTCTCGGACGGTAACTTAGTCCTTTCCAACAATCAAGCTGAGAGGGCGATAAAGACCTTTGTCATAGGCAGAAAAAATTGGCTTTTTTCTCAGAGCTTTGAAGGCTCCAAGTCGACAGCTATTATTTTGAGCCTTTTGGAAATGGACAAGCTACATGGACTTGATTCAGAGAAATACATGACTTATCTTCTAGACAATCTACCTAACGAGGAGAGACTCGCAAAAAGGGAGGTTGTAGAGGCTTATTTACCATGGGCTGAAACTATTCAGGAAAAGTGCAAATAGAAAATGTTCCAGAGTCAAATCAACTTTGGAACGTTTTTCCAATATACCTTGTTATTGGGCGGTTACTGTATTTCTTCGAGTTTTCATCTTACTAAAACAAGAGTCTTTTTGCTTGATATCTTTGATAAGTTCATTAGTTACCTCTGATGGTTCGGCTAGTTAGTTTCATAGTAACTTCGATAGGTTTACGATATGTTCTCAAGGTCTAGAAGATTATTTTGAACCGATGATTAACTGTGTCAAAATGTCCATCAGACTTAGAGTACTCTTTAAAAAGATATTCAATCCCTCGTGGTGCTAGCTCATTTCAAATGATACAAAAAAGCCATATTGCAAGTGCCTAAACCATAAGGAGATAGTCCTCAAAAAATATCGCTAAATTTCATTATTTACAATGAAATAAGCGTCAATTATCAGAAATTTGGTCGCTGTTTTATAGTAATCATTGTTCATACCACTTAAAACATTGTTGCACCATTAAGTTATCCAAAGTTTCAAACCGATCTCTTTTAGTCTTACTGCTACCGAAAGCTGAATAAGCCATTAAATTTCAATGGCATTTTTACAAAATCTATCAAGTATTCACCTGTGAGAAATTACTGGAATAAGTTGCTTTAATCGACGGAGAAAACAGTTAATTTAGTTAGTGCAGAGTCTGGGACAGACCACCATGATGGCTCCGCCCTCACTCCCAAAGCGTGTAACTGTTGAAGATTACGTATAAAATAATATTTTGATTCCCTAGATTCTTTATCATAAATTCTCAAAATTGATAAATTAGAAATAAAAACGAACAAAATAGGATTCTGAGCCTCAGAAAAACTAGTCTTGTTCGTTTTTTACATTTGAGGTTAAACTTTTATCCCAGCCTCATACACCTCTCAAGCCGATCGCCTTTATGGACAGTTTGTCACTAGTACCTTGTCAACCTGTTCGTTATTACAAAGTCATTATTTTCAATGATTGGATTACTATTGGTTATAATGCTTTCAAGCAGATATGTTTTTATGATTTTTACGTTCATAATCTGATAACTTTATCAGGGTTATATTCTGAACTATATTGTTACACCTGCTGCTGTACATGATATCAAAGTAGCTGTAGACCTTTTAGTAGGTTGCTAGCAATCTCTTGATTTGGGTTATCTTAGTCATAGTATAAAACAGAAAGGCTGTACCATAGTGTCAGAATATGGCAGAATCTAAACAGCACAATAAATGGAAACTGACTACTGTGATACGGATAATAAAAATACGATTTCTATACTTTGTAATTTTTTGATATTGAGTATACATTGACTAGAGGACTATTGAGGTTACAACAATACATCTGGAACGATGATACTGTCAATAATTTTGTGTAAACACTCTAGTAGAGTTACGGAGTTTTAATCAAATAAGCTTTTAAGTGTGTCAGAACATTGGCCAAACCCTTTATGGATTCGTTGACTTTGCTTGAAATTATAATCTTCAAACAGGGTAACTAAATAACGTTCCAGAGTCTCCTCGTTAGGAAAAAGAACCTTCTTTTTCGTTTGACGTTTGATTTCTTTGTTGAGAGACTCAATGAGGTTTGTCGAATAAATGCTGTGCCAAATCTGGTAGGGAAACTGATGAAAAGTTAAAAGATTATCCGTATTCTCCAGACTTTACTATACTTTGGTTTCCATTCAGCGATAAAGTCCTCCAAAGCTTGGACTGCTATTTCTAAATTTCCAGCACGATAAATCGTTTTAAATTGCTCCAGAATAACTGCCCGATCAGATTGCTTCACCTTACTAGCCAAATTTCGACTAATATGAATTAAGCAACGTTGTTGTTTAGCTAATGGGTAAGCCTGACTGATCATCTGCTCAAGTCCCTTGAAGCCATCAGTCACTACAAGAGAAACCTGTTGGATGCCTTGGTTTCGAAGCTTGTCTAGCAGAGTCGACCAAGAAGTATTGTTTTCATTTGGGGCAATCTCATATCCAAGAACAGCTTTCTGTCCGTCTGGTGTGACTCCAAGTGAGATATGAAACAGAAAGGAAACTTTCTAAATTGTTCTTTCACCGCAGGCTCAGGCTTACGGTTTTTTTGATACCCAAAATGATACCCATAATTATTGACTATGTAATTATACGGTAAATTTTGGGAATCTAACTTGTTGATTTTTCAAGGTTTTGAAGGCTATTGCATAATAGTTCTATTTTATTGCAACATGCATTCTTTATTAACAGTTCCCCGTCTCAAGGGAAGGTAGGTTCCGTCAAGGAATAAAACAAAGTAATTGGCTTCTAAACTTCGCTCATGAAAAGCAGCGACGTTCTCCTGAGTTGCTTTCGAGATATTAGAAATTGTGGCAGGACTATAGTGCGCTTGATAATATCACTAATTTCTCGAGTTGTTACGCCGGTTTGATAGAGTTTGATAACCATCTCTTCCAAGTGGTCATCTCGACGCCCATAAGCAGGGATCAAAGATGGGGGTAAAGTTCCCATTACGATCTCTAGGAATGCTCAACTGAACAGTCTCATATTGGGTTTCAAATTTCCGTGAATACATTCCATTACGACTATTCCCAGAATTATAGCCTACTTTATCGTAAGGTTCATACCCTAAAAAGGCTGATAACTCTGCTTGAAGCAGGTCATTCATAGCTGTTTCAAGAGAAGAACGGAAAAATTCATCAATATCTTGCTTATGGGCTAGGAAGTTAAGCAATTCTGTGGCAAACTGTGTCATAGGAATAAATCTCTTTCTAGTAATGTTTCGTAACTCTACTATTGTAACGGATTTATCCCTTTTTGTGTTTACACAACTTGTTTTACACTACCGGAACGATTTAAAGTGTTAATAAATTACTGTAAAATGATACAACGGAAATACTGCTACATATAGCTCTGAATTATGTAAGTTACTGGCTAATGTTCATTAAAAAATCTTGCTCAAATATTTAAATATAGCTTATAGATGTTAGAAAATTACATATCTAACTGTTCAAATAGGACAATTTATATCGGATTATCTAATTATAACCTATACTATCTATAGGAGATGACTTGATGTATAGACGTTTAAAAGATTTGAGAGAAGATAACGATTTTACTCAGGAGCAAATAGCAGTTTTCTTAGATTATAGTCATTCAGCATATGCCAAAATCGAGAGAGGGGAACGCAGTCTAACAGCAGGGATTTTAGTTAAACTTTCATTCTTCTATGATGTTAGTACAGATTATATATTAGGACTTACAGATAACCCCTATCGTATAAAAAGATTAAAATAGTCTCTCCTTGTTTGTTCATTGACAACTGAATAGACCAAGGTGGGACTTTCTTACTTGTTGAGCAATTTAGCTTGATTCGCCATGATATGAGCGACAATAATCAGCTATAAAATAGAATGGTATTCTATTTGCCAAGACACAAATTAAGAACAATGATACTTCTGCACGTTCAGGCTGCCGTCGTAAAAGGACAGCGGGTGAGACGCCCATGATGAACTTAACCAGTTCTACCCACTGAGGTCATAATTTTGAAGTAAAGGAATTAACTATACATGGAAAAAACAAACACAGATGCGTCATTACCGAAAGTTGTGATTGAGGGCTATAAGGTTACGATTCAAGTGACGGATAAGCCACTAAGTCTAACAGATATACTAGATGATTTATTGGGACAAAAACTTGAAAAAATTTAAGTTTTTAGCGGACAAGTTCTAGTAAATTATGTAGAATAAAAGAGTAGAACCTCAATCCTTAATCAGTAAGCACCTAATAGTCGATTAAGGAGATGACAATGACAAAAGCATGTATTTATTTACGATTATCACGAGATGATGGGGATAATGTTGAAAGCAACTCTATTATCAATCAACGCTCACTTTTACGAGATTATGCTAGAAAGCATGACATCACAATCTTAGAAGAGTTTGTGGATGATGGCATTAGTGGACTAACCTTTAATCGTCCTGATTTTATCCGAATGATGACGATGGTTGATGAGAAAACGATTGATACTATTTTGGTTAAAGATCTATCTCGCTTTGGGCGAGACTATATTGAAACGGGGAAGTATATTCAGAGAATCTTTCCTGCTATGGGGGTTCGGTTTATCTCAGTTAACGATCATTATGATAGTTTGACAGCAGATACGAATGAAACCCACTTAGTGATGCCAATTAAAAGCCTTATTAATGATAGTTACTGTCGAGATATTTCTATGAAAGTCCGTAGTACTCAGAAAGCCAAGAGACAAAAGGGAGAATTTATTGGGGCATTTGCCCCGTACGGCTATCGAAAAGATGAAAACCAAAGAAATCATTTGGTTGTAGATGAAGCTGTTCGTCCCATTATTGAAAAGATTTTTTCCTTGAAGTTGAAAGGCTACTCGTCAAATGCAATAGCGAATTATCTAAATCACATTGGTGCTGAAACACCTGTACAATACAAGAAAGCGAATCAAGAAAATTTTAAAGGCTTTTATAGTTACATTCATAAGTGGGATACTAAGATGGTGAATCGTATTCTAACCAATCGTGTCTATATCGGAGATTTGGAACAAGGGAAACATATCAAGCTTAATTACAAGTCTCAACGCTTAGTTCAGGTGAATCCTGAAGATTGGATACGAGTGGCAGGTACTCATGAGAAGATTATCTCAGAAAGCACCTTTGAGATTGCCAATAACCTCTTGCTTCGAGATGTTAAGTATGGCAAGGATAAGCCAAATCTCTTTGCAGGCTTGTTGTTTTGTGGAGCTTGTGAGGCTCAAATGTTACAGAGGAAGAACCGTTATAAAGACAAGGCAAGCATTCAGTATATTTGTAGTAGTTATAATAAAGGACAAGGGTGTAGCCGTTATGCCATAAAATATGAAATACTCCTTGAGGTGGTATCAACCTTAGTTCGTCAACACCTTGATTGGAAGTCTCGCTTGATTGAACATAGTCCCAAGTATCTTGATAAAGAACAGTTCCTTGAGATTGACTTTACTAGTTTGATTGCGGAGCGTCAGAAATATGAACAATTGCTTCAATCTCTCTATATGGATTTGGATGATGGGTTGATCGATGAGGCAGAATATCAAGAGTTTCAACGAAGCTATTGCCAAAAGCTTAAAAGGATTGACGATACGATTGTTCAAAAGAAAAAAGTAGCGCAAGACCTCTATGGCAAACTCCAACATAAGCAGGCATGGTTAGAAGAATTAAGTGACTCACAAGAGGAAGAAGAACTAAGTCGCCTGACCCTAGTGATCTTGCTAGACCGAATTGAGATTCATGAGGAACAGGAGCTAACGCTGGTATTCCACGATATAAAAGAGTTAGAAATCCTCCAGCATCTTGCTCAAGTTAAAAGGGAGGTGGTCTAATGGCTCGTACGAAACAGCGTTATCGCTCAGAAGTGACAGAAGAAATTTCCATTCAGACTTATCGAACAGGGATTTATGTTCGTCTATCAAAAGAACGGACGGAAACCTGGCGGAACAAATCTCAATCCTTGGACACTCAAGAGAGTCTTGCTCGGACTTTTGCCAAAGAGCATGGCTTAAGCGTCGTCAAATGTTATGTGGATTATGAATACTCAGGAACCAATTTCAACCGTCCGGCCTTTCAAGAGATGATGGAGAACATCAAGAAGGGATCTATCAACTGTATCTTGATTCGAGATTTATCTCGTTTAGGACGAGATTACATTGAGATGGGACGTTTGATTGATAAAGTCTTCCCATTCCTAGGTGTTCGATTTATCTCTATTAATGATCAATTGGATACGCTCCATGGATTAGAAGAGAAGAAGTTTTTTGAAGTGGAAATTAAGAACTTAGTCAATGATTTATATTCAAAAGACATTTCAAAAAAGGTCACAGCTCACAACATCCATCAAGCCAGTCAGGGATATTACATCGGTGGTTTTGCTCCATACGGCTATCAGCTAGTAAAACATGAACAGGGGATAAAGCTTGCTATTGATCCACTTGTGAAACCTATTTTAGACTTGGTCTTTAAAATATTATTAGAGGGTAGCTCACTGTCTAAAGTGACGAATTACCTGAATCAACAACAGATTGCCATTCCGACTTCTTATAGGAGAACAGGACAATTATATCGAACTGAGGAGGATACGAAAATGTGGAGAGGCCCTAATCTTCTTCGGTTGGTTCAAAATCCAGTCTATCTAGGACATCTTGTGCAACGAAAAACCAACAAGAATCTATCTGCAGAAGAGTATGTCCGCTTTGAGTATGCACACGAATCCTACCTCACTCAAGATGAGTATGATAAGATGGTATCGTTGTTTCGAAATCGAAAGCATGTCTGGAAATCAGCCATCCCAAAAACTCCGAACCGTTATAAAGGACTCCTTTATGCTCGAGGTAGTTCAACTCAAATGTATCGCTATTGTAAGCACTTTTCAGGTAAGAAATCGGATTATGATTATTACTACTTTATGGATTATGTTTATGACACGGCTACATCCAACAAGCAAAGCGTTTATATTAGCGAACAAATGTTAGATAAGATGATGATACGGATACTTCAAGATGAAATGGTACGACTAGGGAATTTCGAAACCTTATTATCTAGTTTAGAAAAAAAGAAAGAACAGTGTATTGCCACTTATCAAAAACAAGCTACTCGACATCATCAGACAATTATGCATCTGCGAGTAGAGCTAGGTGATCTTTATGCGTCCTATAGCTTGTTTAGGGAGAGCCAGTCGGACTATCTAGCGCAAAAATCTGAAAAATATACAAAAATTGAAACACTATCAACAGAAATCACCAACTGTGATATATCGATACGACAAGTGGAAGTAGAGTATCAGAGGCAAGTGCTTTGGCTCAAGAATCTTTTCAAGGAGCAGCAACAAATAGTCTTAACCGAAGACCTATTAAGCGCTTTGATCGAACGTATTGAAGTAGATGTTGATAAGAATATCACAGTCACATTTTACTGTCAGATAGGTGGTGATTGATATGTCTAAAGTTGCTTTGTATATGCGCTTATCTGTTGATGATTATGATCGTGATGAGAGTAATTCCATTACCAATCAACGTTATTTACTGTATTCTTTTTTTAGATGCTTCATTTGAATTCCAGGCATTTCAGCGATTGGAGTTTGTGGACGATGGTTTTTCAGGAACAAACCTTAATCGACCTGCCTTTCAGCGTCTGATGGATAAGGTTAAATCTGGAGAGATTTGTGCAATTATTGTCAAAGACCCATCTCGCTTTATGCGTGATTATTTGGAATTGGGGAACTATCTGGAGAACGTATTCCCTTTTCTAGGTGTCCGATTCATTGCTTTAAATGATCAATATGATAGTTTGACATCTGAAAATAATGGTTTGGAGATTGATGTATCCTTTAGAAATCTGCTCAATAATTTTTATGCCAAAGACGTCTCTGAAAAAGTTAAAAGTGCCATGAATACCATGAAACGCTCAGGGGAAAATATGAGCTGGCTACCTCCGTTTGGTTATCTGAAGGATCCGGAGGAACGATTTATAATTATCATTGATTAAGAAATCGCTTCGATTGTGAGACGTATTTTTCAATTGTGTATTGAAGGACTGGGAACTCAGTGCATAGCTAGGTTGCTCAACGAAGAGAAGACGATTACTCCAGCTGAACGAAAGATGCAGGTTAGTCAAGCGAGGTATCAAAAGTCTATCATTTGACTACTGAACAGACAAGAAATGTATGGACAAAAACAAGTGTCCGACAGATTTTAAAAAATGAAGCCTATAAAGGGACCTATCTCTTTAATACGAGAACCTATATCAATGGCAAACATTACAAGAGACCTGAATCAGAATGGGAACGAATTGAGAACAATCACGAGGCAATTATACCAATAGAAATGTTTGAACAGGCTCAACAAGCTTTAAAATCAAGGATTACTGGCAAAGTCAAAAAGAAGCCAAATCATGAGTCAGTACAAAGACTGTTACGAGGATTAGTGTTTTGTGAGCATTGTGAACATCGTTTATTATTTCAGGGAAACCGTAACCAACGTCATTATTTTTACTGTTTACATTGTAAAAATCAGGGTGATGAAATGAAATATTATCGTTCGGATAAAATTGAACAAGAGATTATGAAGAGCTTAGCTCCTAGGTTAGAGACTATTCGTCCTAAACAATCAAAAGTTAATGTCCTTCGAGAGATTGAGTGTTTGAAAGCACAAAAATTATCCTGTTTTCAGGACTATAAGGAAAATAACCTGAGTCGGGATGCTTATATCAGTAAGAAGCAAGTTATTGATAAGGAAATCGTTGAGTTAGAAGAAAGTCTGCAAGCAGGAGAGAGCCTACAATTACCGATAGATAATAGTTTGACACAAGAATTGATAGAAAGGTATGTAGAAAAAATCGTGGTGGACTGCCTAGGCTTTTTCAAAGTGATTTATAAATAGTTAGGGAGGAGACTTGTTTAACAGGCCTCTTTCTTAGTAACCCAATTTGTAAAATTAAGCTAGACAAAAAAAGCCATCTATGTTAGGCTCAGATAAACACCACATTTGTCTGAAAGGAACTAACATAAATGACCTATACTCATCTTACCACAAACGAGCTTGTAATGATAGAGGCTTACTATCAAGAAAACATAACAGTTTCAGATATTGTGACTTCACTTGGCAGATCAAAACAGAACATCTACAATGTCATCAACTATCTGAAGGAGGCGCACTCTGCTTATGATTACTATAACCGATATAAAATCAATAAGAAACGCTGTGGCAGGAATAAAACAAGTCTTTCGCAAGCAGAAAAAAACTTTATTCAAACTCATTTAGATCTAAGATGGAACCTTGGTGTCATTAAGGGAGCTTATCCAGATAGAATTTCTTGTTCTATGAGAACTCTTTATCGACTAGCAGACCGTGGTATTCTAAAGAAAGAGGACCTCCCTTGGAAAGGCAAAAGAAAACCAAATGGTCATAGCGAAAAACGAGGAAAACAAGCCTTGCGCAGAGATTTACGTGAGAGAGCAGACAGTTATCCTAATTTTAAGACGGAATTCGGTCATCTAGAAGGGGATACCATTGTGGGAGAAAAACACAAAAGTGCAGTCATTACATTAGTAGAATGCCTCTCAAAAGCCATCATCACACTGAAAACCAATGGACTCAAAGCAAGTGATATTGAGGCCTCCATCAATCAATGGTTGTCTCAAGTTCCCAGTCATCTCTTTAAGTCGATAACTTTTGATTGTGGAAAAGAATTTTCTAACTGGAAGTCTATTTCGAATGCACATGACATTGATATTTTCTTTGCGGATCCAGGATGTCCTGGTCAACGAGGTCTCAATGAACATTCTAGTGGCTTATTAATACGAAATGGATTACCGAAACAAATGGATTTTACTACTATTTCTCAAAATTATTTATCAGCTATAGATGATAAAAGAAATAGAATTCCTAGGAAATCATTGAATTATCAATCACCCTACCAAGTTTTTCTGAGTTACTTGAAAAGTCTAACTTAATTTGACAACTTAAATAAGAAGAAATGTGCTATAATTAGGTAGAAATGAATTAGAGAAAATAGTGTCATTTGTTTGACATAAGAGGGCCATGTAGAAAATGGCGAGTCTTTCGCAGAGTCTGTCATTCGTGAAATATATGAAGAAACAGGGTTGACTATCCCAAATCCTCAACTTGTCGGTATTAAAAATTGGCCTCTGGATACAGGTGGGCGCTATATTGTCGTTTGTTATAAGAAAACTGAGTTCTCTGGTACCCTTCGCTCTTCAGATGAAGGAGAAGTTTCTTGGGTGCAAAAAGACCAGATTCCAAACTTGAATCTGTCCTATGATATGTTACCCTTGATGGAGATGATGGAAGCTCCGGACAAATCTGAATTTTTCTACCCTCGCCGTACAGAAGACGATTGGGAAAAGAAAATTTTCTAATCCTTTACTAAATAACCTAGCTGATCCAAGGCCTCTTCGATATAGTGGAGGTCTTGTTGTGTTTCGGCTTCGACTAGGTGGTAATGGACACCATCTGTCAATTCAGATAGGGGTCTAAAGTCAGAATGCTCGACTTGTTCTAGAAAATGTTGCACATCTCTGCGACAAGACAGTTTAAGCAAGGTTTCGATTTCTCCATAAACGGGATGGTCAATCAAGGTATTTTGAACACGTCCACCATTATCAACGATAGCAAGGAGTTCTTGACCGATTTCTTCAACTTCATGTTTCACTTTGAAAAGTTTGTGAACATAAGGATTGGTATCAATTTGCTTGTAGACGTAGCCACGATTAGTGGATAGGATAGGAGCGCCATCGGCTCTCAAAATTGCAATGTCCTGCACAATGACCTGACGTGTAACATGAAAATGTTCCGCCAAACTTTGGCCATTAAGGGCTTTAGGAGCTTCTTTTAAGAGTTGGAGCAGAGCATGTTTGCGATCTTTTGTCATAGCTTTTCCTTTTTAACGGCGTTTTCGAAGCACTTTATAGACAGCTAGTGCTAATGTATAGTCTACCATACTATGGATAATTGTGCCAAATCCAACTAGTACAAATAGAACATAAAACATATTTTCTACATTGGTACCGGAAGTTGCATAAAAAACGACACAAGCTAATACTTCAGCAAGGGCATGGACAAGCGCTAACACAAAGTTGAAAATCCAGGAAGCTTTTGGTTTATCTAGGGTATCGGGGAATTTTTGTAGGTAAAGAGCCCCCAAAGTCCCAAAAAAGATATGGGAAAAAGCTCGAAAAACGATAACCATGGGATAGCCAGCCATCAAAAATCCGAAACTAGAAGCTAGGATGACAAAAACAGCCATCAAGGGCGATAAGAACATGGCAATAAAAATAGCGATGTGGCTTCCTAAAGTATAGGAAGCAGGTGGAATGACGATTTTGAAAGGCATAACGATTGGAATCAAAATCGCAATAGCCGTTAAGAGGGCAGTCATTGTCATAAATTGTGTCTTTTTCCGTGTATTCATAAGAATCTCCTTTTCGTCTGTATATACACTAGTATGGTACAATAAACAAGATAATAAAGCAAGGATTTACTTAGGTTTATAGGTCGTTTTTTTGTTAAAAGTTAGTAAAAAGTTCACTAAAAAGAAACCACCTCGAACAAAATCTCCACCTTCAGGTTTGAAAGTGGAGAATGTTTTTATTTTTTCAAAGTCTGTAGCCTTGGAACAATGGCTAGGGTTAGAACTGCGGAAATGACTAATTCAGCAATCGAATTTGTTGAGATAACAGTTGCTAGGAGTTTTTGGATATTACCATCAAAAACATTTCCAAAAAGGTAGAAAATTCCACCAAGTACAAAGACTGTGTTGGTAAGTGAACCAAGGGCACCAGCTAAAATAAGACCAGTTTTATTTTTCATCAGTTTATAAACTAGATACGGAGTCAAACCAATCAAAATACGTGGGACGATAGCAATGATAGCTGAGTAGATGTTTCCGTTTGGTACAAATGGTGAGAAGAGGTAGCTTGTCGGTAGAATCGTAATTGTATTAACTGTCAAACTAAGTAGCCCCATCAAAAATCCAAGTGTAACTCCAACTCGTGGACCGTAAATAATGCTGGCAATAATGACAGGAATATGAACGATGGTCGGTTTGATTGGAAATGGAAAAAGGTTAAAGATAAGTGAGCTCAGAAAATGTATCACGAGCATGGCTGCAAAAAAGATAGCAATGGGTGCAATATTAGAGCGTTTTTTCATCGAGAGTTTCCTTTATTCTTTCTAAAATAATTGTGAGATCAGCTAAGGCTCCTCGTCCGTGGTCTCCACAAGCTAGTAGGGATTCCTTAGGAGCAATCAGCTGATAGCCGTAGGTTTCTAATGTTTTCAGATTAGCCTGAGTTGCTGGATGGTCATACATTTTTGTATTCATAGCTGGTGCGATGAGTTTGGGAATATGACTTGGCAAGGCTAGAGCCATACAAGTTACCATGTTGTCCGCAAAGCCGTGGGCTAGTTTTGCAATAGTGTTAGCTGTTGCAGGGGCCACGATAAATAAATCTGCTTTTTTTCCAAGTTCGATATGATTGACTTGATCAGGATAGGGTTCTTTCATGACATCCAAGTGGACGGAATTCTGTGAGAGTACCTGTAGTGTCAAAGGTTGGATAAACTCTGTAGCAGCCTGAGTCATTAAGATAGTGACTTGATGACCTTGTTTTTTTAGAGAACTGACTAAATCTGCCGACTTGTAAGAGGCGATTGATCCCGTTACAGCCAAGAGAATATGTGCCATAGCTTTCCTTTCTATGAATGATAGGCTTGAATTTTTTCAAGGAGGAGTTCTGCAATTTCTTCTTTAGTGTTAACAGATTGAAGCTGATTTTTTTCAACAAAGATAGCTCGGTGCTGTTTTGCTGAGATTTGAGTCAGATCATTCGCAATAATCAAGTCAGCTTGGTTATTGATAAGACTTTTTCTAGCAATGTCAACCAGATGGTCTTCGGTAACATCAACCAGCAGTTTGAAACCAATCAGATGAATAGCAGGATTCCATTCCTTGACTAGGGATATGATTTTGGGTGTCTTTTTTAGAAACAAAACCTGAACCTCATCAGTTGAAGAAATCTTAGCTTGATGATTTTGCCTGCTTAAAAATTCTTCTAGATTGGAGCTAGCCTGAACTTCCTCAAGCCCCGTCATATAAACGGGAGTGTAGTCAGAGACAGCCATTGAGTGAATCAAGACCTGATAGTCCTTAACACGTTCTTGCATTTCAAGAAGAAGGTCGTTTGTATTGTTAATTTCTCGAATGCTTAGGTTGGGATGGGCTTCTGGCTTCACAGCACGTTTTGTCGTCATTAAACAAATTTCATGCCCTGCAGAAAGCAAGGTTTCTGTGATGATTTTGCCCAAGCGACCAGTAGAATGGTTAGTGATAGAGCGGACGCTATCGATAGCTTCACTGGTGCCGCCCGATGTAACTAAAATTTTCATAGCACTATTGTACACAAAAATAAACGGTAAGTAAAATGAAAGCGATAAAATTTTGGTAAATTAATATATGGTCGATTTTGACAGTCACTCCTGTTTATAGGATAATAGAAATATATGCAATAAGGAGAATGCTGAATGAATTTTTTTAAATTTGCTGACAATTTTACAAAAGAAGCTAGTAAGGTATTGAATGATGCTGGATCCGCTACCAGTAAATTATTAAATGAAGCAGGTAAATTTACTGGAGAAGCTATTACAGAGTCTGTAAAAGTTATGGAAGATGTATCAAGTCAGGTTGGCGATGTTATCACAGATGTTTCTGAAAAAGCTATTGGGGTAGCTAGTGATGTGGTAGAACATGTAACTAAAGCTTCATCGGAAAATGTTAATGAAGCCGGTAAAATAGTGAACAATACGAAAGAACAAATTGATGCTGTTGACCTTTTTAATTCTAAACTTAGACAAGAAGCTGTTGCTGGATATAAAGAAGCTGTAAGATTATATAACGATGAAGCTGATAATTTGGCTAATAAATCAACGGAGCTCTATCAGGTTAGGGAAAAAGCGATCAAAGTTGTAAAAATTATTGAAGAAAGAATTAGTAAGCTAGCAAATAAGCCAAAAGAGTTTGAAACAAAATTAGAAGAAATTGATGTTGAAATTCAGAATTTTGAAGATAAGCAAATTGCTATTTCACAGTCAATTAAGGAAGCTGAATTAGCAAGTGGTAGCACAGCGGCTACGGCTTCTCTTAGTGCCTTAGGAGTAACAGTTGCAACTTTAGGGCCTACTGCAGCTATGGGTGTTGCAACTACATTCGGTGTTGCATCAACGGGGACTGCAATTTCAAGTTTGACAGGTGCTGCAGCAAATAGCGCCGCTCTGGCTTGGTTAGGTGGTGGAAGTGTAGCAGCTGGTGGCGGTGGAGTGGCAGCAGGTAACGCATTTTTAGCATTGGCTGGTCCTGTCGGTTGGGGAATTGCAGGCGTTATGTTGACCGCTTCTGTAGGCGCTGGTGTAGTAGCTAATAGGAAAAATGAAGAAGTTGCAAAAGAGGCTATAGAAGAACAGAAAAATGTCGAATTGTTGGCTAGACAACTTAAAGAAAAAGTAATAGAAGTTACGGAATTAATAGAATTAACTGAAAAACAAACAGAAGGAATTTATTTAGCCAATTTATCTTTAACTGTAATGGACTATAGCTTATTTACTGAAGATGAAAAATATAAAGCAGGTAATTTAGTGAACTCAACACTATCACTAACAGCTATGATAAATAAGGAAATTAAAATAAATGGTTAATAGAATTTTTAATCAAGCATTTAATCAAGGCATTGGAGCATATATCAATTGCTTAAATCATTTGAGAATTCAAGATTTACAAATTGCTATGAAAATAATAGAAGATGAAGCTCGCAATGTCATCTTAAACAAGGATAATGCCTCTAAAATTTTAGATTATGCTAAGGATAGTATAGAAGATGTTATTGTTAAAAATCGAGGTGGAGATCGTGGAGTACATGGTTTTATTGCAGAATTTGCAGAAGAAGGAATTGTAAATGCAAGGAGAGCAATTGAGGGATTAAAGCCAATTGTTAAAGTTTTGAATGACAATGGACCAGCCGATTTATTAATTGGTAGAAATACTATTCAAATGAAGTTTTATAATAATTTACGTGATGAATTAGAACAATCATTTTTTTACAATACAAAAATGAAAATGATGTTTCCAAAAGATCACGTTCAAGTATTTGAAAAAATAATGGCTGGAGCAAAAGAAGTTGAACTTAATGGTAAGAGATTGTCCAGTAAACAAATTACGGATATACGCCAAATAATTAATGATATCACTGAAAGCAAGGGACTTACTTCATACAAATCTTGGATGAAATCCTCAGCATTAGATTATAAAGATGCTCAAAAGAATTCAATTAACTCTCTATTGGATTCTGAACAGAAAAATATTTATAAAACAGTCAAACTGAAACAACAAGAATTAAATAAAAAAAGATTAGTAGCCCAAAAACATGCACTACCAAATTTAAAACAAGCTAACAAGGTTGCAAGGAACGCAGCTTTTTTACAGGGTGATTTAGCTTTGATGTCGAGTGTATATGAAAAATATAAAGAAGGAAAAAATATTTTCGAATTCGAACAATCAGATTGGTTAGATTGTGGATTGGATACAGCTGAAGGAGTTATAAAAGGTGCAATATCTGGTTATTCTATTTACGGATTAACAAACGTCTTGGGGATTAGTGCTCCAAATGCTAGTGCTTTGGTTATGGCAACTTATGGAATGATAGACATTGTTCTAAAGTACAGAACCACAGAAATCACGCAAGATGAATTTATGAATCTTTTAACATTAAATGTAATGGATGCTTCTTTTGCAACAATTGGTGCTTGTATTGGTCAAACAATGATTCCTATACCAGTTCTAGGATCTGTAGTAGGCTCAATAGCCAGCTCACTCATTTGGGAAATAGGTAAGGGAATATTAAATGATAGCGAACAAAAAATCATTCAAGACTACCAGGAAAATCTGAATAATTACATAAAAATTTTAGATGAACATTATCTTGGTATTTATGACGAAATCATAGAAAAATATAAAAAACTGGGTGAATTACAAGATTATTCGTTTGATTTATCGTTAAATACTAAACTTAGTTTTGAGTATTCTATTGAGTTGGCAGAAAAATTAGAAATTGAAGATACAAGAATTTTACATAATTTATCTGAAATTGACAGCTATTTTCTTGACTAAATTATTTTCATTATTCTATAGTTTCAAACTATAAAGCCATATAAAATTTAAGAAAGGGCTCTAAAAACCTTTAAAATAAGGGATATTTACGAACGTTTAGAGAGTTTAAGGATGTTAAAAATCTTGTTTTGTGTTATAATGAATTATCATATAAGAGGTTAGAGGAGTTTTGAATGAAAACAGATATTGAAATCGCACAGAGTATTGAGTTGAAACCAATTGTTGATGTTGTAGAGAAACTTGGTATTTCTTACGACGATTTGGAGTTGTACGGAAAGTATAAGGCTAAACTCAGCTTTGATAAAATTCGTGCAGTTGAGAGCAATCCAGTCGGTAAATTGATCTTGGTTACTGCCATCAACCCAACGCCAGCAGGTGAAGGAAAATCAACCATTACAATTGGTCTTGCGGATGCCTTGAACAAGATTGGTAAGAAAACTATGATTGCTATCCGCGAACCATCTCTTGGTCCAGTAATGGGGATTAAGGGTGGTGCTGCTGGTGGTGGGTATGCCCAAGTTCTGCCAATGGAAGACATCAACCTCCACTTTACTGGGGACATGCATGCTATTACAACTGCCAACAATGCGCTTTCTGCCCTGATTGACAATCATTTGCACCAAGGAAATGAGCTAGGAATTGACCAACGTCGTATCCTCTGGAAACGTGTTGTGGATTTGAACGACCGAGCTCTTCGTCATGTGACCGTTGGACTTGGTGGTCCTCTAAACGGAATTCCACGTGAGGATGGTTTTGACATTACAGTTGCTTCAGAAATTATGGCCATTCTTTGCTTGGCAACGGATATCGAGGACTTGAAACGTCGTTTGGCTAATATTGTTATCGGTTATCGCTATGACCGAACACCTGTTTCTGTAGGTGATTTGCAGGTTGAGGGTGCTTTGGCATTGATTCTCAAAGATGCTATCAAACCAAACCTTGTTCAAACAATCTATGGTACACCTGCCTTTGTA
Source organism: Streptococcus sp. Marseille-Q7156 (assembly GCF_965119495.1). The sequence continues at coordinate 898,758 of NZ_CBCPLU010000001.1, read as the reverse complement.
CACGGTGGTCCATTTGCCAATATTGCTCATGGATGTAATTCAGTCTTGGCAACAAGTACAGCCCTTCACCTAGCTGATTACACTGTTACTGAAGCTGGTTTTGGTGCAGACCTTGGTGCCGAGAAATTCCTTGATATCAAGACACCAAACTTGCCAACTTCTCCAGATGCAGTTGTCATTGTCGCAACCCTTCGTGCCCTTAAGATGAATGGTGGTGTGGCTAAAGATGCTCTTACAGAGGAAAATGTGGAGGCGGTTCGTGCAGGTTTTGCTAACTTGAAACGTCACGTTGAGAATATCCGTAAATTTGGAGTACCTGCAGTCGTAGCAATCAATGAATTTGTATCTGATACAGAAGCTGAGATTGCAGCCTTAAAAGAACTTTGTGCCTCAATTGATGTACCAGTTGAGTTGGCAAGTGTCTGGGCTGATGGTGCAGAAGGTGGGGTAGCACTTGCTGAGACAGTTGTTAAGACAATTGCTGAAACCCCAGCTAACTACAAACGTTTGTATGATAATGACCTTTCTGTCCAAGAAAAGATTGAAAAGATTGTTACTGAAATCTACCGTGGTAGCAAAGTAAACTTTGAGAAGAAAGCTCAAACACAAATCGCTCAAATCGTTCAGAATGGTTGGGACAAATTGCCAATCTGTATGGCTAAAACTCAATACAGTTTTTCAGATAATCCAAATGCACTTGGAGCACCTGAAAACTTTGAAATTACCATTCGTGAATTGGTGCCAAAATTAGGTGCAGGCTTCATCGTTGCCTTAACTGGTGATGTCATGACCATGCCAGGACTTCCAAAACGACCAGCTGCCCTCAACATGGATGTTGAAAGCGATGGAACCGTTCTAGGATTGTTCTAATAGTTTAATTGAAATCAAATGAGTTTGGAAATAATATCCAAGCTCATTTTTTATCTAGATATAAGAAGTTGCCTTCTACACGTAACCAGTCTAGGTAAAGATATTTTCCCTGAATTCTGATATAATAGAAATATTGACTTCAAGAGTAAGGAAGAGAAGATGAACGCATTATTAAATGGAATGAATGACCGTCAGGCTGAGGCGGTGCAAACGACAGAAGGGCCCTTGTTGATCATGGCGGGGGCTGGTTCTGGAAAGACCCGAGTTTTGACCCACCGCATTGCTTATTTGATTGATGAAAAGATGGTCAATCCTTGGAATATCTTGGCCATTACCTTTACTAATAAGGCTGCGCGTGAGATGAAAGAGCGTGCATATAGCCTCAATCCAGCTACTCAGGACTGTCTGATTGCGACCTTTCACTCCATGTGTGTTCGTATTTTGCGTCGAGATGCGGATCATATTGGTTACAACCGCAATTTTACTATTGTGGATCCTGGCGAACAACGAACTCTTATGAAACGCATTCTTAAACAGTTGAACTTGGATCCTAAAAAATGGAATGAACGCTCGATCTTAGGAACCATTTCGAACGCCAAGAATGACCTAATTGATGATGTGGCTTATGCTGCCCAAGCTGGCGATATGTATACGCAAATCGTGGCTCAGTGTTACACTGCTTACCAAAAAGAATTGCGTCAGTCTGAGTCGGTTGATTTTGATGATTTGATTATGTTGACCCTGCGTCTCTTTGATCAAAATCCTGATGTCTTGACCTACTATCAACAGAAATTCCAGTACATCCACGTTGATGAGTACCAAGATACTAACCATGCCCAGTACCAACTGGTCAAACTCTTGGCTTCCCGTTTTAAAAATATCTGTGTTGTTGGGGATGCAGACCAGTCTATCTACGGTTGGCGTGGTGCTGATATGCAGAATATCTTGGATTTTGAGAAAGATTATCCCCAAGCCAAGGTTGTTTTGTTGGAGGAGAATTACCGTTCAACCAAGACCATTCTGCAAGCGGCCAACGAGGTCATTAAAAACAATAAAAACCGCCGTCCTAAGAATCTCTGGACTCAAAATGCTGATGGGGAGCAAATCGTTTACTATCGTGCCAATGATGAGCTTGATGAAGCCGTCTTTGTAGCCAAAACTATTGATGAACTTGGTCGCAGCCAAAATTTCCTTCACAAGGATTTTGCAGTTCTCTATCGTACAAATGCGCAGTCTCGTACTATTGAGGAAGCCCTGCTCAAGTCTAATATTCCTTACACCATGGTTGGTGGAACCAAGTTCTATAGCCGTAAGGAAATCCGTGATATTATTGCTTACCTCAACCTCATTGCTAATTTGAGTGATAATATTAGTTTTGAGCGTATTATCAACGAACCGAAACGTGGAGTTGGGCCAGGTACTGTTGAGAAAATTCGTGATTTTGCGAATATGCAAGACATGTCCATGCTAGATGTTTCTGCAAACATCATGTTGTCTGGCATTAAAGGAAAAGCAGCCCAATCTATCTGGGATTTTGCCAATATGATTCTGGATTTGCGGGAGCAACTGGACCACTTAAGCATTACAGAGTTGGTTGAGGCAGTTCTAGAAAAAACAGGTTACGTCGATATTCTGAATGCCCAAGCGACTCTAGAAAGCAAGGCTCGGGTTGAAAATATCGAAGAGTTCCTTTCTGTGACGAAAAATTTTGACGACACCTCTGATGTGTCAGAAGAGGAAACTGGTCTGGACAAACTGAGTCGTTTCTTAAATGATTTAGCCTTGATTGCGGATACAGATTCAGGTAGTCAGGAGACATCAGAAGTGACCTTGATGACCCTACATGCTGCTAAAGGTCTTGAGTTTCCAGTTGTCTTTTTGATTGGGATGGAAGAAAATGTCTTTCCACTTAGTCGTGCGGCTGAAGATCAAGATGAATTAGAAGAAGAACGCCGTCTGGCCTATGTAGGAATTACGCGTGCAGAGAAAATTCTCTATCTGACAAATGCCAACTCGCGCCTGCTTTTTGGTCGTACCAACTACAACCGTCCAACTCGTTTTATTAACGAAATCAGCTCAGACTTGCTTGAGTATCAAGGTCTGGCGCGTCCAGCAAATTCAAGCTTTAAGGCATCATATAGCAGTGGTGGTCTTGCCTTCGGTCAAGGTATGAGTTTGGCGCAGGCCCTCCAAGACCGTAAACGTAGTGCTGCCCCAAAATCTATCCAGTCAAGCGGTCTTCCGTTTGGTCAATTTACAGCTGGAGCAAAATCAGGGTCTAGCGAGGCAAATTGGTCCATTGGTGACATTGCTCTCCACAAGAAATGGGGAGAGGGAACTGTTCTGGAAGTTTCAGGTAGCGGTGCTACTCAGGAATTAAAAATCAATTTCCCAGAAGTAGGCTTGAAAAAACTTTTAGCCAGTGTAGCCCCAATTGAGAAAAAAATCTAATTTTCCATCCTTCTCACGAATAATAAAGTGAGGAGGATTTTTATGTATAGTATTTCATTCCAAGAAGATTCACTATTACCAAGAGAAAGACTGGCAAAAGAAGGAGTTGAAGCGCTCAGTAATCAAGAGTTGTTAGCTATTTTACTTAGGACAGGAACACGTCAAGCTAGTGTTTTTGAAATTGCCCAGAAAGTTTTGAACAACCTTTCAAGCCTAACGGATTTGAAAAAAATGACCCTGCAGGAATTGCAGAGTCTATCTGGTATCGGTCGTGTTAAGGCCATAGAGTTACAAGCTATGATTGAACTGGGCTATCGTATTCACAAACACGAAACCCTTGAGATGGAAAGTATTCTCAGCAGTCAAAAGTTGGCCAAGAAGATGCAACAGGAATTGGGGGATAAAAAACAAGAGCACCTGGTGGCGCTCTATCTCAATACTCAAAATCAAATCATCCATCAACAGACCATTTTTATCGGCTCAGCTACCCGCAGTATCGCTGAACCGCGAGAGATTCTTCACTATGCCATCAAGCATATGGCGACCTCTCTCATCTTGGTTCACAATCATCCTTCGGGAGCGGTAGCGCCTAGCCGAAATGATGATCATGTCACTAAACTTGTAAAAGAAGCCTGTGACCTGATGGGGATTGTCCTCTTGGACCATTTGATTGTCTCTCATTCTAATTACTTTAGTTATCGTGAAAAGACGGATTTAATCTAAAGTTCATTAACGACATAGTCAAAGAGATTTTTATCTTTGGGACGATTTTCAAATAGAAACTCTGGATGCCATTGGACACCGAGAAAGGCGACATCATCCGTACTCATGACAGCCTCAATGATACCATCTTTAGGATCATGAGCTGCAATCTTTAAGTTAGGTGCTAAATCCTTGATGCTCTGGTGGTGGAAGGAGTTGATATGGGAGATTTCTCCATAGATTTCTCGGAGAACGGTATTTGGTTCTGTCACTAAGCGTTGAGTTGTGTATTCGGCAGAACAATCCTGCCAGTGGTCTTCGATATCTTGGTACAGAGTTCCTCCCATGGCAACGTTAAAGAGCTGAGTTCCACGGCAGACAGAAAAAATAGGCTTTTTCTGGTTAATAGCTTCCTTGATGAGGGCCAGTTCGAAGATATCTCTTTGAAGGTGGTAGTCATCGCTATCAATGGTTTTTGGTTCACCATAGAATTTCGGGTCAACATTTTGCCCACCTGTCAAGATGAGCTTGTCAATCATACTGATATAGTGGCTAGCCATTTCTTGATTACCAATCGGTAGGATGATGGGAATCCCTCCAGCGTCTTTAACGCCTTCAACAAAGCCTTTTGCTGCGTAGCTCATCATGATGTCATCATCTGGATGAGTTTTTTCGTTTCCTGTAATCCCAATAACTGGTTTTTTCATAAAATGATTTTCGCTTTCTAATCCTCTTTTCGCATGAAATAGAGGAGGGTTTGGAGTTCACTTGTCAGATCGACATACTGAACGACCACGTCTTTTGGTAAATGCAGATGGACTGGTGAAAAACTGAGAATCCCTTTAACGCCAGCATCCACCAAGAGATTGGCAACCTCTTGGGATTTAACGCTAGGAACAGTCAGGATAGCAGTCTTCACATCAGCATCCTGGATTTTATCCTTGATTTGAGAAATTCCGTAAATAGGAATCCCGTCGGGAGTTTGGCTACCAACTTCAGGATGGTCATCTAGGTCAAAGGCCATGATAATCTTCATCTTGTTACGCTCATGGAAGCGGTAGTGGAGAAGGGCATGGCCCATATTTCCAATACCAACCAGCATGACATTGGTAATAGAGTTATCATTGAGCAAATCGGCAAAAAACGTCATCAGTTTTTTGACATCATAGCCAAAACCACGACGACCAAGTTCACCAAAATAGGAAAAATCACGACGAACGGTCGCTGAATCAATTCCAATGGCCTCTGCAATTTGCTTAGAGTTGGCACGTTCAATCTTTTCTGCATGAAATCTCTTAAAAATTCGATAGTAGAGAGAGAGTCTTTTCGCTGTAGCTTTTGGAATAGCAGACTGTTTATCTTTCACAAAATCACAACCTTTCTATTCTTCTATTTTATAGAAACATTGTGAAAAAATCAACAAAAATAAGAAAAAACTAAGAAAAATCTTAGTTTCGATGTAAAAAATCTGCATGTGATAGAAAACGGTAGAGGTCTCCGACCAGTCCTTGGTAAACTTCCTGTCCCTCAAAAGTCAAAGAAGTCACATAAAGTGTATCTGGTAGAGTCACACATCCTGACAGAGCCAGCATGAGAGCTTCATAATCTTCATACTTGAGAGTCCGCTCTACATGATAGTTATCCTTATAGGTCAGTTCAAACATTTTGGCTCTATCTTTCTGATTTTGTAAAGACACCACGTTCTACCAAGCTATCCATGAGGAAGTAGAATTTTTCCTGATGAATGTGGTGGTCTTCTGATTTGAAAATATCAACTAGACGAAGGCCAAACTTGTCAGTGATATTGATTTTAGCACCTGTAAGTTCCTTGTTAATGATGATTTTGAGTTGGAATCCCTCACCACTGTTTGGAACTTTTTCAAGTAGGCGAGTCAGTTCATAGTTACCAACCTTTGTCTCAAAAAAGGTGTTATCTTTGAGGGTGAATTTTTTAACAGAAGGGCTAAGAGTGTAGTCGTAACGACAATTTTTTAACTGAATGGTTTTTTCAAATGCCATATGGCTAACCTCCGATAATTTCTTTTAAGGTTTTTGCGAGGGTTTGTAGATCTTCAATAGTATTTTGTGGGGAGAAACTGATACGAACGGATTCCTTCAGGCATTCTGAATTTGTCTTATACATGGCTTCAAGAACATGGCTGGATTGGACAATACCGGCAGTACAGGCTGAGCCAGTTGAGATTGAAATTCCAGCTAAATCTAGACGAAGGAGTAAGAGGTCATTTTTCTGGCCAGGAAATCCAATATTGAGAACATAAGGGAGATGATGTTGTCCTCTATTCAAGTAATATTGAATTCCCTCTAGCTCTGCCAGAAAGGCAGTTTCTAGATTTTGTACATGTTGAAAATGTTTTTCTTGCTTTTCTAGGTCTTCTTTTAGGGCTGCAACCATGCCCACAATCGCAGCTAAATTTTCAGTCCCTGCACGCTTTTTCTGTTCTTGGTCTCCACCATGGAGATAGGAATCAAAGTCCATGCTAGATGCGTAGAGAAAACCGATTCCCTTAGGACCATGGAATTTATGGGCAGAAGCAGTGAGAAAATCAATGCCTAATTCTTCTGGGTGAATTGGGATTTTGCCAATAGCCTGAACTGCATCCACATGATAGGCAGCAGGGTGTTGTTTGAGTATTTGGCCAATTTCAGCAATGGGCAGTAGGTTTCCTGTCTCATTATTGGCAAACATGGTGGAAACCAAGATTGTATCGTCACGCAAAGCCTTTTGAATTTGTAGGGCTGTGATTTCTTGATTTTCTGGTTGGATAATGGTTGCTTCAAAACCAAAGTGTTGAACCAGGTAATCAATGGTTTCAAGAACAGCATGGTGCTCGATGGCAGTTGTGATGATATGTTTTCCTTGTTCTTGGTGACGAAGGCAGTAGCCTATGATAGCAGTATTGTTGCCTTCAGTCCCACCAGAAGTGAAAAAGATATGTTGAGGTTTTGTCCCTAGTAACTGAGCTAGTTCCTGACGGGCTTCTCGCAAGAGTTTGCCAGCTTGACGACCATGACCATGAATACTAGAAGGATTTCCGTGGGTTTCTTGCATAACCTTGGTCATAGCTGAAATAGCAACTGCTGACATGGGTGTCGTTGCAGCATTGTCCAAATAAATCAAAGAATCACCTTATTTCTTTTTGTTGTAGGCAAAGAGTGGGCTGACTGGTTTTCTTTCGTGGATACGGACGATGGCATCACCAATTAACTCACTAGCAGTAATGTAGCATACGTTTTTAGGAGTTTTTTCTTTTGTTGCTACTGAATCAGTCACAAGAATTTCTTTAATCTTAGTATTGTCAAGAAGTTCAGCAGCTCCTTCGACGAAGAGACCGTGGCTAGAAACAGCATAAATTTCTGTCGCCCCTTCACGTTCAACGATTTTTGCGGCTTCAGAGAATGTACGTCCAGTATTTAAAATATCGTCAATCAAGATGGCTTTCTTACCTTCAACATCACCGATGATATAGCCCTCGTTGCGACTTGCATCGTCTTGTGGGTAGTCGATAATGGCGATAGGAGCATCAAGATATTCAGCCAGGCTACGAGCACGTTTCACCCCTGAATTTTTAGGGCTAACGACAACAACATCTGAACCTCTTAATCCTTTATCACAGTAGTGTTTAGCAAAGAGAGGAACAGTGTAAAGATTATCTACAGGAATATCAAAGAAACCTTGTACTTGAACTGCATGCAGATCGAGGGTAAGGACACGATCTACACCAGCTTTAACCAGCATGTTAGCGACTAGTTTAGCTGTAAGTGGCTCACGAGGTGAAGCAATGCGGTCTTGACGTGCATAGCCGAAATATGGAAGGACAACGTTAATAGTATTGGCACTTGCACGCACACAAGCATCAACCATGATCAACAATTCCATTAGGTGGTTGTTAACAGGGAAACTTGTTGATTGGATGATGTATACATCATAACCACGGACACTTTCTTCGATATTCACTTGGATTTCTCCGTCTGAAAATTGACGTGATGATAGTTTTCCAAGCGGGACACCAACAGCTTGAGCAATTTTCTGTGCAATCTCTTGGTTAGAGTTGAGTGCGAAAAGTTTCATGTTTTTTCTATCTGACATTATAGACCGTCCTCTGTAAACTTTATGGAGCCAAGCCATATGCTTTAGCATATATTGACTTGGATTCGAATATTTTTATCTTTTCTATTTTACCAAAAAATAGAGATTATTTCAGCTATTTTTTATGCTTTTGACAAATCGAACCAATTTTGAAGGGGCTTTTTGGTAGGAAATCTGATTTTTCTCTAAAAATTGTTGGAAATCCTGTTTGCCTTGCTCGTGATTTTCCACTTCAAGCTCCAATTCGTAATCTATCCTATCAAAGTATTGACTCTCATCCAGCGCCATGAGACCAATAGCTGTCTTCATTTCATAGCGAAGCGTTGTGAGACAACCAAGCACCTGCCATTTCTTACTTTGGATACCATGTTTAGCCAATTCATCAAAAACCAGCCCCTGAGGTAGTTCTTCCTTGCTCAGATAGTTCTCAGCATCTTTTAGTTGCAATTTTTGATTGTATTCCATGTTTCCAACACTTTGTGGGACTTTGAGTGTCAATTCTGCCCAGTCTTCAAAGGTTCGAATGCGCATAGCAACTTTCTTTTCTCGCAGTTCAAAATCAGGCGTGTCGATGTAGTAATTTTTTTGAAGAACAGGAGTGACACCTGTGAATTGGTCTTTTAGACGATTGTATTCATCTTTTTTCAAGAGTGTTTTCAATTCAATTTCTAAATGTTTCATTTTTCTTACCTTTTCTTTATCGTTGAAAGCGGATTTATGGTATAATAAGCATTGTATTTATTGTATATGAATCTGGAGAAAAAATCAAAGATATTTTTGAAGGATAATATGAAAACAAGGGAGAATATATGACCTTAGAATGGGAAGAATTTCTAGATCCTTACATTCAAGCTGTTGGTGAGTTAAAGATTAAACTTCGTGGTATTCGGAAGCAATATCGTAAGCAAAATAAGCATTCTCCGATTGAGTTTGTGACGGGTCGGGTCAAGCCAATTGAAAGTATCAAGGAAAAAATGGCTCGGCGTGGCATTACTTATGCGACCTTAGAGCACGATTTGCAAGATATTGCTGGTTTGCGTGTGATGGTTCAGTTTGTAGATGACGTTAAGGAAGTAGTGGAAATTTTGCACAAACGTCAGGACATGCGAATCATACAGGAGCGAGATTACATTACTCATCGAAAAGCATCAGGCTATCGTTCCTATCACGTGGTAGTAGAATATATGGTTGACACCATCAGTGGAGCCAAGACTATTTTGGCAGAAATTCAAATACGTACCTTGGCCATGAATTTCTGGGCAACGATAGAACATTCTCTCAACTACAAGTACCAAGGGGATTTCCCAGAGGAAATTAAAAAGAGACTGGAAATTACTGCCAAAATTGCCCATCAGTTGGATGAAGAAATGGGTAAAATTCGAGATGATATTCAAGAAGCTCAGGCTCTTTTTGATCCTTTGAGTAGAAAATTAAATGACGGTGTAGGAAACAGTGACGATACAGATGAAGAATATAGGTAAACGAATTGACCTGATAGCCAATAGAAAACCGCAGAGTCAAAGGGTCTTGTATGAATTACGAGATCGTTTGAAGAGAAATCAGTTTATACTCAATGATACCAATCCGGATATTGTTATTTCTATTGGTGGGGATGGCATGCTCTTATCAGCCTTTCATAAGTACGAAAATCAACTTGATAAGGTACGCTTTATCGGTGTTCATACGGGACATTTGGGCTTCTATACGGACTACCGTGATTTTGAGTTGGACAAGCTAGTGACTAATTTGCAGCTAGATACTGGAGCAAGAGTTTCTTATCCGGTTTTGAATGTAAAGGTTTTTCTTGGAAATGGAGAGGTCAAGATTTTCAGAGCTCTCAACGAAGCTAGCATCCGCAGGTCCGATCGAACCATGGTGGCGGATATTGTAATTAATGGTGTACCCTTTGAACGTTTTCGCGGAGATGGGCTAACAGTTTCGACACCGACTGGTAGCACAGCCTATAATAAGTCGCTTGGTGGAGCTGTTTTACACCCTACCATTGAAGCTCTTCAGTTGACGGAAATTGCCAGCCTTAATAATCGCGTCTATCGAACGCTAGGTTCGTCCATTATTGTTCCTAAGAAGGATAAGATTGAACTTATCCCAACGAGAAACGATTACCATACCATTTCTGTTGACAATAGCGTTTATTCCTTCCGAAATATTGAGAGCATCGAGTATCAAATCGACCATCATAAGATTCACTTTGTTGCTTCACCTAGTCACACCAGTTTTTGGAATCGTGTTAAGGATGCTTTCATCGGCGAGGTGGACGAATGAGGTTTGAATTTATCGCAGATGAGCATGTCAAGGTTAAGACCTTCTTAAAAAAGCATGAGGTTTCTAAGGGACTTCTGGCCAAGATTAAGTTTCGAGGTGGAGCTATTCTAGTCAATGACCAACCGCAAAATGCAACTTATCTATTGGACATTGGAGACCGCGTTACCATTGATATTCCTGCTGAGGAAGGTTTTGAAACTCTAGAAGCTATCGAGCTCCCACTGGATCTTCTCTATGAGGATGACCATTTTCTAGTCTTAAACAAACCCTATGGAGTGGCTTCTATTCCTAGTGTTAATCACTCCAATACCATTGCCAATTTTATCAAGGGTTACTACGTCAAGCAAAATTATGAAAATCAGCAGGTTCACATTGTGACCAGACTTGATAAAGATACTTCTGGCTTGATGCTCTTTGCAAAACATGGCTATGCCCACGCACGATTAGACAAGCAGTTGCAGAAAAAGTCTATTGAGAAACGCTACTTTGCTTTGGTTAAAGGTGATGGACACTTGGAAGCAGAGGGGGAAATTATTGCTCCGATTGCGCGTGATGAAGACTCCATTATCACCAGAAGAGTGGCTAAAGGTGGAAAGTATGCCCATACTTCCTACAAGATTGTCGCTTCCTATGGAAATATCCACTTGGTCGACATTCGTTTGCACACTGGTCGAACCCACCAAATCCGAGTCCATTTTTCTCATATTGGTTTTCCTTTGTTGGGAGATGACTTGTATGGTGGTAATCTGGACGATGGCATTCAACGTCAGGCCCTACATTGCCACTACCTATCCTTTTATCATCCATTTTTAGAGCAAGACTTGCAGTTAGAAAGTCCCTTGCCGGATGATTTCAGTAACCTTATTACTCAGTTATCAACTAATACTCTATAAAAACTGTTTCAGAGTATAATTATTATCTAAAAGGAGAAAACTCATGGAAGTTTTTGAAAGTCTAAAAGCCAACCTTGTTGGTAAAAATGCTCGTATCGTTCTCCCTGAAGGGGAAGAGCCACGTATTCTTCAAGCAACTAAACGCTTGGTAAAAGAAACAGAAGTGATTCCTGTTTTGCTCGGAAATCCTGAAAAAATTAAAATTTATCTTGAAATTGAAGGGATCATGGATGGTTATGAAGTCATTGACCCTCAACATTATCCTCAATTTGAAGAAATGGTTGCTGCCTTAGTAGAGCGTCGCAAGGGCAAAATGTCTGAAGAAGATGCACGCAAGGTTTTGGTTGAAGATGTCAACTATTTTGGTGTTATGTTAGTTTACTTGGGCTTGGTTGATGGAATGGTATCAGGTGCGATTCACTCAACAGCTTCAACAGTACGTCCAGCTCTTCAAATCATCAAAACTCGTCCAAATGTGACTCGTACTTCAGGTGCCTTCCTCATGGTTCGTGGTACGGAACGTTACCTATTTGGAGACTGTGCTATCAATATCAATCCTGATGCAGAAGCCTTGGCTGAAATTGCCATCAACTCAGCAATCACAGCTAAGATGTTTGGCATCGAGCCTAAAATTGCCATGCTGAGCTATTCTACTAAAGGTTCAGGATTTGGTGAAAGCGTCGATAAGGTTGTAGAAGCCACTAAAATTGCTCACGACTTGCGTCCTGACCTTGAAATCGATGGTGAGTTGCAATTTGATGCAGCCTTTGTTCCTGAAACTGCAGCTCTGAAAGCTCCTGGAAGTACGGTAGCTGGTCAAGCAAATGTCTTCATCTTCCCAGGTATCGAGGCAGGAAATATCGGATACAAGATGGCTGAACGTCTTGGTGGCTTTGCGGCTGTAGGACCTGTTTTGCAAGGTTTGAACAAGCCAGTTAACGACCTTTCTCGTGGATGTAATGCGGATGATGTGTACAAGTTGACCCTTATCACAGCGGCCCAAGCAGTTCATCAATAAAGAGAAGTTATACCAAATAATCCGTATTTATAATCAAAAAACGCACAGTATCAGGAGCCGAATGAACTGCACCCCAAAAGTTAGACAGAAAAATCTAACTTTTGGGGTGTTTTTATTATGAAATTAACTTATGATGATAAAGTTCAGATCTATGAACTTAGAAAACAAGGATATAGCTTAGAGAAGCTTTCAAATAAATTTGGGATAAACAATTCTAATATTAGGTACATGATTAAATTGATTGATCGTTACGGAATGGAGTTCGTCAAAAAAGGAAAAAATCGTTACTATTCTCCTGATTTAAAACAAGAAATGATTCATAAAGTCTTACATGAAGGCTGGACTAAAGATAGAGTTTCTCTTGAATACGGCCTCCCAAGTCGTACGATACTTCTTAATTGGCTAGCACAATACAGGAAAAACGGGTATACTATTGTTGAGAAAACAAGAGGGAGAGTACCTAAAATGGGACGTAAGCCAAAAACGAGACCTGAAGAGAGGACAGAATTAGAACGTCTTCAAGCAGAAAATGAGTACTTGAGAGCGGAGAATGCCATTCTAAAAAAGTTAAGAGAACTCCGATTGAAGGAGGAAAAAGAGAAAGAAGAAAGACAGAAATTGTTCAAGAATTAATGACTGAGTTTTCGTTAGATATTCTTCTAAAAGCCATTAAACTAGCTCGTTCGACCTACTACTATCACTTGAAACAGCTAGACAAACCAGATAAGGACCAAGAGCTTAAAGCTGAAATTCAATCCATTTTTATCGAACACAAGGGAAATTATGGTTATCGTCGGATTCATTTAGAACTAAGAAATCGTGGTTATCTGGTAAATCATAAAAGAGTTCAACGCTTGATGAAAGTACTCAATTTACAAGCTAAAATGCGACAGAAACGAAAATATTCTTCTCATAAAGGAGACGTTGGTAAGAAGGCAGATAATCTCATTCAACGTCAATTTGAAGGCTCTAAAACAATGGAAAAGTGCTACACAGATGTGACAGAATTTGCCATTCCAGCAAGTACTCAAAAGCTTTACTTATCACCAGTTTTAGATGGTTTCAACAGCGAAATTATCGCCTATAATCTTTCAACTTCACCCAACTTAGAACAAGTACGAACAATGTTGGAACAGGCCTTCACAGAGAAGCACTATGAGAATACGATTCTCCATAGTGACCAAGGCTGGCAATATCAACACGATTCTTATCATCGCTTCCTAGAAAGTAAGGGAATTCAAGCATCCATGTCACGTAAAGGTAACAGCCCAGACAACGGTATGATGGAGTCCTTCTTTGGCATTCTGAAATCGGAGATGTTTTATGGTTATGAGAAGTCATTTCAGTCGCTTAAGCAATTGGAACAAGCCATTGTAGACTATATTGATTACTACAACAATAAACGAATTAAGGTAAAACTAAAAGGACTTAGCCCTGTGCAATACAGAACTAAATCCTTCGGATAAATTAATTGTCTAACTTTTTGGGGTCAGTACAGAAAAACCTTGATACTATGCGTTTTATTGTGTGAAGATTTACTTCATTTTCTCTTAAAATTGAGTTTTTGCCCAGCCTATTTTTAGTCTTTATAAGCTACGATACCAATGATTGTATCAACTGCACGTTCCATAGTCTGAAGGCTAACATATTCAAAACGTCCGTGCATGTTTTCTCCACCCGCAAAGATATTCGGGGTTGGGATTCCCATAAAGGAAATCTTAGAGCCGTCTGTCCCTCCACGGATTGGTTCGATAATAGGAGTGATACCCAGATCTTCCATAACGGCTTTAGCAATGGTAATTGGAGTCATATCTTTTTCAATGACTTCTTTCATATTGTAGTACTGATCTGTTAAGTTTAGGGTGACACGGTCGCTACCAAGTTCTTGATTCATCTTATTAGCGATAGACTGCATAGCTGCTTTACGCGCTTCAAAGGCATCTTTTTCAAAATCACGAATGATGTAGCTTGCACGCGCCTCCTCGACACTACCAGTCACATCCATAAGATGATAGAAACCTTGGTAACCTTCTGTTAACTCAGGGCGGTCATTTTCTGGAAGTTGATTGTGAAAATCAATTGCTAGCTGAAGGGCGTTGACCATTTGTCCTTTGGCAGTACCAGGGTGGACATTACGTCCTTGGAAATGCAATTCAGCACCCGCTGCTGAAAAGGTCTCGTACTGAAGCTCACCTAGTGGGCCACCATCAACAGTGTAGGCAAAATCTACATCGAAATCTTCTGCATCAAATTTATTGGCACCAACACCGATTTCTTCATCTGGACCAAAACCAACACGAATCTCACAGTGTTTAATTTCAGGATGGGCAGTCAGATATTCAATGGCTGTCATAATCTCAGCTATTCCTGACTTGTCATCAGCACCTAGCAAAGTTGTTCCATCAGTTGTGATGAGTGTTTGTCCTGGATATTTCTCAAGACTCTCAAAGTCAGCTGGATCGAGTTTGAAATCAGAATTTCCAAGTTCAATCACACCACCATCGTAGTTTTCAATCACCTGAGGATTAACTCCTTCGGCATTAAAATCAGCAGTATCCATGTGGGAGATGAAGCCAATTTTTCGTGTTAAAGACGGATCGTTGGCTGGCAAAGTTCCAATAGCAAAACCATTTGGTAGATAATAAACATTTTGTAATCCAACACGTTTCATTTCAGGAATTAGGACATTTGTCGCGAAGTCAACCTGACTCTGCGTACTTGGAGTAGTAGTAGAGTGTTCATCAGAGCGCGTGTTGACCTTAACGTAGGTTAGGAATCGGTCCAAGAGATTGGGATAAGTCATAAAAAACTCCTTTTGAATTCATTTTTTCCATTGTATCATAGAAAAGAGAGAAAAACAAAAGACAGAAGTTAGAGAAATTCGCTATGTTGGCGTTTACTTATTAATGGATAAATGATAAAATAAACTTGATAAAAATATCACAAGGAAGCAATTATGAAAAAAGCAATTTTAATGATGACTTTCGGTTCGCCAGAAGAGATTACCTTTGAAGGTGTGGCTGATTTTTTCACAAATATTCGTCGTGGAGTGAGACCTCAAGACCACGAGATTCAAACACTCTATGATAATTATGTACTTATTGGAGGTACGCCTCTGCAAAGAATTACCCGTGAAGAAGTTGCCTTGGTAGAGGCTAGACTGGGGAATGAGTATAGTGTCTATTTTGCCAATAAGTTTTCAAGACCCTTTATTCCAGATGTGATTAGTCAGATGGAAGCAGACGGAGTTGAGCAGTGTATTTGCTTGATTTTGGAGCCCCATTATTCTTTCTACTCTGTCATGGGTTATGAGAAATTTTTAGAAAGCAAGCAAATTCAATTTTTAGTTATTAAGGATTGGTATCAAGAAGAAGCGCTCTTAAACTATTGGGCAGATGAAATTGCTAAGATTTTAAAAGAAGAAGTGAAGCAAGATAGCTTTAAAGTTATCTTTTCAGCCCATAGTGTACCCATTTTTGCCTTGGATTTTGGTGACCCTTATATCGACCAAATTTTTGAAAATAGCAAGTTAGTTGCTGAAAAACTAGGTTTGAGTTCCGAGCAATATACTAACACTTGGCAGAGTGAAAGTGATATAGGTATTCCATGGATTAAGCCAGATGTCTTGGAGTATCTCAGAGAACAGACAGAACATCCAGACCATTATATTTTTGTTCCTATCAGCTTTATTAGTGAGCATATTGAAGTCTTGTTTGACAACGATGTGGAATGTTTTGACTTGTGTCAAGAATTGGGTGTGAACTACCATCGACCACCAATGCCAAATACGGATTCTCGTTTGATTGATGCTTTGGTTAATACAGTCAGAGCTAATGAACATCAAGAATTTAAGGAATTTCTCCCAGAAGAAGAAACCTTTGATGAGTTAGTTCCTTCAGATGAGACTAAAAATATCTTGGCTGAATCTCAAGATTTACAAATGCCAGAATTTGTGAAAAAACTGATTGAGAAAAAAGGTCGGGAAAATGTTAAGATGCCTTATCTTATCAAAAAAATGCTTGAGAAAGCAGGTAAGTTACCAAAAGAGTAAAGAAAAAGGATTTAGCTTTGCGCTAGATCCTTTTAATCGATTATTTTTTCTCAAGAAGAGCTTTGATTTCTTGAAGTACTTCCAATTCAGTTGGTGCAGCTGGTGCTTCCTCTTCAACAACTTCTTCTTTTTTAGTAAGGCTTTGAGCTTTTTCCATAGCTTTAATAACGAAGAAGAGAACAGTACCTACAACAAGGAAGTTGATAATAGCACTCAAGAATTTACCATATGTAACACCATTCCATGCAAGCTCAGCGATGTTTTGTACTTTCGCAGCTTTCAAGGCTGGGTTCAATAGGAGTGGAGTGATGATATCATTAACAAATGAAGTAACGATAGCACCAAAAGCAGAGGCAATGATCACACCGACAGCAAGGTCAACAACATTACCACGAAGCAAAAATGCTTTAAGATCTTTTAACATTTTCATTTTCCCTTTCAAAAAATTTTTACTCTTAATTATATATTAATTAAGAAGAGCTTGCAAGATATATGCTCAAAATTTTTTATTTTTTAAAAACATATAGCTTGCTTAGAATATAATTAAGAATAATTATTGATATTTGTGCAAGAACTGTTTCGATTGCATTGATTTTGTCAAGACTTTCATTTACGAATTGTCCTATGATGTGAGGAAACTGAGTCACAAACAGAAAAGTAAAGAGCAAATCTAACAGAAAAGTAGAAAGGCGGGCAAGAGAAAATTTTACTAAACGGATAAGTCGATTCTTCCTTGCTTGTTTAAACACAATCGTATCATTTGTGATAAAGGCAAAGAGGACACCGATAATATTTGCTAAAGCAGTAGCAAGGAGTTCCTGATGACTTAGTTGATAAATGACGAATCGTGAGAGAATCGAAACTAGAGTTGTTGCAAGGCCAAAAAAGAGATAGGCTAAGATTTCATTGTTAAAAAATTTTTGAATAGGAATTTTCATGGTTTAAGTATAGCATAAAGCAGACTATTGTGCTATACTAGTAAGGTTGAATAAAGCAACCCTTGGTGCTTAGCTTCTTTCACCAAGCATATTACACGCGGATAACCCGCTAAAGGAGAAAAGATGAAAAAATTAACTATTCGTGATGTTGCAGATATTGCAATCGTTGCTGCTATTTATGTCGTTTTGACTGTCACACCGCCCCTAAATGCCATCAGCTATGGTGCTTATCAGTTCCGTATTTCAGAAATGATGAACTTTATGGCTTTTTACAATCCTAAGTACATCATCGGAGTTACAATCGGTTGTATGATTGCTAATTTCTTTAGTTTCGGACTGCTAGATGTCTTTGTTGGTGGTGGATCAACCTTGGTATTCCTCAGTCTAGGTGTTTGGCTTTTTGCAAAATACAGTAAAGACTACCTCTTTAATGGATTGATTCGAAAAGATCATTTCTTCTTCTCAATCCTCTTTTCAATTTCTATGTTTACTATCGCTGCCGAGTTGAATATCGTAGCGCAATTACCATTTTTCCTTACTTGGTTCACAACAGGAGTTGGTGAATTTGCCTCATTGATTATTGGAGCGATTATTATCGGTAAAATTGGTCGTCGAATCGATTTAAGTAAATAGAAGAAGATAAGCTAGGTAGCTCTTACCTGGCTTTTTCTTATGGAAAATGTCTAAGGAAACCTTGACAAGATTTTCTGATTATAGTATACTTTTCAAGTAAGCTGATTTAGCTCAGTTGGCAGAGCGCATCCATGGTAAGGATGAGGTCGCCGGTTCAATCCCGGCAATTAGCATTAAATAGACAGAAAAAACCTTTATTTACAAGGGTTTTTGTTGTGTTTGCCCCAAATTTTTCAAAGATATTTCTCTTCAGCTGTGTAAATGAAACTAATACTCAATGAAAATCAAAGAGCAAACTAGGAAGCTAGCCGCAGGTTGCTCAAAGCACTGCTTTGAGGTTGTAGATAAGATTGGCGAAGTCAGCTCAAAACATGTTTTTGAGGTTGTAGATAGAACTGACGAAGTCAGTCACATACATACGGTAAGGCGACGCTGACGAAGTTTGAAGAGATTTTCGAAGAGTATAAAGAGTTTCGTCTGTTGACAAAAGTGATTCTCTTTAGTAGAATAGTAGATGCGATGAGTCGATAGGTAGTCTTTGGACTACTATTGAGCATAAGGAGGTCATAACGCAGGAGCGGACCTTGATGAGTTGTGTGAACCTGCTCATCACATGAAGATGCCTCTTAGTCCCTGGTCTAACGACTGGGGATTTTTATTTTCCAAAAATTGATGAAAAAGCTTTGCAATTCATGGAAAAAGTAGTATAATACATCTATTATAGAAATTTTTAGAAAATTCCGAAAGAGGTTATTTATGGGATATACAGTTGCTGTAGTCGGCGCGACAGGTGCTGTCGGAGCTCAGATGATAAAAATGTTGGAAGAATCAACACTTCCAATCGATAAAATTCGTTTACTTGCTTCTGCACGTTCAGCAGGCAAGACTTTGAAATTTAAAGATCAAGATATTACGATTGAAGAAACGACTGAAACAGCTTTTGAAGGAGTTGATATTGCTCTCTTTTCAGCAGGTGGTTCTACATCAGCTAAATATGCACCATACGCAGTGAAAGCTGGAGCGGTAGTAGTAGATAATACATCTTACTTCCGTCAAAATCCAGATGTTCCTTTGGTTGTTCCAGAGGTCAATGCTCATGCACTTGATGCCCACAACGGAATTATTGCCTGCCCTAACTGTTCAACAATCCAAATGATGGTGGCGCTTGAGCCAGTTCGCCAAAAATGGGGCTTGGGCCGTATCATTGTTTCAACTTACCAAGCAGTTTCAGGTGCTGGTATGGGAGCAATTCTTGAGACACAACGTGAACTTCGTGAAGTCTTGAATGATGGTGTAACCCCACGTGATTTGCATGCGGAAATCTTGCCTTCAGGTGGTGACAAGAAACATTATCCTATTGCCTTCAATGCTCTTCCACAAATCGATGTTTTCACTGACAATGATTACACTTACGAAGAGATGAAGATGACTAAGGAAACGAAGAAAATTATGGAAGATGATAGCATCGCGGTGTCTGCAACATGTGTGCGCATTCCAGTCTTGTCAGCTCACTCTGAGTCTGTTTACATCGAAACAAAAGAAGTGGCTCCAATTGAAGAAGTGAAAGCAGCTATCGCAGCCTTCCCAGGCGCTGTCCTTGAAGATGATGTAGCTCATCAAATCTATCCTCAAGCTATCAATGCAGTTGGTTCACGCGATACCTTTGTTGGTCGTATCCGTAAAGACTTGGATGCTGAAAAAGGAATCCACATGTGGGTTGTTTCAGATAACCTTCTCAAAGGTGCTGCTTGGAACTCAGTTCAGATTGCTGAAACTTTGCACGAACGTGGCTTGGTTCGTCCAACAGCTGAATTGAAATTTGAATTAAAATAGTCATATTGTTTAGGAGTTCAGATGAACTCCTTCTTTGAAATAGAGAGGTGTTTTCATGTCTTATCAAGATTTAAAAGAGTGTAAAATCATCACAGCCTTTATTACTCCCTTCCACGAGGATGGTTCCATTAACTTTGATGCTATTCCAGCCTTGATTGAGCATTTATTGGCTCATCATACGGATGGAATTCTTCTAGCTGGAACGACTGCTGAGAGTCCAACTTTAACCCACGATGAGGAGTTGGAACTTTTTGCGGCTGTACAAAAGATTGTCAATGGACGCGTTCCATTGATTGCGGGTGTAGGTACTAATGATACGCGTGACTCTATTGAGTTTGTCAAAGAAGTAGCAGAATTTGGTGGTTTCGCAGCTGGGCTTGCTATTGTTCCTTACTACAACAAACCTTCTCAAGAAGGAATGTATCAGCACTTTAAGGCCATTGCAGATGCTTCTGACCTACCAATTATTATCTATAATATTCCAGGTCGTGTGGTTGTCGAATTAACTCCAGAAACTATGCTTCGTTTGGCTGACCATCCAAATATTATTGGTGTCAAAGAATGTACTAGTTTGGCTAATATGGCTTACTTGATTGAGCACAAGCCTGAAGAATTCTTAATTTATACAGGTGAGGATGGAGATGCTTTCCATGCCATGAACCTTGGTGCGGACGGGGTTATTTCTGTTGCATCCCATACAAATGGGGATGAGATGCACGAGATGTTCACTGCAATTGCAGAAAGCGATATGAAAAAAGCAGCGGCTATTCAGCGTAAATTTATCCCTAAAGTCAATGCCCTCTTCTCTTATCCAAGTCCTGCTCCTGTTAAGGCGGTTCTGAACTATATGGGATTTGAAGCTGGACCAACTCGTCTACCTCTTGTTCCAGCACCAGAAGAAGATGCCAAACGCATTATCAAGGTTGTTGTAGATGGCGACTACGAAGCGACTAAGGCAACTGTAACAGGTGTTTTAAGACCAGATTATTAATGAAGACAATAAAATCCATGACCGAATGAAGGATCATGGATTTTTCTTATTTTCCTAAACAGAATTGGCTAAAGAGTTGGGTGATGAGTTCATCAGGAGCAGCATCACCAGTGATTTCACCGAGAATTTCCCAAGTGCGAGTCAAATCAACTTGAAGTAGATCAACTGGCATACCTAGTTCCAGCCCTTCATTAACAGCCTGTAGGCTTTCAACAGCCTTTTCAATCAAGGAAATATGACGGGCATTTGACAAGTAGGTAGCATCTTGTTCAACCAAACCAGCATTTTCAAAGAAGAGGTTGTTGATTCTTTCTTCAATCTTATCAATATTTTGGTTTTTAAGAACTGAAATGCGGATGATATCTTCAGGTAGTTCTGAAGTTTCAATCGTTTCTGGTAGGTCAGTTTTGTTAAGAAGAATAATGCGGTTTGTATCTTGGCTAATCTCAAGAAGTTGTCGGTCTTGGGCAGTTAAGGGCTCGCTAGCGTTTAGTACTAGCAGCACCAAGTCGGCTTCCTTAAGAGCTTTTTTCGAACGCTCAACTCCAATTTGTTCCACGATATCATCCGTTTCACGAATACCTGCTGTGTCAATCAATTTTAGGGGAACACCGTTGATGTTGACGTATTCTTCGATGACATCACGTGTGGTACCAGCAATGTCTGTAACGATAGCCTTGTCTTCACGCAAGAGATTGTTGAGGAGGCTAGATTTCCCAACGTTGGGACGTCCGATGATGGCAGTGGAAATTCCTTCACGAAGGATTTTACCGCGACGGGCTGTTCTAAGGAGATTGGTTAGCAATTGCTCAAACTCCATAGTCTTCTCACGGACAACAGCAGTAGTGGCTTCCTCAACATCGTCGTACTCAGGATAATCAATATTGACCTCAACTTGGGCAAGTGTATTGAGGATTTCTTGACGGGTATTATTGATAAGATCAGAAAGGGAACCATCTAATTGTTTGACCGCAATGTTCATGGCCTTGTCTGTCTTGGCGCGGATGATGTCCATAACGGCTTCAGCCTGAGTCAAGTCAACACGACCGTTTAGAAAGGCACGTTTGGTAAATTCACCAGGTTCAGCCAATCGAGCTCCTTCACGGATAGCTAGTTGGAGAATTTCATTGGTCACCGCAATCCCACCGTGGGTGTTAATCTCGATAATATCCTCACGAGTGAAGGTCTTTGGAGACTTCATAGCTCCAACCATAACCTCGTCCATGACTTTTCCTGTCTGAGGATCAATAATGTGACCGTAGTTGAGAGTGTGACTGGCAACCTTGTACAAGTCTTTTCCTTTAAAAATCTTTTGCGCAATAGCAAAACTTTCTGTTCCGCTCAGGCGGACAATACCAATAGCCCCTTCACCTAGTGGAGTAGAGATAGCAGCGATGGTATCAAATTCACGTGTAATCATAATGTTTCCTTTAATAAATAGCTCTTTTCTTGGAAATTTTTCCAAGTCTCTTTTCAAATTGTAACAAATTTGAACTATTTCTTCAATGGATGCTACTTGGAGATTGAAAAAGCCTAAGCAATTCTGCTTAAGCTAGCTTATTTGGTGCGCATTTCCCCTTGAGGGAAGTAAGTTCCTTCTGGCATGTCGTTGATGATGACATGGACAGCAGATTGAGGGGCTCCAGTGTTGCGAACAACAGCTTCTGTTACTTCCTTAGCAAGAGCCTTCTTTTGCTCGAGCGTGCGTCCTTCAAATAAATCAATGCGTACAAATGGCATAATAGCTTCCTCCACTAGTTTTTGATTTCTTCTATTTTACCACATTTTGCCGTTTAAAGCTTAAGAAAATTATGATATACTAGAATGTAGCAAAAATTTAGAAATGGACGTGAAGCAAGAAACATGGCACAGTTGTATTATCGTTATGGGACCATGAACTCTGGTAAGACGATTGAGATTCTCAAGGTGGCCTATAACTACGAGGAGCAAGGAAAGGGAGTTGTGATTATGACTTCGGCTCTGGATACGCGTGACGGTGTTGGCTATGTGTCGAGTCGGATTGGTATGAAGCGCCCTGCCATTGCGATTGAGGAGACGACGGATATCTTTGGCTATATCCGAGACCTACCAGAAAAGCCTTACTGTGTTTTGGTCGATGAAGCCCAGTTTCTCAAGCGTCACCATGTTTACGACCTAGCTCGTGTTGTTGATGAGTTAGATATACCCGTCATGACTTTTGGTTTGAAAAATGACTTTCGCAATGAACTGTTCGAAGGTTCCAAATATCTCTTGCTTTTAGCAGACAAGATTGACGAAATCAAGACCATCTGTCAGTATTGCAAGAAAAAGGCGACTATGGTTTTGCGAACACAGGATGGACTGCCCGTTTACGATGGAGAACAGATCCAGATTGGTGGTAATGAAACCTATATTTCAGTTTGCCGTAAACATTATTTTGCGCCAATGATAACCTCTAACAAGGAGCAAAACTATGACAATTGAACTAAGAGATGTTACAATGGAAAATTATTTTGATGTTTTGAATTTGGATGTCAAGAAATATCAAAAACAATTCATTGCAACCAACGCAATTAGTTTAGCTGAAGCATACGTCTACACTAAAAATGGAGATTTTGTAGCTCCATTGGCAGTTTATGATAATGATGCAATTATAGGTTTTGTGATGATAGCTTATGATAAAAAGATCGGAATTAGTAGTGGAAATTATTTACTATTTCGTTTTATGATTGATAAGAATTTTCAAAATCAAGGATATTTTAAACCAATTATGGATAAAGTACTAGACTATGTTCGGACAGCACCAGCAGGTTTAGGCAATAAACTTTGGTTGTCTTATGAACCAGAAAACGAACATGCAAGATCATGTTACCTCAGTTATGGATTTAAAGAAACTGGGGAAATATCCGAGAACGAAGTAGTAGCAATCTATGATTTAACAATTGAGAAATAAGGAGAAAAAATGAACATCTATGATCAACTACAAGCTGTAGAAGACCGTTATGAAGAATTAGGAGAATTGCTGAGTGACCCAGATGTAGTATCTGACACTAAGCGTTTCATGGAGCTTTCAAAAGAGGAAGCTTCATCTCGTGATACGGTAACAGCCTACCGTGAGTATAAGCAAGTCCTTCAAAACATCGTTGACGCCGAAGAGATGATTAAGGAATCAGGCGGAGATGCGGACTTAGAAGAAATGGCCAAGCAAGAACTCAAAGATGCCAAGGCTGAAAAAGAAGAATACGAAGAAAAACTGAAAATCTTGCTCCTTCCTAAAGATCCAAACGATGACAAGAATATCATCCTTGAAATTCGTGGAGCGGCTGGTGGTGACGAAGCGGCACTTTTCGCCGGAGACCTTCTAACTATGTACCAAAAGTATGCAGAAGCCCAAGGCTGGCGGTTTGAAGTCATGGAAGCTTCTATGAACGGTGTCGGTGGTTTTAAAGAAGTGGTTGCCATGGTTTCAGGTCAGTCTGTTTACTCTAAACTCAAGTATGAGTCTGGTGCCCATCGTGTTCAACGTGTCCCTGTGACAGAAAGCCAAGGGCGTGTGCATACCTCTACAGCGACAGTCCTTGTCATGCCTGAAGTGGAAGAAGTAGAATACGATATTGATCCAAAAGACCTTCGTGTTGACATCTATCACGCCTCTGGTGCTGGTGGACAGAACGTCAACAAGGTTGCGACTGCCGTTCGTATCGTTCACTTACCAACCAATATCAAGGTTGAGATGCAGGAAGAACGTACCCAGCAGAAGAACCGTGAAAAAGCCATGAAAATCATCCGTGCACGTGTGGCTGACCACTTTGCTCAGATTGCTCAAGATGAGCAAGATGCTGAGCGTAAGTCGACTATTGGTACTGGTGACCGTTCAGAACGGATTCGTACTTATAACTTCCCACAAAACCGTGTCACAGACCACCGTATCGGTTTAACCCTCCAAAAACTAGATACCATTTTGTCTGGTAAATTGGACGAAGTTGTGGATGCCTTGGTGCTCTATGACCAAACGCAAAAATTAGAAGAATTAAACAAATAATGAAATTAGCTCAATTATTTTCAGATTTTGAAGAAGAGTTGATAAGACAAGGAGAGGAAGCTGAAAGCCTCTCTTTTGTCTATCGTAGCTTGAAAAATCTATCTTTTACAGATTTCGTTTTTGCCCTCCAGCAGGAAGTGACGGAAGGGGAAGAAGTATTTATAAAAGGAATTTTCCAACAGTTAGCAGCTCATAAACCAGCCCAGTACATTATCGGTCATGCAGATTTCTTTGGTATGCAGTTAACAGTTGATGAGCGGGTTTTGATTCCTCGTCCAGAGACAGAGGAGTTAGTGGAGCTTATCCTGGCTGAAAATCCTGAGACGAATCTTTCAGTTCTGGATATTGGAACAGGTAGTGGAGCTATAGCTCTTGCCTTAGCAAAAAACAGACCAAATTGGTCAGTAACAGCAGCGGATATTTCCCAAGATGCTTTAGATTTAGCTAGCGAAAATGCTAAAAATCAAAATCTTCAAATATTTTTAAAAAAATCTGACTGTTTTACAGAAATTTCTGAAAAATATGATATAATTGTTTCCAATCCACCCTATATCTCTCGTGAAGATGAGTCAGAGGTCGGCTTGAATGTTTTGCATTCGGAGCCTCATCTAGCTCTCTTTGCAGACGAGGATGGCCTAGCTATTTACCGTAGAATTGCGGAAGATGCAAAAGACTATCTCAAAGATGGTGGTAAGATTTACCTTGAAATTGGATACAAGCAAGGTCAAAGTGTTCCTGCGTTTTTTAAGAAACATTTTCCTGAAAAAAGAGTACGAACACTCAAGGACCAATTTGGTCAAGATAGGATGGTTGTGGTTGATGATGGACAGGATTAAACAAGAGTTGGAAAATGGTGGAGCTGTCGTTCTACCTACAGAGACGGTTTACGGTCTCTTTGCCAAGGCTTTAGACGAAAAAGCAGTTGACCATGTTTACCAACTAAAATGTCGTCCTAGAGATAAGGCACTCAATCTCAATATTGCCTCTTTAGAGGATATCTTGCACTTTTCAAAGAATCAGCCAACTTATCTACAAAAACTTGTAGAGACCTTTTTACCAGGTCCCTTGACCATTATTCTCGAAGCCAATGACCGAGTTCCCTATTGGGTCAATTCTGGTCTTGCAACTGTTGGATTTCGGATGCCGAGTCATCCCATTACCCTTGATTTGATTCGAGAGACAGGTCCCTTGATTGGGCCGTCTGCCAATATTTCAGGTCAGGCAAGTGGAGTGACCTTTAATCAAATTCTAGAGGATTTTGACCAAGAGGTTCTGGGTCTAGAAGACGATGCTTTTCTAACTGGACAGGATTCAACTATCGTGGACTTGTCTGGAGACAAGGTGAAAATCTTACGCCAAGGGGCCATTAAGCGAGAAGATATTCTTGCTCGGTTGCCAGAGGTTTCTTTTGAGGAGGAATGAGATGCTCAGAAATTTAAGAGAAACTGATGTGAAAGCTATTTGTGACATTAACCAAGAAGTTTTGGGCTATTCTTTTAGTCCAGAGGACACAGCTAGTCAACTAGCTAGATTATCTCAGGATTCCCATCATTTCCTACTTGGCTATGAGGAAGCAGGCAGTCGTGTCTTACTTGGTTATGTCCACGCTGAAGTTTACGAATCACTCTATTCCAAAGCAGGATTTAATATCTTAGCCTTAGCAGTTTCACCTCAAGCACAAGGTCAAGGTATTGGTAAAAGCTTATTACAAGGGTTGGAAGAAGAAGCAAAAAGACGTGGTTATGGGTTTATCCGCTTAAACTCTGCCGATCATCGTCTGGGTGCTCATGCATTTTATGAAAAAGTTGGTTATACTTGTGATAAAATGCAGAAACGGTTTATTCGCATCTTTTAGTTTCATTTTCTAATAAGAAAATGAAACTAATGGACTAGTCACACAATAAAGGAGAAGACCTATGATTTTTGACAAAGATGATTTTAAAGCATATGATGCTGATCTCTGGAATGCTATTGCCAAAGAAGAGGAACGCCAACAAAACAACATTGAGTTGATCGCTTCGGAAAACGTGGTTTCCAAGGCAGTTATGGCAGCTCAAGGGTCTATCTTGACGAATAAATACGCCGAAGGCTACCCAGGACGCCGTTATTATGGTGGAACTGATGTGGTAGACGTGGTAGAATCTCTAGCCATTGAACGCGCAAAAGAAATTTTTGGTGCAAAATTTGCCAATGTCCAACCACACTCAGGAAGCCAAGCCAACTGTGCGTCTTACATGGCCTTAATTGAGCCAGGTGATACCGTTATGGGGATGGATTTGGCAGCAGGTGGACACTTGACCCACGGAGCTCCAGTTAGCTTCTCAGGTCAAACCTACAACTTTGTTTCTTATAGTGTTGACCCTGAAACGGAACTCTTGGATTTTGATGCTATCTTAAAACAAGCCCAAGAAGTAAAACCAAAATTGATCGTAGCAGGTGCTTCAGCCTATTCTCAAATTATCGACTTTTCAAAATTCCGTGAAATTGCGGACGCTGTTGGGGCTAAACTTATGGTAGATATGGCTCATATCGCCGGTTTGGTTGCTGCTGGTTTACATCCAAGTCCAGTTCCATACGCTCATATCACAACAACCACAACCCACAAAACCCTTCGTGGCCCTCGTGGTGGTTTGATTTTGACAAATGATGAAGACCTAGCTAAGAAAATCAATTCTGCTATTTTCCCAGGTATTCAGGGTGGTCCTTTAGAGCATGTTGTGGCGGCTAAAGCTGTTTCATTCAAAGAAGTTTTGGATCCAGCCTTCAAGGAATATGCTGCTAATGTCATCAAGAACAGCAAGGCTATGGCAGATGTCTTCTTGCAAGACCCTGATTTCCGTATCATTTCTGGTGGGACTGAAAACCACCTTTTCCTAGTTGATGTAACCAAGGTTGTAGAAAACGGAAAAGTAGCTCAAAACTTCCTGGATGAAGTCAATATTACCTTAAATAAAAACTCAATCCCATACGAAACCTTGTCACCATTCAAGACAAGTGGTATTCGTATCGGATCTGCAGCCATCACTGCACGTGGATTTGGTGAAGAAGAAAGCCGCAAAGTTGCTGAACTCATCATTAAAACCCTTAAGAATGCAGAAAATGAATCTGTCTTAGAAGAAGTGAGAAGTGAAGTCAAAGCATTAACAGATGCCTTCCCACTATACGAGGACTAAAATTTTTATGGACATTTATATTAAGAAAGCCATTATCCATCAGTTCAGTCCAGATGATACCGAGCTGTTCCTAGCGGATAAGTTTCTCAATATCACTCCAAAAATCGAAGAATACCTGCGTAAAAAAATTGAACGTGTGTATTCAGATGAAGCTAAGACTGGGATTTTCGAGGAAGAAAATCCCTTCTTCAATCACATCACAGACGATTTGTTGGAGACATCAGTAACACTGGCTAATCTCTGGAAAGAAGAGTTCAGTATTTCTGAAAACCTCAAGACCAATGACTTGATTTTTGTGCAATTTTCTAAAGAAGGTGTAGAACATTTCGCTTTCTTGCGAATTGCCCTGCGGGAGACCTTGACCCACCTTGGTGGAGAAGTTGATAATCCAATCAAGCTGACTCAGAATAACCTGCCTGGATTTGGGACGGGTGCTGACGAAGCCTTGGTGGTTAATCTTCAGAGTCGCAAGTACCATCTGATTGAAAAACGAATCAAGTACAACGGGACTTTTTTGAACTATTTTTCAGATAATCTTCTTGCTGTCGCTCCTAAGATTTCTCCTAAGAAATCTATCAAAGAACTGGAAAAAACAGCTCAGAGAATTGCTGAAACCTTTAACACAGACGATTTTCAATTTCAATCCAAGGTCAAATCAGCGATTTTCAATAATCTGGAAGAAAGCAATGAATTATCACCTGAAAAATTGGCTAACGACCTTTTTGACAACAATCTGACAGCTCGTCTAAGCTTTATTGACCAAGTCAAAGAAGCCGTACCAGAACCAGTTCAATTTGATGAAATTGATGCCAGTCGCCAATTAAAGAAATTTGAAAACCAAAAACTCTCCTTATCAAATGGAATTGAGCTCATCGTTCCCAATAACGTCTATCAAGACGCCGAGTCTGTTGAGTTTATCCAAAATGACAATGGAACTTACTCTATCTTAATCAAAAATATCGAGGATATCCAAAGTAAATAATGTTTAAACGAATTCGAAGAGTGCTTGTACTAGCAGTCTTCCTTTTTGCTGGCTATAAAGCTTACCGTGTTCACCAAGATGTCAAGCAAGTCATGACCTATCAACCCATGGTGCGAGAAATCTTGAGTGAAAAAGACACACCAGCAAACGAAGAGCTTGTGCTCGCTATGATTTATACCGAAACAAAAGGAAAAGAAGGCGATGTTATGCAATCTAGTGAGTCTGCAAGTGGTTCAACCAATACCATCAATGATAACGCCTCTAGCATTCGGCAAGGCGTTCAAACTCTGACAGACAATCTCTATCTGGCCCAGAAGAAGGGGGTAGATGTCTGGACGGCTGTTCAAGCCTATAATTTTGGACCTGCCTATATCGATTTTATCGCCCAAAATGGCAAGGAAAATACCTTGGCTCTGGCCAAACAGTACTCTCGTGATACTGTTGCTCCCTTGCTTGGCAATACCACTGGAAAGACTTATAGTTATATTCACCCTATTTCCATTTTTCACGGTGCCGAACTCTATGTAAATGGTGGAAACTATTATTATTCTAGACAGGTGCAACTCAACCTATACATCATCAAATGTTTCACTCTCTTTTCAACATCTGGCTAGCCCAGGTGTTTTTGTTATAAGTTTTCTTTAAGATAGATATATTACTCTAGAAAGGTAAAGGAGGAAATTCCCTATGAGAAAGAAACTCTTTCTGACCAGTGCTGCGGTTTTTTGGGCAGTAACAGCTATGAATAGCGCCCATGCAGCAACAGATGTTCAAAAAGTTATCGATGAAACCTATGTTCAACCTGAATATGTCCTAGGTTCATCATTGTCAGAAGATCAAAAAAATCAAACCCTAAAAAAACTAGGCTACAATGCCTCAACAGACACCAAAGAACTCAAGACCATGACACCTGATGTCTATTCTAAGATTATGAATGTGGCCAATGACTCTAGCTTACAATTGTATTCATCAGCCAAGATTCAAAAGCTAGGGGACAAATCGCCACTTGAGGTCAAGATTGAAACACCAGAAAACATCACTAAGGTAACTCAGGATATGTACCGAAATGCAGCCGTAACTTTGGGTGTGGAACACGCCAAAATCACTGTAGCAGCACCTATTCCAGTTACAGGTGAGAGTGCTTTAGCCGGGATTTACTATTCGCTAGAAGCTAATGGAGCCAAGGTACCACAAGCTAATAAAGACTTGGCTCAAGAAGAGCTAAAGGCTTTGTCAGATATCAATGCTGAAAACAAGGACAAAACAGGCTATGATGCTAATAAATTAAATGTTGCCCTAGCAGATATCAAGTCAGGACTTGCCAAAGCTAAAGAAAGCAAGGGAAATATGACAGAGGAAGATGTCCGCAAAATCGTTGAAGATACCTTAAAAAATTACAAACTTGATCAGGTTATAACAGGAAACCAGATCAATGTCATCATCAATTTTGCTTTAAATCTCTCAAAAAGTGATATTCTTAGCAATACAGACTTCACTAAAACTCTAAAGGACCTTAAAAAAAGTATTGTTTCACAAGCTGGTGACAGTTTTAAAAATATTAACCTTAACTTTGATGCGGATAAGGCGCTAGAGGACGGGGGTAATTTCTTAAGCGCCCTCTGGCAAGCCATTGTCAACTTCTTCAAGAGTTTTGGTTCTTAAGCCGTTACAAAAAGGTAGTCAGATTTTTTCAGAAAAATGTTTTATAAATATTCACAAATCTCCTATATTTATGGTAAAATAGAATCATCATTTTATTTTGGAGTCAAAGATGAATATATTTAGAACAAAAAATGTTAGTTTAGATAAAACGGAGATGCATAGGCATTTGAAGTTATGGGATTTGATTTTACTGGGTATCGGAGCCATGGTAGGGACAGGTGTCTTTACAATAACAGGTACTGCAGCCGCAACTCTAGCGGGTCCAGCCCTAGTGATTTCAATTGTCATTTCTGCCTTGTGTGTAGGATTATCAGCCCTCTTTTTTGCAGAATTTGCTTCGCGAGTACCCGCTACAGGTGGTGCCTACAGTTATCTCTATGCTATTTTAGGAGAATTTCCTGCCTGGTTGGCTGGTTGGTTAACTATGATGGAGTTCATGACAGCCATATCAGGTGTAGCTTCGGGTTGGGCAGCTTATTTTAAAGGCTTGCTTTCTCAATATGGGATAGCCCTTCCTCAGGCTTTAAATGGTACCTTTAATCCTCAAGCAGGAACATTTGTTGATTTATTGCCTATTCTTGTCTTGGTCTTGGTGACTTCGCTTGTTTTACTAAATGCCAAGGCAGCCTTACGCTTTAATTCTATTCTAGTGATTTTGAAATTTTCTGCTTTAGCTCTCTTTGTTTTAGTAGGAATTTGGCATATTAAACTTGACAACTGGAGTAATTTTACTCCTTATGGTTTTGGGCAAATCTATGGTGCTAGTACTGGTATTATGGCTGGTGCGTCCTTGATGTTCTTCGGTTTTTTGGGATTTGAATCCATCTCTATGGCTGTAGATGAAGTCAAGACTCCTCAAAAAAATATTCCTAGAGGGATTGTCTTATCACTTTCTATCGTAACAATTCTTTATGCCTTGGTGACGCTTGTCTTGACTGGTGTGGTTCACTATAGCCATCTAAATGTCGATGATGCCGTTGCCTTTGCTCTTCGTAGCATTGGGATTAGTTGGGCAGCTAATTATGTGTCATTGGTGGCTATCTTGACCTTGATTACGGTTTGTATCTCGATGACCTATGCTCTATCGCGTATGATTTACAGTTTAGCGCGTGACGGATTGATGCCTGCCGCCTTTAAAGAACTAACGAAGACTAGCAAGGTACCAAAGAATGCTACTATCTTGACAGGTCTAGCTTCAGCAGTAGCTGCAGGAATATTCCCACTAGCCAGTATCGCAGCCTTCTTAAACATTTGTACCTTGGCCTACTTGATTATGCTTGCTTACGGCTTGATTCGCTTACGGAGAGAAAAGGGGATGCCCAAAGCTGGAGAATTTAAAACACCACTGGTACCATTATTACCAATTTTATCAATCATCATTTGTTTGTCCTTCATGTTGCAGTATAATGTGGAAACTTGGATTGCTTTCCTAGTTGCGTTGTTAGTAGGAAGTATTATTTACTTCACTTATGGTTATAAGCATTCTACCATAGAAGAATAATACTCTTCGAAAATCTCTTCAAACCACGTCAGCTTCGCCTTGCCATATGTATGGTTACTGACTTCGTCAGTTTCATCTACAACCTCAAAAACATGTTTTGAGCTGACTTCGTCAGTCTTATCTACAACCTCAAAACAGTGTTTTGAGCAGCCTGCGGCTAGCTTCCTAATTTGCTCTTTGATTTTCATTGAGTATATAAAGTGAGAATCTGTTGAGTTGTTGAAACTCAGCAGATTTTTATATGTGAAAGAAATTTCAATTTTTTTCTTAAAATAGCTTGACAGATTAAATTTTTAGGAGTAGAATGTTTACCAGTTAATTAAATAGTTAAGGGGTTATCCATGAAAAAACAAAGTTTATTTTTAGTATTGTTAAGTGTCTTTCTTTTGTGTTTAGGGGCTTGTGGTCAAAAGGAAAGTCAGACAGGGAAAGGGATGAAGATTGTGACCAGTTTCTATCCTATCTACGCTATGGTTAAGGAAGTATCTGGTGACTTGAATGATGTTCGAATGATTCAGTCAAGTAGTGGGATTCACTCCTTTGAACCTTCGGCAAATGACATCGCGGCCATCTATGATGCAGATGTCTTTGTTTACCATTCTCATACGCTCGAATCTTGGGCAGGAAGTTTAGATCCCAATCTTAAAAAATCTAAAGTGAAGGTTTTAGAGGCTTCTGAGGGAATGACTTTAGACCGCGTCCCAGGGCTAGAAGATGTGGAAGCAGGGGATGGAGTTGATGAAAAAACGCTCTATGATCCTCATACTTGGCTAGATCCTGAAAAAGCTGGCGAAGAAGCTCAGATTATCGCTGATAAACTTTCAGAGGTGGATAGTGAGCATAAAGAAACTTATCAAAAAAATGCGCAAGCCTTTATCAAAAAAGCTCAAGAATTGACTAAGAAATTCCAGCCTAAATTTGAAAAAGCGACTCAGAAAACATTTGTAACACAACATACAGCCTTTTCTTATCTAGCAAAGAGATTTGGACTTAATCAACTTGGTATTGCAGGTATCTCTCCTGAACAAGAACCAAGTCCACGACAACTAACAGAAATTCAGGAATTTGTTAAAACCTATAAGGTTAAGACGATTTTTACAGAAAGTAATGCTTCTTCAAAAGTAGCTGAAACTCTTGTCAAATCAACAGGTGTGGGGCTTAAAACTCTGAATCCTTTAGAGGCAGACCCACAAAATGACAAGACTTATTTAGAAAACCTGGAAGAAAATATGAGTGTTTTAGCAGAAGAATTAAAGTGAGGAAAGAATGAAAATCAATAAAAAATATGTAGCAGGTTCGGTGGCAGTCCTTGCCCTAAGTGTTTGTTCTTATGAGCTTGGACGGTATCAAGCTGGTCAAGTTAAGAAAGATTCTAATCGAGTTGCTTATATAGACGGTGATCAGGCTGGTCAAAAGGCAGAGAACTTGACACCAGATGAAGTCAGTAAAAGAGAGGGAATCAACGCAGAACAGATCGTCATCAAGATTACGGATCAAGGTTATGTGACCTCTCATGGAGACCATTATCATTACTATAATGGCAAGGTTCCTTATGATGCTATCATCAGTGAAGAACTGCTGATGAAAGATCCGAATTATCAGTTGAAGGATTCAGATATTGTCAATGAAATCAAGGGTGGCTATGTGATTAAGGTAAACGGGAAATACTATGTTTACCTCAAGGATGCGGCTCATGCGGACAATATTCGGACAAAAGAAGAGATTAAACGTCAGAAGCAGGAACACAGTCATAATCATGGAGGCAGTTCTAGCGATCAGGCGGTAGTTGCAGCCAGAGCTCAGGGACGTTATACAACGGATGACGGTTATATCTTCAATGCATCTGATATCATTGAAGATACGGGTGATGCTTATATTGTTCCTCATGGCAATCACTTCCACTATATACCTAAGAGTGACTTGTCTGCCAGTGAATTAGCTGCTGCCCAAGCCTTCCTATCTGGAAAAGGTGGGCAATTAAGTACGGTTGAATATCGTTCAAGCAGAGCTGAAACAAGATCTAGTGTGAGAATGAGTCAATCTGAGACTCCTCAAAATCCTGCAACAGCTCCTGAGAGTCAAAATGAGGACTTGAATAGTCTCCTTCAAGAATTGTACGCCTTGCCACTTAGCCAACGTCATGTGGAGTCTGATGGCTTGGTGTTTGACCCAGCACAGATTACAAAACGTACTGCCAATGGTGTGGCAGTCCCTCACGGGGATCATTTCCATTTCATTCCTTATTCACAAATGTCTGCTTTGGAAGAAAAATTGGCTCGAAATCTACCAATTGGAGGTCAGCCAGTTCAAAGCTATTCTGACAATCCGAAACCAAGCAGTCCTGAGAAAACAAGTTCAACACCAAGTTCAACCATTAAACCAAACTTTAATCTCAATACGCAGGCACCAAATCGAGGAACTGGAGGTGCCTATACAACGGATGATGGGTATGTCTTTAGTCCGACAGATGTGATTGAAGATACAGGTGACGCTTTTGTTGTGCCGCATGGCAATCATTTCCACTATATTCCTAAGAGTGATTTGTCAGCAGGAGAATTGGCTGCTGCCCAAGCCTATTGGAATGGGAAGCAGGGCTCACATTCTGCTACAAGTTCAAGTAAACCAAGTAGTGATAATGCTAAACCAGCCCAACCAAGTTTGACAGAGACTCCAAACCTGACTGTCACCCCAACATATCATCAAAATCATGGGGAAGACATTTCAACACTTTTAAGTGAATTGTATGCCAAACCTTTATCAGAACGACATGTAGAATCGGATGGCTTAGTCTTTGATCCGGCACAAATCATCAAACGTACAGCTAACGGTGTTGCAGTGCCACACGGAGATCATTATCACTTTATTCCTTATTCACAAATGTCACCGCTGGAAGAAAAATTGGCTCGTATGATAGCCGTCAAGGGACAAAATGGCAGTGTCTTGCCAAGTGTTACTCCTCTGAAGCCAGCCCCTACTACCAAACCTCTAGCACCAGTGGAAAATAAACCGACAGAATTTGATGTCAATCAGGTTGTTAGAAAAGTTGGTGATGGATATATTATAGAAGATAAGGGCGCTAGT
This sequence comes from Streptococcus sp. Marseille-Q7156, assembly GCF_965119495.1. The sequence goes on along the minus strand of NZ_CBCPLU010000001.1, from coordinate 863,567 downwards.
CGTTATGTTCTAGCTAAAGACTTAGCCAAGGATAAGATTGACGCTATTGAAAATCTCTTGTCTAAGAAAACTCAAGAGACGCATGCCCTAGTTGCGAAGAAAGAAAATGTCGCTCCTCGTGACCAAGAATTTTATGATAAAGCATATAATTTGTTGGCCGAGGCTCATAAAGCCTTGTCTGAAAATAAGGGGCGTACTTCTGATTTCCAAGCCTTAGACAAATTAGCAGAAGGCTTGAATGATGAATCTTCTAATAAAGGAAAATTAGTAGACGATTTATTGGCATTCCTAGCACCAATTACCCATCCAGAGCGACTTGGTAAACCAAATTCTCAAATTGAATATACTGAGGCCGAAGTTCGTATTGCTCAATTAGCTGATAAGTATACAACGTCAGATGGTTACATTTTTGACGAACATGATATTATCAGTGATGAAGGAGATGCTTATGTAACGCCTCATATGGGCCATAGTCACTGGATTGGAAAAGACAGTCTTTCTGATAAGGAAAAAGCAGCTGCTCAATCTTATACTAAAGAAAAAGGTATCCTACCTCCGTCTCCAGATGCAGACGCTCAAGCAAATCCAACTGGAGATAGTGCGGCGGCCATTTACAATCGTGTGAAAGGTGAGAAACGAATTCCACTCGTTCGACTTCCATACATGGTTGAGCATACAGTTGAGATTAAAAATGGTAATTTAATCATTCCTCATAAGGATCATTACCATAACATTAAATTTGCTTGGTTTGATGATCACTCATACAAAGCTCCAAATGGTTATACTCTGGAAGACTTATTTGCGACGATTAAGTACTATGTTGAACATCCTGATGAACGTCCACATTCTAATGATGGATGGGGCAATGCCAGCGAGCATGTCTTAGGTAAGAAAGACCACAGTGAAGATCCCAAAAAGAACTTCAAAGCGGATGAAGAACCAGTAGAGGAAACACCTGCTGAGCCAGAAGTTCCTCAAGTAGAGACTGAAAAAGTAGAAGCCAAGCTCAAAGAAGCAGAAGCTTTACTTGCTAAAGTAACAGATGCTAGTTTGAAAGCCAATGCAACAGAAACCCTAGCTGGTTTACGAAATAATCTGAGTCTCCAAACCTTGGATAATAATGGTATCATGACAGAAGCAGAAAAATTGCTTGCTTTGTTAAAAGGTAGTAATCCTACATCTGTAAGCAAAGAAAAATAAACTAATGAAAAATGAAAGTCTCGATAAAGAGGCTTTCATTTTTATTATGTATATACGAAAAATTCTTGACAAGTAATACTAAAAAGAGTAAACTATTAACTAGTTAATTAACCGGTTCATCGTTTTGTGGTGAATCAAATAGGCTTAAGAAAAGAGAAAAGAATGAAAATCAATAAAAAATATGTGGCGGGTTCGGTGGCAGTCCTTGCCCTAAGTGTTTGTTCCTATGAACTTGGACGGTATCAAGCTGGACAAGTTAAGAAAGATTCTAATCGAGTTGCTTATATAGACGGTGATCAGGCTGGTCAAAAGGCAGAGAACTTGACACCAGATGAAGTCAGTAAAAGAGAGGGAATTAACGCAGAACAGATCGTCATCAAGATTACGGATCAAGGTTATGTGACCTCTCATGGAGACCATTATCATTACTATAATGGGAAGGTTCCTTATGATGCCATCATCAGTGAAGAACTCCTCATGAAAGATCCGAATTATCAGTTGAAGGATTCAGACATTGTCAATGAAATCAAGGGTGGCTATGTCATTAAGGTAGACGGGAAATACTATGTTTACCTTAAAGATGCGGCCCATGCGGATAATATTCGGACAAAAGAAGAGATTAAACGTCAGAAGCAGGAACATAGTCATAATCATAATTCAAGTACAGATAATGCTGTTGCTGAAGCCAGAGCCCAAGGACGTTATACAACGGATGACGGTTATATCTTCAACGCATCTGATATCATCGAAGACACGGGTGATGCCTATATCGTTCCTCATGGCAATCACTTCCACTATATTCCTAAGAGTGACTTGTCTGCCAGTGAATTAGCTGCTGCTCAAGCCTTCTTATCTGGAAAAGGTGGTCAATTAAGTACGGTTGAATATCGTTCAAGCAGGGGAGAAACAAGATCTAATGTGAGAACGATTCAAGCTGAAACTCCGCAAAATTCTGCAACAGCTCCTGAGAGTCAAAATGAGGATTTAGCTAGTCTTCTTCAAGAATTGTACGCTTTGCCACTTAGCCAACGTCATGTGGAGTCTGATGGCTTGGTATTTGACCCAGCACAGATTACAAAACGTACAGCCAATGGTGTCGCAGTACCTCACGGAGATCATTTCCATTTCATTCCTTATTCGCAAATGTCTGCTTTGGAAGAAAAATTGGCTCGAAATCTTCCAATTGGAGGTCAGCCAGTTCAAAGTCATTCTGACAATCCGAAACCAAGCAGTACAGATAAACCAAGTTCACCGATTAAACCAAATTTTAATCTCAATACGCAGGCACCAAATCGAGGAACTGGAGGCGCTTATACAACGGATGATGGCTATGTCTTTAGTCCGAAAGATGTGATTGAAGATACAGGTGACGCTTTTGTTGTACCGCATGGCAATCATTTTCACTATATACCTAAGAGTGATTTGTCAGCAGGAGAATTGGCTGCAGCCCAAGACTATTGGAATGGTAAACAGGGTTCTCATTCTTCTACAAGCTCAAGTAAACCAAGTAGTGATAATGCTAAACCAGCCCAACCAAGTTTGACAGAGAGTCCAAACCTGACTGTCACCCCAACATATCATCAAAATCAAGGGGAAGATATCCCAACACTTTTAAGTGAATTGTATGCCAAACCTTTGTCAGAACGACATGTAGAATCGGATGGATTAGTCTTTGATCCGGCCCAAATCATCAAACGTACAGCAAACGGTGTAGCAGTGCCTCACGGAGACCATTATCACTTTATTCCTTATTCACAAATGTCTGATTTAGAGCAGAAAATTGCAAGAATGATTCCACCTCATTATAGTTCAAGTCATTGGTTACCATCAAGACCAAATCTAATCCCTGCTCCAGAGACTACCCCAGTACCAAGTCCACAACCTGTACCAAATCCTCAATCATCTCCAAGCAATCCATTTGATGGAAAATTGGTTAAACAGGCTGTTCGAAAGGTAGCTGATGGTTATGTCTTTGAAGAGAATGGAACCTCGCGTTATATCTCTACTAAGGAGCTTTCAGCAGAAACTGTTATAGCCATTGATAATAAACTTGCCAAACAAGAAAGTTTGTCTCATGTGTTAGGAGCTAAGAAAAGTACCATCCCTTCTAGTGATCAAGAATTTTACAACAAGGTTTATGATTTACTAGCAAAAGTTCATCAAAATTTGATTTCTAATAAAGGTCGCCAAGCTGATTTTGAAACTTTGGATACACTTTTGGAACGTCTTAATGACGTCTCAAGCGATAAAGTCAAGTTAGTTGATGATATTCTTACCTTCCTAGCACCAATTACCCATCCAGAGCGACTTGGCAAACCAAATGCTCAAATTGCCTATACGGACGATGAAATTAAATTAGCGAAATTAGCAGGTAAGTATACAACAGAAGATGGCTATATCTTTGATCCTCATGATATAACTAGCGATGAAGGCGATGCCTATGTAACTCCACATATGACTCATAGTCATTGGATTAAGAAAGAAAGTTTGTCTGAAGCTGAAAGAGCAGCAGCTCAGACTTATGCTAAAGAGAAAGGTTTGATGCCTCCTTCAACAGATAATCAGGGGTCAGGAAATACTGAGGTTAAAGGAGTAGAAGCAATCTATAATAAAGTGAAGGCAGCTAAGAAGGTTCCACTTGATCACATGCCTTACAATCTCCAACATACTGTTGAAGTTAAAAACGGTAGCTTGATTATACCTCATTACGACCATTACCATAACATTAAATTTTCTTGGTTTGACGAAGGACTTTATGAGGCACCTAAAGGCTATAGTTTAGAGGATCTCTTTGCGACTGTAAAATACTATGTAGAACATCCAAACGAACGTCCTCACTCAGATAATGGTTGGGGAAATGCCAGCGACCATGTTCGTAAAAATAAAGTAGAAGACAGTAAACCTGATGAAGATAAGAAACATGATGAAGTAAGTGAGCCAACTCGCCCTGAATCTGATGAAAAAGAGAATCACGCAGGTTTAAACCCTTCAGTAGATAATCTTTATAAACCGAGCACTGATGAAGACGAGACAGAGGGAGTTGCTAACGATACAACAGACGAAGCTGAAGTCCCTCAAGTAGAGACTGAAAAAGTAGAAGCCAAACTCAAAGAAGTAGAAGCTTTACTTGACAAAGTAACGGATGCTAGCTTGAAAAACAATGTGACAGAGAGCCTAGCTGGTTTACGAAATAATCTGAGTCTCCAAACCATGGATAATAATGGCATCATGGCAGAAGCAGAAAAATTACTTGCTTTATTAAAAAGGTAGTGAGTCAGTTATGACGAAATCAGAAGCATAAATTTATCCTGTTAAATCAAAATGATGTAAGAGTCAGTAGCAATACTGGCTTTTATTTGTCTCGCTCCGTAAGGTTCAGGCTAAATAAACCACCTGATTTTTTGGGGGCTTTGGATTCATTTAGGAGAAATCAATCTATATCCAAGGTTAGTAACTTAATCATAGGTCTTCCTTTGTTAGAGAAGATAATGGTAAAAGGGTATGGGTTAATTGATTTTACAGTTTAGGATGTTTTGATAACAATTCATGATTTGAAGAGGATATTTGGAAAAGATATGCTATACTAAATTTGTTATACAGTTAAGTAAACAATTATATTCAATAAGTTAGTCAAGTAAAACAGAGGATTTAAGATGAAAAAACGAATTATTCAAATTTTACTAGCATTATCCTTAATTTTTTACAAATCAACTTGGTTTTGGGGAATTTTCAATCACCTCGCAAAGCCCTATCTACCAGCAAGTCGTGAATTTTTTCAGATTCTGCTTTTGATGGAGAGTGGAGTTCTTTTATTAGCGGTCATCTATCTACTAGTTTTTGCAGGAAAGAAGACTTTTCATTTCAAGTGGCAGCTGAGGTACTTTATCTACCTTTTACTGGGCTACATCATTTCGTATATGTCGGACTTCCTCTTGTCTTATTTCATACCCTCGTCTTCAAATCAAATTTCTTTGAATGAAACGATAGAAATGATGGGGAGACAGGAATTACCCTATTTCTTGCTCATAGCTTGCTTCATCGGCCCTATTGCTGAGGAATTGATTTATCGCGGTGTGCTTATGACAACCTTTTTCAAAAACTCGCCTTGGTACGGAGATGTCTTGCTTTCTGCTATTATTTTCGGTTATATTCATATCAATTTTGCTTTAACTCCTCTTGCTTTTTTCATTTATGCTAGTGGAGGGCTTATTTTGGCTCTATTGTATCGCATGACTAAAAATCTCTACTATCCAATGCTAGTTCATATTCTCATCAATATCACTGCCTTCTGGAATGTGTGGTTACTCCTATTTTCAGGAAGTTAGCTTACTAAAACAATGTCGGAACTTTCCGGCATTTTCTTTTCAACACATGGGTAAGAACTGATTATTTTCAGACTTGGCTGGCTAATCATGGTATAATAAAAGGTAATGAAAAATTCCAACGAGGCTGAGATGAAATTACTTTATACTGATATTCGGACTTCTTTGACAGAAATTCTAACTAGAGAGGCAGAGGAGCTAGTTGCTGCTGGCAAGCGGGTCTTCTACATCGCCCCCAACTCTCTTTCTTTTGAAAAGGAACGCGCCGTGCTGGAATGCTTGTCCCAGCAGGCTTCTTTTGCGATTACCGTCACGCGCTTTGCGCAAATGGCTCGTTACCTGATTTTGAATGATTTGCCTGCTAAGACCAGTCTAGATGACATCGGTCTTGGGATGGCCTTTTACAAATGCCTTGCCGAACTTGATCCTAAGGATTTACGTGTTTATGGAGCTATCAAGCAGGATCCTCAATTTATCCAGCAGTTGATTGAGCTTTACCACGAGATGACGACTGCTCAGATGACTTTTTTGGACTTGGAGAGTTTGACGGATGAGGACAAGAGGGCCGATTTACTCTTGATTTTTGAGAAGGTAACGGCTTATCTCAATCAGGGCCAGTTGGCTCAGGGAAGTCAATTGTCCCATTTGATTGAGGCTATTGAGAATAACAAAGTTAGTAGTGATTTTAGTCAAATCGCCTTGGTTATTGATGGATTTACCCGTTTTTCTGCTGAGGAAGAGCGGATTGTAGACTTACTTCACGGCAAGGGTGTTGAGATTGTCATTGGGGCTTATGCTAGTAAGAAAGCTTATACCAGTCCATTCGCTGAAGGCAATCTTTATCAAGCCAGTGTGGAGTTTCTCCATCATCAGGCCTTTAAATACCAAACGCCTGCTCAAGACCGTTCTCAAACTCAGGAGCAGATGGATAGTTTTGACAAGGCCTCTCGTTTGCTAGAGTCTTCTTATGATTTTTCAGAACTCACATTGGATGTAGATGATAAGGACCGTGAAAACTTACAAATCTGGTCTTGCTTGACGCAAAAGGAAGAGTTGGAGTTGGTAGCCCGTAGCATTCGTCAGAAATTACATGCCAATCCAGACCTGAGTTACAAGCATTTTCGTATTCTCTTGGGGGATGTAGCTTCTTATCAATTATCTCTTAAAACTATTTTTGACCAGTATCAGATTCCTTTTTATCTTGGTAGAAGCGAATCCATGGCTCATCATCCCTTGACACAGTTTGTCGAGTCTATTTTAGCTTTGAAACGCTATCGTTTTCGTCAGGAGGATTTGATTAACCTTATTAGAACAGGCTTGTACACTGACCTTAGCCAGGCTGATATGGATGCTTTTGAGCAATATATCCGTTATCTTGGTATCAATGGCTTACCAGCCTTTCAGCAAACCTTTACCAAATTCCACCATGGAAAATTTAATCTGGAACGTTTAAATGCTCTTCGTCCGCGTATTTTAACACCTCTTGAAACCCTCTTTGCCAGTCGAAAACAAAAGGCTGAAAATCTCTTGCAAAAGTGGAACTCTTTTCTAAAAGAAGGAGAGGTGACCAAGCAGTTACAAGATTTGACAGCCACCATGGAAGCTGTAGAACAGGAAAGACAAGCTGAAGTTTGGAAGGCTTTCTGTCATGTTTTAGAACAATTTGCGACTGTTTTTGCTGGTTCACAGGTTAGTCTAGAGGACTTCCTAGCCTTACTCCATTCTGGAATGAGCCTATCCCAATACCGTACCATTCCAGCAACAGTGGACACTGTCCTAGTGCAGAGTTACGATTTGATTGCGCCCTTAACGGCTGACTTTGTCTACGCCATTGGGCTAACTCAGGACAATTTACCAAAAATCGCGCAAAATACCAGTCTTTTGACAGACGAAGAAAGACAGAGCTTAAACCAAGCGACAGAAGATGGGGCGCAATTGCTGATTGCCAGCAGTGAAAATCTCAAGAAAAATCGCTATACTATGCTTTCTTTGGTCAATTCTGCTCGTAAGCAGTTGGTCTTGTCAGCTCCAAGCCTTTTTAACGAAAGTGAAAGCAAGGAATCAGCTTATCTTCAAGAGCTAGTCCATTTTGGATTTAGCAGGAAAGAGAAGAGGATGAATCACAAAGGGCTGTCTAAGGAGGATATGGGGTCATATCACAGTCTTTTGTCCAGTCTGGTTGCCTATCACCAGCAGGGCGAGACGAGTGAGACTGAGCAAAATTTGACCTTTATTAAAGTTCTGGCGCGTGTCATGGGAAAAAAACTAGACCAGCAAGGTCTGGAAAATCCAGCCCTTCCAACAAGCCCAAGCAGTAAGCCCCTGACCAAGGATACCTTGCAGGCTCTCTATCCAGCTGACAAGGAATTTTACCTGTCTACGTCTGGTTTGACGGAGTTTTATCGAAACCAATACAGTTATTTCCTCCGCTACGTTTTAGGCTTGCAAGAGGAATTACGTCTACGTCCTGATGCCCGCAGTCACGGAAATTTCTTGCACCGTATTTTTGAACGTGCCTTGCAGTTGTCTGATGAAGATTCCTTTGACCAACGTCTAGAACAAGCTATTCAAGAAACCAGTCAAGAACGGGAATTTGAGGCTATTTATCAGGAAAGTTTGGAAGCCCAGTTTACCAAAGAAGTTTTGCTTGATGTTGCACGGACGACTGGTCACATTCTCCGACACAATCCAGCCATCGAAACCATCAAAGAGGAAGCGAATTTCGGTGGGAAAGAGCAGGCCTTTATTCAATTGGACAATGGACGCAGTGTCTTTGTACGAGGCAAGGTTGACCGGATTGACCGTTTGAAAGCTGATGGGGCGATAGGAGTGGTAGACTACAAATCCAGTCTGACTCAGTTCCAGTTTCCTCATTTCTTTAATGGGCTCAATTCCCAGTTGCCAACTTATCTAGCTGCCTTAAAAAGAGAAGGGGAGCAGAACTTTTTCGGTGCCATGTACTTGGAAATGGCAGAGCCTGTCCAATCTCTGATGGCCGTTAAAAGTCTGGCAGGTGCAGTAGTAGAAGCCAGCAAGTCTATGAAATACCAAGGACTCTTTTTAGAAAAAGAAAGCAGTCATTTGGGCGAATTTTACAATAAAAACAAGGCCAACCAGCTGACAGATGAGGAATTCCAGCTCCTACTGGACTACAATGCCCATCTGTACAAGAAGGCAGCAGAGAAGATTTTAGCAGGTCAGTTCGCCATTAACCCTTATACTGAAAATGGCAGAAGTATTGCACCGTATGTTCAGCAACATCAAGCCATCACTGGATTTGAAGCCAATTACCACTTGGGCCAAGCCCGTTTCCTAGAAAAGTTGGACTTGGCTGACGGCAAGCGTCTGGTTGGAGAAAAACTCAAGCAAGCTTGGTTTGAAAAAATAAGAGAGGAGTTGAATCGATGAAGCCCATTCCCTTTTTAACTGAGAAGGAAATTCAAAAATTGCAAGAAGCAGAAGCAAATTCGAGCAAGGAACAAAAGAAAACTGCTGAGCAAATTGAAGCCATCTACACTTCTGGTCAGAATATCCTTGTCTCAGCGTCGGCTGGTTCTGGTAAAACCTTTGTCATGGCCGAGCGTATTCTGGACCAATTAGCGCGTGGTGTCGAAATTTCTCAACTCTTTATCTCAACCTTTACCGTCAAGGCTGCGACTGAACTTAAAGAACGTTTGGAGAAAAAAATCAGCCAACAAATCCAAGAAAGCGATGACGTTGACCTCAAACAACACTTGGGTCGTCAGTTGGCAGACCTACCCAACGCAGCCATCGGAACCATGGACTCTTTCACACAAAAATTCCTTGGCAAACACGGTTATCTACTTGATATTGCGCCTAATTTCCGTATTTTACAAAACCAAAGCGAGCAACTCCTTCTAAAAAATGAAGTCTTCCATGAGGTATTTGAAGCCCATTACCAAGGCAAACAGAAAGAGACCTTTAGTCATTTGCTGAAAAATTTTGCAGGGCGTGGCAAGGACGAACGGGGTCTGCGCCAACAGGTCTATAAAATCTATGACTTCCTCCAATCCACCAGCAATCCTCAGAAATGGCTGAGTGAGTCTTTCCTCAAAGGCTTTGAGAAAGCTGATTTTAGCAGTGAAAAAGAAAAACTGACCACACAAATCCAGCAAGCTCTTTGGGACTTGGAAAGTTTCTTCCGTTATCATCTGGATAATGATGCCAAGGAGTTTCCAAAGGCTGCTTATCTAGAAAATGTCCAGTTTATTCTGGATGAAATTGGCTCCTTAAATCAAGAGTCGGATAGTCAGGATTATCAAGCGGTGCTTTCGCGTGTTGTCGCAATTTCGAAAGAGAAAAACGGCCGAGCTCTGACCAATGCGAGTCGTAAGGCTGATCTGAAGCCACTGGCCGATGCCTACAACGAAGAGAGAAAGACCCAGTTTGCTAAACTAGGACAACTGTCAGACCAGGTAACCATTCTCGACTATCAAGAACGTTATCATGAAGACACATGGGAACTAGCTAAAACCTTCCAAGCCTTCATGGTTGATTTTGTGGAAGCTTATCGTCAGAGAAAACGACAGGAAAATGCCTTTGAATTCGCTGATATCAGCCATTACACCATTGAGATTTTAGAGAAATTCCCGCAAGTTCGTGAAGCTTATCAGGAACGTTTCCACGAAGTCATGGTCGATGAGTATCAGGATACCAATCACATTCAAGAACGGATGCTGGAATTGCTGTCTAATGGCCACAATCGCTTTATGGTGGGAGATATCAAGCAGTCCATCTACCGATTCCGTCAGGCAGATCCGCAGATTTTCAATGAGAAATTCCAACGCTATGCGCAAAATCCAAAAGAGGGCAAGCTGATTCTCCTCAAGGAAAATTTCCGTAGTAGTTCAGAAGTACTATCAGCCACCAATGATGTATTTGAACGTCTCATGGACCAAGAAGTCGGAGAAATCAACTATGATAACATGCACCAGCTTGTTTTTGCCAACACCAAACTGACTCCCAATCCAGACAACAAGGCAGAATTTCTCCTCTATGATAAGGACGACACAGGTGAGGAAGAAGAGGGACAGGCAGAAACGAAACTAACAGGTGAAATGCGCTTAGTCATCAAGGAGATTCTGAAACTTCATCAGGAGAAAGGTGTTTCCTTTAAAGAAATTGCCCTTTTGACCTCCAGCCGCAGTCGTAATGACCAGATTCTTCTCGCCCTGTCTGAGTACGGAATTCCTGTCAAAACTGACGGAGAGCAAAACAATTATCTCCAATCCCTAGAAGTGCAAGTCATGCTAGACACCCTTCGTGTCATTCACAATCCTCTTCAAGACTATGCCTTGGTTGCCCTTATGAAGTCTCCTATGTTTGGCTTTGATGAGGACGAGTTAGCACGTTTGTCTCTTCAGAAAGCAGAGGATAAAGTCCAAGAAAATCTCTATGAGAAACTAGTAAATGCTCAAAAACAGGTAAGTAGCCAAAAAGGATTGATTCATATGGATTTAGCTGAGAAACTAAACCAATTCATGGATATCTTGGCTTCTTGGCGCTTGTATGCCAAAACCCACTCCCTCTATGACCTGATTTGGAAGATTTACAACGACCGTTTTTATTATGACTATGTTGGAGCCTTGCCAAATGGTCCTGCTAGACAGGCCAATCTCTATGCCCTAGCACTGCGAGCTGACCAGTTTGAAAAGAGTAATTTCAAGGGCTTGTCTCGTTTTATTCGTATGATTGACCAAGTTTTAGAAGCCCAGCATGATTTGGCAAGCGTGGCCGTCGCACCGCCAAAAGATGCAGTAGAGCTTATGACCATCCACAAGAGTAAAGGGCTGGAGTTTCCTTACGTCTTCATCCTCAATATGGATCAAGATTTCAACAAGCAAGACTCTATGTCAGAGGTCATTCTCAGCCGTCAGAATGGTCTTGGTGTCAAATATATTGCCAAAATGGAGACAGGAGCAGTGGAAGATCACTATCCTAAAACCATCAAACTCTCCATTCCTAGTCTGACCTATAGACAGAACGAAGAAGAATTACAGCTGGCAAGCTATTCTGAGCAAATGCGTCTGCTGTATGTTGCAATGACGAGGGCTGAGAAAAAGCTCTATCTTGTCGGCAAAGGTTCTCGTGAAAAGTTGGAAGCCAAGGAATACCCAGCAGCTAAAAATGGAAAACTAAATAGCTCTACTAGACTGCAAGCAAGGAATTTCCAAGATTGGCTTTGGGCTATCAGTAAAGTGTTTACTAAGGACAAGCTCAACTTTAGTTATCGCTTTGTTGGCGAAGACCAGTTGACTAGAGAAGATATCGGAGAATTGGAAAACAAGAGCCCTCTCCAAGCTAGCTCTCAAGCAGACAATCGTCAGTCAGATACCATCAAAGAAGCTCTTGAAATGCTAAAAGAGGTGGAAGTTTATAACACTCTTCACCGCGCAGCCATTGAACTTCCTAGTGTTCAAACCCCAAGTCAAATCAAGAAATTTTACGAACCCGTTATGGACATGGAAGGTGTCGAGATTGCAGGTCAAGGCCAGTCAGTAGACAAGAAAATTAGCTTTGATTTACCAGATTTTTCAAGCAAAGAAAAGGTAACAGGAGCTGAGATTGGTAGTGCTACCCACGAACTCATGCAGAGAATGGACCTCAGTCAGCGACCAACCCTTGCTAGCCTGACAGAAACTCTCAAACAAGTTCAAACTAGCCAAGCTGTCAGAGACAAGATTAATCTTTCGAAAATTCTTGCATTCTTTGACACAGCTCTCGGTCAGGAAATTCTCGCTAATACCAACCATCTTTATCGCGAGCAACCTTTCTCCATGCTCAAACGGGACCAAAAGAGTCAGGAAGACTTCGTTGTCCGTGGTATCCTTGATGGCTATCTACTTTACGAGGATAAAATCGTTCTGTTCGACTATAAAACAGACCGCTATGATGAACCAAGTCAACTCGTAGACCGCTATCGTGGTCAGTTAGCCCTATACGAAGAGGCTTTATCACGAGCCTATTCGATTGAAAATATTGAAAAATACTTGATTTTACTGGGTAAAGAAGAGGTTCAAGTTGTAAAAGTATAATCTAGAAAGGAGACCCCATGACACTTCCAGTTAGAAAATCCCTGCATGATGCGGTTTTACAGGCTTCAAAATCTGATACTTGGGAACAAGCTACCAAGGAATGGAATGAAGTTTCCTTGATTTTTAACGGTATCGGCCGTAGCAATTGTGTCTGTGGGAATGCCATCAAGTACGCCTACGAACTCTTTAATGGTGTCACAGGCCAACGTCTCTTTCCGATTGGTAGCGACTGTGTTCGTCATTTTCATCGATTGACCCTTGACCAGCAACTAGAAGAGGAAGAAAAATTGCTCAGAAAGGTTGAAAATCTGACCAGAAAAGCCCAGAAAAAGGAAAAAATCAAAGTTAACAAAAGTGACTTTGACGAACGTCTTCTAAAGTGGCTCTGGGAAAAAGGTGTTTTTAAACCCAATCGTGGCAATCAGTTCTCACCTGAAAGAGACTACCAGCTCTTCCTAGAAGTCTTTCAAGGAGGAAGTTGGACCAAGGCAGAGCCCAAGAAGAAGGCTCGTATGGAAGAAGTCCTTGAAAAGTGTATCAAACCCTTTTTACTTGGAAAATCAGATGACCAACTCTACCTTGTCAAGCTAGGCAAGGAGAAAATTGACTACGAACAAGAACTCCGTATCCAGGCAGAGAAAGAGCGCAAGAAGAGAGATAAAATCGCCAAGCAATATGCAGACAATCTGGTTCTAGCTATGGGCCCAGCAGAGCGGGCTTATCAGGATTACTTTGGCTTTACAAAAACCTTAACCCAAGAAGAACGCAAGTGGGAGAAAATTCTTTTTGGTAAAAATAGAACAGAACGGGCTATCAAGGCCAAACAATACCAAAAAGAGCTAGAAAAAGACCAACGAATTGCTAGTCAGGATCCAATTGAAAGAAAGCAGAAGCAGACCTGGCTCCTCAATTCCTATTTTCGTGAGCTTCCTGAAGAAAAAGCTCGATTTGCTCGGCTCTTATTAGAATATCGAAAAAGTGGAGAAGTCCCCTTTTCAACTGAATACCTATCCGACCATCTGCTCGACTTTTTCTATAAAATGAAAGCCTTTGAGTTTGAAATCGCACCAGAACAAGTCCTAGATTTTCTAAAAGAAAGTCTCCAGACAGATCATCTCTCCTCAGCACAAGAAAGCTGGATAGAAGGAATTCTCCTCAACTGCCTCAAACCATTTTTAGAACGATTAGTGATATAAGTAACACCTACCGTGGAAATTCCATGGTAGGTTACATTTTATCCAAAAAGAATATATAGCAGATTGAAATAAGATGTGAACAAATTGATTAGGAAAGTCAAATTAATCCCTAGAAATGTTTTAGTAATAGCGGTGCGCTGTTCTTGATTCAATCTACTATAAGAAATTCAAACCCTGCGCATTCGTATTTTACACGTAAAACAAAGTATGAAAGCGTAACGCAATTTTAAGACTTTTTTGTAAATTAAGAGTATAATTAAAGTATGTTACCTTTTTATAAGATAACAAGCTAAATAAAGTTTACCTTACACATTTTTAAATTTTATTTCAAGGAGGAATAATGGAAAAGTATTTTAGTGAAAAACAGCAGCGTTTTTCATTTAGAAAATTATCAGTAGGACTTGTATCTGCAACGATTTCAAGTTTATGTTTTATGTCTGTATTAGCTAGTTCATCTGTAGAAGCTCAAGAGACTAAAGGTGTTCACTATAAATATGTGACAGAGTCAGAGTTGTCATCAGATGAAAAGAAGCAGCTTGTCTATGATATTCCGACATACATGGAGAATGATGATGAGACTTATTATCTTGTTTATAAGTTAAATTCCCAAAATCAACTGTCGGAATTACCAAATACTGGAAGCAAGAATGAGATGCAAGCCCTAGTTGCTGGTGCTAGCTTAGCTGCTCTGGGGATTTTAATTTTTGCTGTTTCTAAGAAAAAAGTTAAGAATAAAACAGTATTACATTTAGTATTGGTTGCAGGAATAGGAAATGGTGTCTTAGTTTCAGCTCATGCTTTAGAAAATAATCTCTTACTGAATTACAATACTGACTATGAATTAATCTCAGGAGAAAAATTACCTCTTCCTAAAGATATTTCAGGTTACAGATATGTTGGATATATCAAAGAGGGAAACATAACTTCTGAATCTAAAGTAAGTAATCAAGAGAAATCAGTAGCTACTCCTAAAAATCAACAAAAGGTGGATTATAGTGTTACACCGAATTTTGTCGAGAATCCATCAACAGTACAAGCTATGCAGGAACAAACATCTGTTTCTTCAACTAAGCCGACAGAAGTTCAAGTAGTTGAAAAAACTCTCTCTGCAGAATTAACCAATCCAAGAAAAGAAGTGCAACAATCTTCAGATTCTCAAGAACAATTATCAGAACATAAGAATCTAGAAACGAAGAAAGACGAGAAGGTTTCTCCAAAAGAAAAGACTGGGGTAAATACATTAAATCCACAGGATGAAGTCCTATCAGGCCAGTTGAACAAACCTGAACTCCTATATCGCGAGGAAACTATAGAAACAAAAATAGATTTTCAAGAAGAAATCCAGGAGAATCCTAATTTAGCAGAAGGAACTGTAAGCGTAAAACAAGAAGGTAAATTAGGTAAGAAAGTTGAAGTTGTCAGAATATTCTATATAAACAAGGAAGAAGTTTCTAGAGAAATCGTTTCAACTTCAACAACTGCGCCTGTTCCAAGAATAGTAGAAAAAGGTACTAAAAAAACTCAAGTTATAAAGGAACAACCTGAGACTGGTGTAGAACATAAAGACGTACAGTCTGGAGCTATTGTTGAACCCGCAATTCAGCCTGAATTACCAGCAGCTGTAGTAACCGACAAAGGTGAGCCTGAAGTTCATCAAAAACTAGAATACACTGAACCGGTAGGCACAGTTCCAGATGATGCTCCTAAAGCAGAGAAACCAGCATATACAGCCCCAATTGGCAGTAGTATAGTTGAATCTGCAGTTCAACCAGGATTGCCAGAAGCAGTTGTAAGCGCCAAAGGCGAACCTGAAGTTCAACCTGAATTGCCAGAAGCAGTTGTAACCGATAAAGGAGAACCTGCAGTCCAACCAGAGCTACCGGAAGTGGTTGTGACAGACAAAGGTGAGCCTGAGGTTCAACCAGAGTCGCCAGATACTGTGGTAAGTGATAAAGGTGAGCCTGAACAGATAGCACCGCTTCCAGAATATACAGGACCACAAGCCGGAGCAATAGTAGAACCAGAGCAAGTAGCACCCCTACCAGAATACACAGGCGTACAAGCTGGAGCTGTAGTTGAACCTGCAATCCAACCAGAGTTACCCGAAGCAGTTGTTACAGACAAGGGTGAACCAGAAGTTCAGCCAGCGTTACCCGAAGCAGTTGTAACTGAAAAAGGCGAACCAGCAGTCCAACCAGAGCTACCGGAAGCGGTTGTGACTGACAAAGGTGAGACTGAGGTTCAACCAGAGTCGCCAGATACCGTGGTAAGTGATAAAGGTGAACCTGAACAGATAGCACCACTACCAGAATATACAGGAGTTCAGGCTGGAGCGATAGTAGAACCAGAGCAGGTAGAAGCACCGAAGGAATACACAGGAGTGCAAGCCGGAGCAATAGTAGAACCAGAGAAGGTAGAAGCACCGAAAGAATACACAGGCGTACAAGCTGGCGCTATTGTTGAACCAGAGCAGATTGCCCCCCTACCAGAATACACAGGTCCACAGGCCGGAGCAATAGTCGAACCAGAAACAGTAGAAGCACAAAAAGAATACACAGGAGTGCAAGCCGGAGCGATAGTTGAACCAGAACAAGTAGCCCCACTGCCAGAATACACAGGTGTACAAGCTGGAGCGATAGTCGAGCCAGAGAAAGTAGAAGCACCGAAAGAATATACTGGTAAAATCGAACAAGCAAGTGCAGAAGAGACTAAACATGAAAATGAGGCAAGTCCTACAAATGGGGAAGCGGAACGTCCTAAAGATAAAATTAAAGAAGAAAAACAAGTCGACAAGAAACTAGAACTTAGAAATGTTTCAAACGTGGAATTATATACAGTAGAAAATAATAAATATCGACATGTAACTTCACTTGCGAGTGTTCCAACTACTCCAACTGATTACTTTATGAAAGTAAAATCAGAGAACTTTAAAGATGTTATGTTGCCAGTTAAGAGTATTGAGAGCGTTAGAAAAGATAATCAAGATGTTTATAAAATTGTAGGACAAGCTAATGATTTAATTCAATACGAAAACAATAGTACTTTAGAAAATTATACTTACTACCTACCTAAGACGGTAAGTAGTGAAAATGGAGTTTATACATCATTTAAAAATCTAGTAGATGCTATGAATAGTAACCCACATGGTACGTTCCGCCTAGGGGCGACTATAGATGCTCGTGAAGTAGATCTTCCAGATGGTAAAGAAAGTTATATTAATCACGAATTTAGTGGTACATTAATAGGTTCAAACAATGATAAGAACTATGCTATATATAATCTGAAAAAACCGTTATTTAATGTTTTAAATCATGCTAATATTCGAGATCTTTCAATAAAAGAAGTAAATGTTTCTTCTAAAGAAGATGCTGCCACAATTGCTAAAGAGGCGAATAATGGTACTACAATTACAAATGTTCACTCATCTGGTGTAATTGCTGGTGAACGTAGCATGGGTGGTTTAGTTTCACAAGTAACTAACTCTACAATTTCTAATAGTAGTTTTACTGGTAGAATAACGAATACTTATGATACAAGAGCTACTTATCAAATAGGTGGTTTAGTAGGAAAACTTTCAGGAGTTAGTGCTTTGATTGATAGATCAATTTCATCTATCGATATGGCGACAAATGCTAATACAGGAGACCAGGTTGTTGGTGGTATAGCAGGTGTTGTTGATAAAAAAGCGACAATTAGTAATAGTTATGTTGAAGGAAATCTTAATAATGTAAAACATTTTGGTTATGTTGGAGGAGTTGCAGGGTATCTTTGGGATAGAGAATCATCAGATGAAAGAAACTCAGGTCAACTTACAAATGTATTAAGTGACGTTAATGTTACGAACGGTAATGCTATTGCTGGTTATGATTTTAAAGGAATAAGAGCAACTAACACTTATAGTAATAAAAATAATAAGGTAGTCAATGTAGTACAAGTAGATGATGAAGTACTAAGTAGAGATTCAGAAATGCAAAGAGGAACTGTATTAGAAAATAATAAAGTTCTGGAGAAAAAAGCTGAACTTGTTCATAAAAATGATATTAAAACAGAAGACTTTAACTTCTCTTCTAAATATAAAACGGATTATAGAAATTTAAAAGATGCTGATATTTCTAGGTTGAAAGTATATAAAAATATTGAGAAACTATTACCTTTCTATAATAGAGAGACAATTGTTAAATATGGTAATTTAGTGGACACTAATAATGATTTATTTACTAAAGAGCTTGTGTCTGTAGTTCCGATGCATGAGAAAGAAGTAATTTCTGATATTAATAAACATAAAGCTAGTATTAATAAGCTGTTACTTCATTATTCAGATAATACTTCTCAAACATTAAATATAAAATATCTACAAGATTTCTCTAAAGTAGCAGAATATGAAATAGCTAATACAAAATTAATATACACACCTAATACGCTGTTGCATAATTATGATAATATTGTAAACGCTGTTTTAAATGACCTGAAATCTGTTCAATATAGTTCAGCTGGAGTTAGAAATGTCTTAGATATTTCTAATGACATAAAATTAACTGAATTATATCTAGATGAACAATTCGACAAAACAAAAGCAAACATTGAAGATAGTTTATCAAAACTTCTTTCTGCTGATGCGGCAATAGCTGAAAATAGTAATTCAATAATTGATAATTATGTAATAGAAAAAATTAAGAATAATAAAGAAGCGTTACTTCTAGGTTTAACTTATCTAGAACGTTGGTATAATTTTAAATATGATAATGCGAGTGCTAAAGATTTAGTATTATATCATTTAGATTTCTTCGGTAAGTCTAATAGTTCTGCATTAGATAATGTTATTGAATTAGGTAAGTCTGGCTTTAATAATTTATTAGCGAAAAATAATGTAATTACTTATAATGTATTATTAGCGAAAAATTATGGAACTGAAAGTTTATTTAAAGCATTAGAAGGTTATAGAAAAGTATTTCTACCAACTACTTCTAATAACGACTGGTTTAAAAAACAATCTAAAGCTTATATAGTTGAAGAAAAATCTACTATTCCTGAAGTAAGTTCTAAGCAGTCAGAACAAGGAACAGAACACTCTATAGGTGTTTATGATAGATTAACTAGTCCATCATGGAAATATCAAAGTATGGTCTTACCGTTATTAACTTTACCAGAAGAAAAAATGATATTTATGATCGCCAATATTTCAACTATAGGATTTGGTGCTTATGATAGATATAGAAGTCCTGAACATCCTAAGGGAGAGAAATTAAATAAATTTGTAGAAGATAATGCAAAAGAAGCGGCTAAACGATTTAGAGATCATTATGATTATTGGTATAAAATTCTAGATAAAGAAAATAAAGAAAAATTATTTAGAAGTGTCCCAGTCTATGATGCATTTAGATTTGGAAATGATAAAGATAATAAGTTACAAGAAGCTAATTTTGAAACTAATCATCCAGCTATTAAAAACTTCTTTGGCCCTGCTGGAAATAATGTTGTTCACAATGCTAATGGTGCATATGCAACGGGTGACGCATTCTACTACATGGCTTATCGTATGTTAGATAAATCTGGTGCGGTAACATATACTCATGAAATGACACATAACTCTGATAGGGAAATTTATCTTGGTGGCTATGGTCGAAGAAGTGGCTTGGGACCAGAGTTCTTTGCTAAAGGCTTATTACAAGCACCAGACCATCCAGATGATGCGACCATTACCATTAACTCAATCTTGAAACATTCAAAATCTGATAGTACAGAAGGACAACGATTACAAATACTTGATCCAACTACGAGATTTAAAAACTCTGATGATTTGAAGCAATATGTCCACAATATGTTTGATGTCGTTTATATGTTGGAATATCTTGAAGGACAATCAATCGTTAAGAAACTGAATGTTTATCAGAAAATGGAAGCTCTCAGAAAAATTGAGAATAAGTATGTGAAAGATCCAGCAGATGGAAATGAGGTTTACGCCACTAACGTAGTCAAAACATTGACAGAAGAAGAGGCCCAACAATTGACTAACTTTGATAGTTTGATTGACCATAATATCTTATCAGCTCGTGAGTACAAGTCTAAAGAATATGAAAGAAATGGCTACTTCACTATTAAATTATTTGCGCCGATTTATGCAGCATTAAGTAGTGATATAGGAACACCTGGCGACTTGATGGGCCGTCGTATGGCTTATGAACTCTTGGCTGCTAAAGGCTTTAAAGATGGTATGGTACCATATATTTCAAATCAATATGAAGACCTTGCTAAACAAAATGGTAAAAAAATAACTATTTATGGTAAAGAACGAGGATTGGTGACAGATAAACTTGTTTTAGAAAAGCTATTTGATGGTAAGTATCTATCTTGGGCAGCCTTTAAAAAAGCTATGTATCAAGAGCGCATTGCTCAGTTTAATCATTTAACTAAAGTTACTTTTAAAGATCCGACTCAATCATGGATGAGTAATGCCACCAAGACCATTCAAAGAGTAAATGATTTACAACAACTAATGGATGAAGCTGTTCTACAGGATGCAGAAGAACGTAATTATTATTATTGGAATAACTATAATCCTGAGACTGACAGTGCAGTTCATAAGTTGAAGAAAGCAATATTTAAGGCTTATCTAGATAAAACCGATGATTTTAGAAGTTCAATTTTTGAGAATAAAAAATAGTGTTTACTGTTAGGAAATAAAATTAAAGAAGGTGATTACGCTTGTCATTATTTAAAAAAGAACGATTTTCGATCCGAAAAATCTGTGGGATTGTTGGTTCGGTGTTACTCGGAAGTGTCTTGGTTGCACCGTCAGTCATCCATGCTTCTACCTATCATTATGTTGAAAAAAGCGCTCTTACAAAGGAAGAACAAAGTAAGATTCAGGCAGGAATTCCTACTGATAATGAAGCAAGTTATGCTCTTATTTATCAGCAGGAAGCTCTTCCTGCAACAGGTTCATCGACTTCTGTGCTTACAGCTTTAGGTCTATTAGCTGTTGGTAGTTTAGTCCTTTTGGTTCATAAAAAGAAAAAAGTTAGTAGTTTGTTCTTAGTTACTACTATCGGACTGATTAGTCTTTCTAGTATGCAAGCTCTCGATATAAGCAATCCTTTGAAAGCTCCAAGTAATGAAGGAGTAGTTCAAATTGCTGGATATCGTTATATTGGATACTTATCCCTTGATGATGATGCAATTTCAGAAATTCAACATAAGGATGAGGGGACAAAGAATGTTCCAGTATCTGAAACTCAGGTAAGTATCCCTAATGAAGCGCCTAAAGCTGAGAAACCTAAATACACTGAGCCTGTAAGTACAGTCCCAGATGAGGCGCCTAAAGTAGAAAAACCTGACTATACGCAACCAATAGGTACAAACCTTGTAGAGCCAGCAGTTCATGAGAAACACGAATATACAGGTCCAATTGGCGGTAATTTAGTTGAACCAGAAGTTCATGAAAAACCAGAGTACACTGAACCTGTAGGTACTGTTCCAGACGAGGCTCCTAAAGCAGAGAAGCCTGACTATACGCAACCAATAGGTACAAACCTTGTAGAGCCAGCAGTTCATGAGAAACACGAATATACAGGTCCAATTGGCGGTAATTTAGTTGAACCAGAAGTTCATGAAAAACCAGAGTACACTGAACCTGTAGGTACTGTTCCAGACGAGGCTCCTAAAGCAGAGAAGCCTGACTATACGCAACCAATAGGTACAAACCTTGTAGAGCCAGCAGTTCATGAGAAACACGAATATACAGGTCCAATTGGCGGTAATTTAGTTGAACCAGCAGTTCATGAAAAACCAGCATACACTGAACCTGTAGGTACTGTTCCAGACGAGGCTCCTAAAGCAGAGAAGCCTGACTATACGCAACCAATAGGTACAAACCTTGTAGAACCAGAAGTTCAACCAGCCTTACCAGAAGCTGTTGTGACTGAAAAAGGAGAACCGGAAGTTCAACCAGTGTTACCAGAAGCGGTAGTTACAGAAAAGGGTGAACCGGCAGTTCAGCCAGCGTTGCCAGAAGCTGTTGTGACTGAAAAAGGTGAGCCTGAAGTTCAACCAGCCTTACCTGAAGCTGTTGTAACCGAAAAAGGAGAACCGGCAGTTCAACCAGCCTTACCAGAAGCTGTTGTGACTGAAAAAGGAGAACCGGCAGTTCAACCAGCGTTGCCGGAATATACGTCAAAAGTTGCTCCAACTTTGACTTTAGATAAGGTTACAGAAGATGCGATGGATCGTTCAGCTAAATTGGATTACACTCTTGAAAATACAGGTAATGCTGAAATCAAGAGCATTATAGCTGAGATTAAAGATGGGGACACTGTTGTTAAGCGAGTTGATTTATCTAAAGAAAAATTGACAGACGCTATTCAAGGTTTGGATTTATTCAAAGATTATAAAATTGCAACAACAATGACTTACAACCGTGGTGAAGGTGATGAAACATCTAAATTAGATGAAAAACCTTTACGTTTAGAGTTGAAAAAAGTTGAAATTAAAAATATCGCATCTACTAATTTAGTGAAGGTAAATGACGATGGTACTGAAACACCTAGTGATTTCATGACTGAAAAACCTTCAGATGAAGATGTGAAGAAAATGTACTTAAAAATTACTAGTCGTGATAATAAAGTAACACGTTTAGCAGTTGATAAGATTGAGTTAGTAACTGAAAAAGAAAAAGAACTTTATAAAATTACAGCAACCGCTCAAGATTTAATTCAACATGTTGATCCATCTAAGACTAGAAATGAATACATTCATTACATTGAAAAACCTCGTCCCAAGATTGATAATGTTTACTATAATTTTAAAGATTTAGTAGACGCTATGAATGTTAATAAAAACGGTACATTTAAAATTGGTGCAGATTTGAATGCAGAAAATGTACCAACGCCTAATAAAGAATATGTACCTGGGACATTTAGAGGTACATTGACCAGTGTAGAAGGTAACCAGTATTCAATTCATAACATGAAACGTCAATTATTCGGTGGTATCGAAGGTGGTTCAGTTAAAAATATTAACTTAGCAAACGTTAATATCAATATGCCTTGGATTAATGATATTTCAGCACTTGCTAAGACTGTTAAAAATGCGACAGTTGAGAATATCAAGGTTACTGGTAGCATTCTTGGAAACAATAGTATTGCTGGTATTGTTAATAAGATTGATCGTGGTGGCCTGTTAAGAAATGTAGCATTTATCGGTAAATTGCAGGCTGTTGGTGATCGTGATTGGAATTTAGCTGGTATTGCTGGTGAAATTTGGAAAGGTAACTTAGATAGAGCATATGCTGATGTAACAATCACAGGTAAACGAGCTAGAGCTGCTGGACTTGTCGCGAAATCTGATAATGGTATGGATAATTTCACTGTAGGAAAAGAGGGTTCTGTTCGTCATTCAGTTGCTAAAGGTACAATTGACATTGATAATCCAGTTGATGTTGGTGGGTTTATCAGTTCTAACTGGGTATTAGGGCAAATTGAAGATAACGTATCAATGGTGAAAGTTTCTAAAGGTGAGATCTTCTATGGTTCAAGAAATATAGATGACGAAGGTGGTTACTTCTCAGGTAATAGACTTGAAAATGATTTCGTTGTTCGTGATATGAGTACAGGAGCCTCTTCATATCAACGTTCTAAACGTGTTAAAGAAATTAGTTTAGAAGAAGCTAATAAGAAAATTAAAGGGTACAATATAACAGCTAGTGGATTTGAAATTAGTGCTCTTCCTGAAGATACGCTTAACCGTACAGCACCAAAATCAGAGGAATACAAATCAACTCAAGACTACAAATCCGAACGTGATTTGGCTTATCGTAATATTGAGAAACTTCAACCATTTTATAACAAAGAATGGATTGTCAACCAAGGTAACAAACTTGCAGAAGATTCAAACTTAGCTAAGAAAGAAGTTCTTTCTGTTACGGGTATGAAAGGCGGACATTTTGTAACTGATTTGTCAGATATTGATAAGATTATGGTTCACTATGCGGATGGTACTAAGGAAGAAATGGATGTTACTAAGAATACTGATTCTAAAGTGAAACAAGTTCGTGAATATGCCATCGCTGGACAAAACGTTGTTTATACACCAAATATGGTTGAGAAAGACCGTGTGAAACTGATTGCAGATGTGAAAGAGAAGTTAGGTTCAGTTACATACGATTCGCAAGATGTTCGTAAAATTATTGGAAATCCATCTGATTTGTATCTAGAAGAAAGCTTTGCTGATGTTAAAGCTAATCTTGATAAATTTGTGAAAGCTTTAGTCGAAAACGAAGACCATCAATTAAATAGTGACGAAGCTGCGATGAAAGCACTTGTAAAGAAAGTTGACGACAACAAAGCGAAAATCATGATGGCTCTATCTTACTTGAATCGTTACTATAACATTAAGTATACTGACAACAGCATGAGTATCAAAGACATTATGATATTTAAACCTGACTTCTACGGTAAAACACCAAGTGTGTTAGATCGCTTGATTAACATCGGGTCTAGTGAGAAGAACTTAAAGGGTGACCGAACTCAGGATGCTTATCGTGAAATCATTGCAAGTAATACTGGTAAAGGTAGTCTTCGTAACTTCCTAGAATACAACATGCGTTTGTTCACTGAGGATAAAGATATTAACGATTGGTTTATCCATTCTGCTAAAAATGTATATGTTTCAGAACCTAAGACAACAAATACAGAGTTGAAAGATAAACGTCACCGTGTATTCGATGGTTTAGATAATGGTGTTCATGGACGTATGATCCTACCTCTATTAACTCTTAAAAATGCCCATATGTTCTTAATTTCAACATATAACACGATGGCGTACAGTTCATTTGAGAAATATGGAAAACATACAGAAGAAGCTCGTAATGAGTTCAAAACTAAGATTGATGAAGTTGCACATGCTCAACAAACTTATTTAGATTTCTGGTCCAGATTAGCTCTACCTAATGTTCGTGATAGACTTCTTAAGAGTCAAAATATGGTACCGACACCAGTTTGGGATAACCAAAACTACCATGGAGTCGACGGTGCCAACAGCATGGGATACGGAAAGAACGGGGCAATTATCAGACCTATTAGAGAATTGTATGGTCCAACTGGCAAATTCCACGCAACAAATGGAGCCATGGGAGCGATGGCAAGTATTTACGATAGTGCAAACAATAATGACCAAGTTTACTTTATGGTAACCGATTTAATATCACAATTTGGTATTTCAGCATTTACACATGAAACAACACACGTCAATGACCGAATGCTCTATTACGGAGGATACAGTCAACGTGTTGGTACAAATGCAGAAGCCTATGCACAAGGTATGCTGCAAACACCTGACAGCTCAACGACTAATGGTGAATACGGCGCACTTGGAATTAATATGGCTTACCATCGTCCAAATGATGGTAACCAATGGTACAACCCAGATCCTGACAAATTAAAGACACGTGATGACATTGACCGCTACATGAGAAACTACAATGAAGCTATGATGCTGCTTGATCATGTAGAAGCTGATGCTGTACTTCCTAAAATTAAAGGAGACAATAGTAAGTGGTTCAAGAAGATTGACAAAGAAATGCGCTCTAAGATTCAGTACAATGATCTTTTAGGTCCAAACCAATGGGATAGTGTCCGTGATTTGAAAGGTGAAGAAAAGGTAATGACTTTATCTAGCGTCAATGATTTAGTGGATAATAACTTCATGACGAAACATGGAAATCCAGGTAACGGACGTTATCGCCCTGAAGATTATGCTGTCAACTCAGCATATGTAAACGTCAATATGATGGCTGGTATTTATGGTGGCAATACTAGTCTTGGAGCTCCTGGTTCATTATCATTCAAACACAATGCCTTCCGCATGTGGGGTTATTATGGATATGACAAAGGTTTCACTAGTTATGTATCTAACAAATACAAAGATGCGGCTATTAAAGAAAATAAAGGTTTGCTAGGCGATGACTTTATTATTAAGAAAGTATCTGGAGACAAGTTCAAGACACTTGAAGAGTGGAAGAGACATTGGTACGAGGAGGTTCTTGCTAAAGCTAAGAAAGGCTTTGAAGGTATCGATATTGATGGCGTCCATATCAGTAACTATGATGAGTTAAGGCCTTTATTTGATAAAGCAGTCGAAGAAGATTTGAAAAAAACAGATGACTTCTCTCATACTGTAGCTCTTAAATCTAAGGTATTCAAAGCCCTTCTTAAAAATACAGACGGTTTCTTTAACCAACTGTTTAAAAAAGACATTTAAATGTTTAGAATATAAAGGGAACAGTTTTTTGCTCCCTCTGAAAAGTCATCATTTGATGGCTTTCAAAAAGCACCTCAAAAAAGGTATTGCCAAGTTGCAATACCTTTTTTTGAGGCTCTTTTATCTTGTCCTTGTTTCAATTGACGATACCACATTATGTACTGTTTTGCTTCATTTTATTATAAAAGGACTTAGTCTTATGCAGTACAGAACTAAATCCTTTCAATAATTATTTGTGCAACTTTTTGGGGTTAGTAAAGAGAAGCTCGTTTTTGTTCATTCTCTTTCTGTGTCAAGTCTCTTAATCTTTATTTTCGTATGGTAAGATCAAGTTCAAGATGATTCCTGTCATGGCTGATAGGGCAGTACCTGAAAGTGTAACTGGACCGAGTTTAAGGATAGCTCCTCCAAGTCCAAGAACCAACATAGCACTTGCGATGATTAGGTTACGCATTTGACCAAAATCAACACGTTCTTTGATCAAGACTTTCAAACCGTTGCTGGCGATAACCCCGTAGAGAAGGATTGACATACCACCAAGTACAGCATTTGGAATGGTTGAAATCAAGGCAGTGAATTTACCAAGGAAGCTGAGGGCAATCGCGATAAAAGCAGCGTTACGGATAACTGAGACAGAAGCGATACGAGTCATACCGATAACCCCTGTATTTTCTCCGTAAGTTGTATTGGCTGGTCCACCAAGAAAGGCAGAAACTGAAGTTGCGATACCGTCACCAAGAAGAGTACGGTGAAGTCCTGGTTCTTTCAAGAATTGACGGCCACAGATTTGACCCAAAACAGTATGGTCACCGATATGTTCAGAAATTGTTACGATAGCGATTGGCAAGATAGCGATGGTTTCTGGACCAAAGTAAAGATTGTATTCTTTAAAGGCACCACCTGTGCTAAATGGTAAGTAGAAACCAGGAATTTCAAACCAGTTAGCTTTTAGAACTGGTGTAAAGTCAACCAAACCAAGAGTTAGCGCGAAGAGGTAACCACCGATAATGGCAAAGAGGAATGGAATGATTCGTAGGAAGCCTTTTCCTTTTGTATTGATAAAGGCAGCAATTAAGAAAGTAACAACTGCTACAAGAGCATTTTTCCAATTCCCATCAGCTACAAGACCAGCGTTGGTAACAGCTGAACCTGCAAGTCCAAGACCGATAACGATGATCATAGGTCCGATGATGATTGGTGGCAAGAGTTTATCAATCCATTTTGTACCTGCAAAACGAACACCAGCAGCCACAAGGACATAGACCAAACCAGTCAAGATAACCCCTGTTTGAGCAGCAGATACATCACCACCCATTTCTTTCATAGCAAGAGACATTGCTGTGATGAAGGCAAAAGAAGAACCTAGATAAACTGGAACTCTAAAACCAGTTGAAATCATGTAGATGAGTGTTCCAACACCCGAAGCAAAAAGGGCAACAGATACAGGCATTCCCAAAATCAATGGTACCAAAATGGTCGCACCAAACATGGCAAAAACGTGTTGGAAACTAAGGAGAATTCCTTTGCCAGCTGAAGGACGTTGGTCAACGTCTAGTAACAAATCAACAGTTGATTCTTGTTTCATATAAACCTCACTTTTGGGCATCAAAAAAGAGCCCATTATTTTACAGCAATAGGCCCTCAGAGTAAGACTTCTTTAAAATCTAGACTTTAAAGAGTTTCAAATATTTCTGCGTCTTCGTCACCTCACGGGATGACATTAAAAACCTTTGCTTGTGATAGTATAGCAAAAATTACAAACTTTGTAAATATTTTTTTACTTAAAAATTTAAAGTGGGCGTTTATTGGGCATACCAGCCTTACGTGGATATTTATTTGGTGTTTCTTTTTTCTTTTCTACCACTGTGATGTAGCGCGGATCTCCATTAGGTAGAGCGTAGCTGAGATTGTCTTCGACCTTACTAAAAAGGAGGTTGAGGGCATTCTTAGCTTCTAATAATTCCTCAGGCGCATTGCTAGCCTTGAGTGCCAATAGTTTTCCGCCAACTTTAAGGTAGGGGATAGTCAATTCAGACAAGACCTGCATACGGGCAACCGCACGAGCTGTTACAAAATCATATTGAGCACGGAAATTCTTGTCTTGGGCAAAATCTTCTGCACGTCCATGGTAGAAATGAACACCGTCCAAATCCAGTTCTTGAGACAAAAGTTGGAGGAAGTTGATGCGCTTATTGAGCGAATCAATGATAGTCACATCAAGCTGAGGATAGAGAATTTTCATCGGCAGACTAGGAAATCCTGCCCCAGCTCCAATATCAAGAAGTTTGATAGTTTCATTGGGAATCAAACCTTGAAGAATGGGTGCAATCGAATCGTAAAAATGTTTGAGATAAACTTCTTCCTTGTCTGTAATAGCTGTTAGATTAATTTTTTCATTCCATTCGACCAAGAGCTCAAAATAACGTTCAAATTGTTTTTTTTGCTGGTCCGAAAGTGGAAGATTTTGCTCGGCAAGCAAGTTGTAAAATGTTTCTGGTTTCATAGTTATTTCCTTCTTTAGTATCATCTTATTTTACCACAATCATTAAAAATTTGATATACTGGTACTAATCTAAAAGTAGAAAGGACTTATATAATGACTTGGATTATTCTTGGAGTTTTAGCTCTTGTTGTTATTTTTGTGATCGTTAGCTATAACGGTTTGGTTAAGAATCGTATGCAAACAAAGGAGGCTTGGAGTCAGATTGATGTTCAGTTGAAACGTCGAAATGATCTCTTGCCAAACTTGATTGAGACTGTAAAAGGTTATGCCAAATATGAAGGTTCTACCCTTGAAAAGGTGGCAGAACTGCGTAACCAAGTGGCAGCAGCGACTTCACCAGCAGAAGCTATGAAAGCTAGTGATGCCCTCACTCGTCAGGTTTCAGGTATTTTTGCAGTTGCAGAAAGCTATCCAGATTTGAAAGCTAGTGCCAACTTTGTTAAATTGCAAGAGGAGTTGACAAACACAGAAAATAAAATTTCTTACTCCCGTCAACTCTACAACAGTGTTGTCAGCAACTACAATGTAAAATTAGAAACTTTCCCAAGCAATATTATCGCTGGAATGTTTGGCTTTAAAGCAGCAGATTTCCTTCAAACACCAGAAGAGGAAAAGGCAGTTCCTAAAGTTGATTTTAGCGGTTTAGGTGACTAAGATGTTGTTTGATCAAATTGCAAGCAATAAACGAAAAACGTGGATTTTGTTGCTGGTATTTTTCCTACTCTTAGCTCTTGTTGGCTATGCGGTTGGTTACCTCTTTATGCGATCTGGGCTTGGTGGTTTGGTTATCGCACTGATTATCGGCTTTATCTATGCTTTGTCCATGATTTTTCAATCAACAGAGATTGTCATGTCCATGAATGGAGCGCGTGAGGTTGATGAGCAAACGGCACCAGACCTTTACCATGTAGTGGAAGATATGGCTATGGTGGGTCAGATTCCCATGCCACGAGTTTTCATCATTGATGATCCAGCCTTAAATGCTTTTGCGACAGGTTCTAATCCTCAAAATGCGGCGGTTGCTGCGACGTCAGGTCTCCTAGCTATCATGAATCGTGAAGAACTAGAAGCTGTTATGGGACATGAGGTTAGTCATATTCGTAATTACGATATCCGTATTTCGACTATTGCTGTCGCTCTCGCTAGTGCTATCACCATGCTTTCTAGTATGGCAGGTCGTATGATGTGGTGGGGTGGCGCAGGTCGTAGACGAAGTGACGATGATCGAGATGGAAATGGCTTAGAAATCATTATGCTAGTGGTTTCCCTACTAGCTATTGTGCTGGCACCTCTCGCTGCAACCTTGGTACAACTAGCTATTTCTCGTCAGAGGGAATTTCTAGCTGATGCTTCTAGTGTCGAGTTGACTCGCAATCCTCAAGGGATGATCAATGCTCTACGTAAGTTGGACAATAGCGAGCCGATGCATCACCATGTCGATGATGCTAGTAGCGCACTTTATATCAATGATCCCAAGAAAGGGGGAGGGTTCCAAAAACTATTTTATACCCACCCACCTATTTCAGAACGGATTGAGCGTTTGAAACATATGTAAAATTTGCCTATACAATCCTAAAAATGAGCTTTCTCGTAGTTGGAGATGCTCATTTTCTTATATAAGAAATTCAGAAATCAATTTGTTATGATACAACTTATATTCTTCGAAAATCTCTTCAAACCGCATCAGATTCGCCTTGCCGTACTTAAGTCCAGCCTGCGGCTAGCTTCCTAGTTTGCTCTTTGATTTTCATTGAGTATTAGAATTTCTTTAGGAAACTTCGTTCAGAACACATGATATATCGAAGAAGAATCTAGCATCTATGTCAAATGGAGGAGGGCAACTGATCTCGTTTTTCGAAAATTAGAGAATATTTTTGGTGAGCTCAGAGTGTGTGTTAGAGACAACTAGACCAGCATAGTAGAGCTTGAATTCATTTTCACGAGCATGGATTTTACAAATCAACTATTCAAAAACCACACAGTTGTTTTCAGCTTGATTGTGAGTAAAACTGAAATCACTGAGCGGTTTTATTTAGAATCTGGTTTTTGTCCAGCCTCTTTTATAGGCGATTTCGGAAAACTTCGTACATGAGAATGGCTGCAGCAACACTGGCATTGAGACTTTGAACATGTCCATTCATGGGAATGGTAATCATTTCATCAACCTGTTTTTTGATGTTGCTAGAGATGCCTTTTCCTTCATTTCCGATGATGAGGGCGATTTTCCCTTTTGTATTCCACTTATGGCAAGGAGTCCCATTCATATCTGTTCCAAAGGTCCAGAAGCCTTCATCCTTGAGTTTGTCTAGAGTTTGGCTTAGGTTGGTCACTCGGGCAATGGGAACGTGTTCAATAGCACCTGTGGCTGTTTTGGCAACGACAGGTGTTACTCCGACAGCACGGTGCTTGGGAATGATGACTCCGGAAACATTGGTCGCATCGGCTGTTCGCAAGATAGAACCCAGATTATGGGGATCGGTTAAACCATCTAGAATCAATAGAAGTGGATTTTCTTCTTGACGCGTTTTGGCAAGGATGTTATCCAGCTCGCTATAGGCAAATTCAGACACTCGTAGAACAAAACCTTGGTGGACAGCACCTTCAGTCATCTCAGAGAGAGATTTTTTTGAAGTCCAAGAAATGGATACCTTTTTTTCTGTAGCTAGTTCCTTGACTTTCTCAACATTCTTACCTCGGAGATCTTCTTGGAGGTAAAGTTTGTTTCCTGTGTTTGCAAGGAGGGCTTCGGTAACGGCGTGGACGCCATAGACAATATCATTTGTTTTCATGCCTCTATTATAACACAAAACCCCGTCTTGCAACGGGATTTTCTTTATTCAAGAATCAGTAAACCATCTTTAACTGCAAATGGGTCTTTTTCATTGATACGATCGTAAAACATGATACCGTTTATGTGGTCAATTTCATGCTGAACAACGATGGAGTTGTAGCCTTTGAGTTTGATACGGTGTTTTTCTCCATATTTATCGAAGTAGTCAACAGTGACGCGAGCATGGCGGACTACATAGCCAGGCACGTTGCGGTCAACAGACAGACAACCCTCTCCTTCACCAAGAGCAGCGTCTTGAACAGAGTGAGAGACGATTTTTGGATTGTACATAATGGCTTGCAAATCGTAGGCTTCCTCTGGAGTTTCGCCTTCTTCAACAATATTTGGCACCAAAACAGCGATAATGCGTTTTGAGATATCTAATTGAGGAGCAGCAAGTCCAACCCCACCGCGGAGCCCCATCTTTTCAGCCATGACAGGATCTTGGGAATGTTTGAGGAATTGCATCATCTTTTCGCCAAGAATGATTTCCTGGTCAGACAAGGGGAAAGTAACTTCCTCAGCAACTGCACGAAGAGTCGGATTCCCCTCGCGGATAATATCGTTCATATCAATTAAGTGAGCAGCTTTTGTAATACGTTCTATAGCAGACATTTTCTCTCCTTTCATTACCTCTACATGATATCACAAAATGACAAGGATTGAAAGCATTACGGCATCGAGCTTTTATAGAAAATGCCTTTTAGGTTCGATTCAATTGTGAAAGAAATACTTATCTGTGTTATAATAAAAAGAAAAGGCTTGCATTAGAAAGTAGGGAGGATGAAGATGCAAAGAAGACAAGATAGACATAAACGTGGACCAGTTTTTCGTTTTGTGAAAGGTTTAGTCAACTTTTTTAGACGTTATCGTAAGTGGAGCAACAAGGGATTTGTGGCGGTACTCTTGCTAGCAGTTGCTTTATCAATGGGATTGGTCTTATTGTTTGAAAGCTTTCAAGGAATCCCCTTGACCAGTCAAAAAAAGGATGTCATTTCTCAAGAAGCAAATAAGACCAATCAAAATGCTAAAAATCAGGAAGAGGAAAAAACTGCTAGAATTATGGCTCATGGTGATTTGCTTTATCATGATATTCTTTACTTTTCAGCAAAAAAGGATGATGGAACGTATGATTTTCATGAGAATTTTGAATACGTGACACCATGGCTTAAGCAGGCAGATTTAGCTATTGGTGATTTTGAAGGGACTATTAATAAGGATCATTATTTAGCGGGTTATCCTCTCTTTAATGCTCCTGCTGAAGTTATGGATGCCATTAAGGATGCAGGTTATCATGTTCTAGATTTGGCTCATAATCACATTTTGGATTCGCAAATTGAGGGGGTTATTTCAACGGCAAATGCTATCGAAAAAGCAGGAATAACACCTATTGGAGTTTATACGCACGAGTCACGTGATCAAGCTCCGCTCGTTATCAAGGAAGTGAACGGTATCAAGGTTGCACTTTTGGCTTATTCTTATGGATTTAATGGAATTGAGCAAAGTATTTCTCAAGAAGACTACAACCGCTATCTTTCAGACCTAAACGAAGATAAGATGAAGGCTGAAATTGAGCGTGCAGAGAAGGAAGCGGACATTACTGTTATCATGCCTCAGATGGGTGTTGAGTATCGCATAGAACCGACTGAAGAGCAAAAGGCTTTGTACCACAAGATGATTGAATGGGGAGCGGATATTATCTTTGGAGGCCATCCACACGTAGTTGAGCCATCTGAAATTGTTGAAAAAGATGGAGACAAGAAACTCATTATCTATTCAATGGGGAACTTTATTTCCAATCAGCGGATTGAGACCATGGAAGGGGTAGAAAATGCTAAGTGGACTGAACGTGGCGTGCTCATGGATGTGACCATTAAGAAGAAGGATGGAAAAACAACTATCGGAACAGCTAAAGCTCATCCTACTTGGGTCAATCGAACACCAAAGGGAACCTTTTCACCAGAAGGATATCCTTTATATCATTATCAAACCTATATCTTGGAAGATTTCATAGAGGGTGGTAGTCATCGTGACCAGTTAGATGAAGCAACTAAGGAACGAATTGATACAGCCTATAAAGAAATGAACGAACATGTGGGATTAAAGTGGGACTAACTTGAATCCAGAGGAAAGTAAATGACGATTAAAGTAATTGCGACAGATATGGATGGAACCTTGCTGGATGCCAGAGGCCAGCTTGATATTCCACGCTTGGAAAAGATTTTAGATCAGTTGGATCAAAGGGGGATTCGTTTTGTCATCGCGACGGGCAATGAAATTCACCGTATGAGGCAACTACTGGAGCACTTGGTGGATCGAGTGGTTCTGGTGGTTGCCAACGGTGCTCGTATTTTTGAAAATAATGAATTGATTCAGGCTCAGACTTGGGATGATAATATTGTTGATAAAGCTTTGGCTCATTTCGAGGCTCGAGCGTGTCAGGACCAGTTTGTTGTAACAGGGATGAAGGGTGGTTTCGTCAAGGAAGGTACGATTTTTACAGACCTTGAAAGTTTTATGACTCCAGAAATGATTGAAAAATTCTACCAACGGATGCAGTTTGTGGATGAATTAACTTCTGACCTCTTTGGTGGTGTGCTCAAGATGAGTATGGTTGTTGGTGAGGAACGTTTGAGTTCGGTCTTGGAAGAAATCAATGACCTCTTTGATGGCCGTGTTAGTGCTGTATCCAGTGGCTATGGTTGCATTGATATCCTCCAAGCTGGGATTCATAAAGCATGGGGCTTGGAAGAATTACTCAAGCGTTGGGACTTGAAGCCCCAACAAATCATGGCTTTTGGTGACAGTGAAAATGATGTTGAAATGCTTGAAATGGCTGGAATTGCCTATGCGATGGAAAATGCTGATGACAAGGCCAAAGCTGTGGCGACTGCTCTAGCACCAGCCAATAGCCAAGGAGGAGTTTATCAAATCTTGGAAAACTGGTTAGAAAAAGGAGAATGAAGTGGCAGTACAGTTATTAGAAGATTGGTTGCTAAAGGAACAAGGTAAAATCCAAACCAAGTACCGTCATTTAAATCAGGTTTCTGTTGTAGAACCAGATATACTCTTTATTGGGGATTCCATTGTCGAATACTACCCTCTGCAGGAACTATTTGGGACTTCGAAGACGATTGTCAATCGAGGCATTCGAGGTTATCAGACAGGGCTGTTACTAGAGAATCTAGATGCGCATCTTTACGGTGGAGCAGTAGATAAAATTGTCCTTTTGATTGGGACAAATGATATTGGAAAAGATGTTCCTGTGAATGAGGCTCTCAATAATCTCGAAGCTATTATTCAATCAATTGCTCGCGATTATCCATTGACAGAGATTAAATTGCTTTCCATTTTGCCAGTTAATGAAGGAGAGGAGTACAAGCAGACAGTCTATATCCGCTCGAATGAAAAAATTCAGAAATGGAATCAAGCCTATCAAGAGCTTGCTTCTGCCTATATGCAGGTGGAATTTGTGCCAGTTTTTGATAGTTTGACAGACCAAGCAGGCCAACTCAAAAAAGAATTTACAACTGATGGGCTGCACCTCAGTGTTGCTGGTTATCAGGTTTTGACTAAAGCTTTGAAAGACTATCTTTTTTAGTTAATTGATTTTCTTTTTGCATTTTTGAGTTAGATAAGGTATAATGATTTTATTGTCTTTTGGGGTCGTTACGGATTCGACAGGCATTATGAGACATATTTTGCGACTCGTGTGGCGACGTAAACGCTCAGTTAAATATAACTGCAAAAAATAACACTTCTTACGCTCTAGCTGCCTAAAAACCAGCAGGCGTGACCCGATTTGGATTGCTCGTGTTCAATGACAGGTCTTATTATTAGCGAGATACGATTGAGTCTTGTCTAGCGGCTTGATAAGAGATTGATAGACTCGCAGTTTCTAGGCTTGAGTTATGTGTCGAGGGACTGTTAAACTAATACATAACCTATGGTTGTAGACAAATATGTTGGCAGGTGTTTGGACGTGGGTTCGACTCCCACCGGCTCCATTATTCCTTTGCATTCTTTTGAATTCCTTGGTAAAACGTTGTTAAATCAACGTTTTTTATTTTTGTCTTTGGTATTTCTTTGCGAAAAAAGGATACAACATTTTTGTTGTATCCTAGAAATCTATGTACTTCACAAAGCGTTTTTGTGATTTTAAAACTTGTTAGCTGATTTTTTACAATCCTGCAAAATCTTTAATTTCTTGTGCTGACATTGAAGAGTCGCAACGGACATTTATTTGTCCATCTGCAATGTGAACAAAACCTGGTACAGTTGGGATTCCGTAGCGTGAGCGGAATGCTTGCAACTCATTGAGTTGGCTTGGTTCTTCACTATTGATGAAGTAGATGTGAGCTTTGGTTTCAGCTACGACACCTGCTAAAGTACCTGCAAATTTACGGCAGTAAGGGCAAGTTTTGCGACCAATAAAGAAGGTTGCAGTTTCTTTATTATCAAGAGCTTCTTGTGCACGCGCAACTGTAGTGACTTCAAGGTCTTTGATGTTATCTAAAAATTGTTCCATGAGATTACCTCGCTTTCATTGATAAGTCTAGTATGCCATAAAGTTTCTAAAATTGCTTAGATTTGATACGAAAAAAAGATGAGATTGATTTGTCTCATCTTTAATAGGATTTTATTTTACAAAAGCATTGATTTCTGCTTCGATGTTAGCAATCTTAGCTTGTGATTCTTCGTTGGTTTCCCCTACAACTGCAATGTAGAACTTGATTTTTGGTTCTGTACCTGAAGGGCGAACGGCAATCCATGAACCGTCAGCAAGTGTGTATTTCAACACATCACTTGGAGGAGTTGTCAAGTTTGTAACAGTACCGTCAGCTGCAGTAGCAGTTTGAGCTTTGAAGTCTTCTACGACAGTGATAGCTGTTGTGTTCCATTCTTTTGGAGCGTTGTTACGGAATTTAGCCATAATTGCTTTGATTTGTTCAGCACCATCGACACCTGAAAGGGTAACAGAGATAGTCTTTTCAGCATAGTAGCCGTACTCTTTGTAAATTTCTTCGATACCGTCAGCTAGTGTTAAACCACGTGAACGGTAGTAGGCAGCAAGTTCAGCAACGACAAGAACGGCTTGGATAGCATCTTTATCACGTACGAATGGTTTAATCAAGTAACCGAAGCTTTCTTCAAATCCCATCATGTAAGTGTGATTGTGTTTTTCTTCGAATTCTTGGATTTTTTCAGCAATAAATTTGAAACCTGTCAAAACGTTGAACATGGTTGCGCCGTAGCTTTCAGCAATCTTCGTTACCAAGTCAGTTGATACGATAGATTTACATAGGGCTGCATTTTCAGGAAGAGTTCCAGCGTTTTTGTGGGCTTCTAAGATGTATTTAGCCATGATAGCACCGATTTGGTTACCTGAAAGGTTAAGGTAGCTACCATCTTTTTGAAGAACTTCAACACCAACACGGTCAGCGTCTGGGTCAGTTGCAACAAGAACATCTGCACCAACTTGACGACCAAGTTCTTCAGCGAGGGCAAAGGCTGCTTGGCTTTCTGGGTTCGGAGATTTTACAGTTGAGAAGTCTGGGTCAGCAGTTGCTTGCGCTTCAACGACTTGAACAGAATCAAATCCTGCTTGGGCAAGAGCACGACGAGCCAACATTTCCCCAGTACCATGAAGTGGTGTGTAGACAATCTTCATGTCTTTACCGAATTCTTCAATCAAGGCTGGGTTGATGTTAACATCCTTAACTTCTTTGAGGTATTCTACGTCAACAGCTTCGCCGATAACTTCAATCAAGCCAGAAGCTTTTTCAGCTTCCACATCAGCAACTTCAACTGCAAATGGGTTTTCGATTGCACGGATATAAGTAGTCAAAGCGTCTGCATCGTGTGGAGGCATTTGTCCACCGTCTTCACCGTAAACCTTGTATCCGTTAAATGGCGCAGGGTTGTGGCTGGCTGTGACCATGATACCTGCGAAACAGTTGAGGTGACGAACTGCAAATGATAGTTCTGGAGTTGGACGTAGGCTTTCAAATACGTAAGATTTGATGCCGTGTTTAGCAAGAACTGCCGCAGATTCAAAGGCAAACTCTGGTGAGAAGTGACGGCTATCGTAGGCGATTGCGACACCACGTTCTTTTTCGTTTCCACCTTTTGACTCAATCAAACGAGCCAATCCTTCAGTAGCTTGGCGAACAACGTAGATGTTGATGCGGTTTGTACCAGCACCAATCAAGCCACGCATACCTGCAGTACCAAATTCAAGATTTGTATAGAAGGCATCTTCCTTTGTTTTTTCATCCATATTTTCCAAATCTTGACGAAGGTAGTCAGGAAGCTCCGCAAAATCAACCCATTTCTGGTAATTTTCTTGGTAAGACATTAAAATTCTCCTTTTTGTAAATTGTTTTAACCGTTCACATTATAGCACTTTTTAACATTTTAGTAAAACCTTAGCATAATTTTCAGAAAAGTAGTGACATATGCCTGTTTATCAAGTCTTGAATGCCTTAGGGAAACATGCTATACTACTTGTATGATTATTTTACAAGCTAATAAAATTGAACGTTCTTTTGCAGGAGAGGTTCTTTTTGATAATATCAACCTGCAGGTTGATGAACGAGACAGGATTGCCCTTGTTGGGAAAAATGGAGCAGGTAAGTCTACTCTTTTGAAGATTTTAGTTGGAGAAGAGGAGCCAACTAGTGGAGAAATCAATAAGAAAAAAGATATTTCTCTGTCTTACCTAGCCCAAGATAGCCGTTTTGAATCTGAAAACACTATCTACGATGAGATGCTTCATGTCTTTGATGACCTGCGTCGGACTGAGAAACAACTGCGTAAGATGGAGTTGGAGATGGGTGAAAAGTCTGGTGAGGACTTGAATAAGCTGATGTCAGATTATGACCGCTTATCTGAGAATTTTCGCCAAGCAGGTGGTTTCACTTATGAAGCTGATATTCGAGCGATTTTGAATGGATTCAAGTTTGACGAATCTATGTGGCAGATGAAAATTGCCGAGCTTTCGGGTGGTCAGAATACTCGTTTGGCTCTAGCTAAAATGCTCCTTGAAAAGCCCAATCTCTTGGTCTTGGACGAGCCAACCAACCACTTGGATATTGAAACTATTGCTTGGCTAGAGAATTACTTGATAAATTATAGCGGTGCTCTCATTATTGTCAGCCATGACCGTTATTTCTTAGACAAGGTTGCGACAATTACGCTAGATTTGACCAAGCATTCCTTGGATCGTTATGTGGGCAATTACTCTCGTTTTGTCGAGTTGAAGGAGCAAAAGCTAGCCACTGAGGCAAAAAACTATGAAAAGCAGCAGAAGGAGATCGCTGCTCTGGAAGACTTTGTCAACCGCAATCTAGTCCGAGCTTCAACGACTAAACGTGCCCAATCTCGTCGTAAACAACTAGAAAAAATGGACCGCTTAGACAAGCCTGAAGCTGGCAAGAAATCAGCCAACATGACCTTCCAGTCTGACAAAACGTCTGGGAATATCGTTTTGACAGTTGAAAATGCAGCCATTGGTTATGATGGGGAAATATTGTCAGAGCCAATCAACCTAGACCTTCGTAAGATGAATGCTGTCGCTATCGTTGGTCCAAATGGAATCGGCAAGTCAACCTTTATTAAGTCTATAGTGGACCAGATTCCGTTTATTAAGGGTGAAAAGCGATTTGGGGCTAATGTTGAGGTTGGTTACTATGACCAGACCCAAAGCAAGCTGACACCAAGTAATACTGTACTGGATGAACTCTGGAATGATTTTAAACTGACACCAGAAGTTGAAATTCGTAACCGTCTAGGTGCCTTCCTTTTCTCGGGAGATGATGTTAAAAAATCGGTCGGCATGCTGTCTGGTGGCGAGAAAGCTCGTTTGCTTTTAGCTAAATTGTCTATGGAAAACAATAACTTCTTGATTCTGGATGAGCCGACCAACCACTTGGATATTGATAGTAAGGAAGTGCTAGAAAATGCCTTGATTGACTTTGATGGAACTCTTCTATTTGTCAGCCACGACCGTTACTTTATCAATCGTGTAGCAACTCATGTTTTGGAATTGTCTGAGAAGGGTTCGACTCTTTACCTGGGAGATTACGACTACTATGTTGATAAAAAGTCTGAAATGGAAATTAATCAGGCTGAGGAAGCTTCAACTAGCAATCAAGCAAAAGAATCAAGTCCAGTTAATGACTATCAAGCTCAGAAAGAAAGTCAAAAAGAAGTTCGCAAACTCATGCGACAAATTGAAAATCTAGAAGCCGAAATAGAAGAGTTAGAAAGTCAAAGCCAAGCCATTTCTGAACAAATGTTGGAGACAAACGACGCCGACAAACTCATGGAATTACAGGCTGAGCTGGACAAAATTAGTCACCAGCAGGAAGAAGCCATGTCTGAATGGGAAGAATTATCAGAGCAGGTGTAAAGATGGAACATCTTGGAAAAGTATTTCGTGAATTTCGTACAAGTGGAAATTATTCTTTAAAGGAGGCGGCAGGGGAGTCCTGTTCAACCTCTCAGTTATCTCGCTTTGAGCTTGGGGAGTCTGACCTAGCAGTCTCGCGTTTCTTTGAGATTTTGGATAACATTCATGTAACAATCGAAAATTTCATGGACAAGGCTAGGGATTTCCATAATCATGAACATGTTGCTATGATGGGACAAATTATTCCGCTTTACTACTCAAATAATATTGCAGGTTTTCAAAAGCTTCAAGAAGAACAACTTGAAAAGGCTAAGAGTTCGACGACTCCCCTTTATTTTGAGCTGAACTGGATTTTGTTACAAGGTCTGATTTGTCAAAGAGATGCGACTTATGATATGAAGCAGGATGATTTGGATAAGGTAGCAGATTATCTCTTCAAAACAGAAGAATGGACCATGTATGAGTTGATTCTTTTCGGGAACCTCTATAGTTTCTACGATGTGGACTATGTCACTCGGATTGGTAGAGAAGTTATGGAGAGGGAGGAATTTTACCAAGAGATTGGTCGCCATAAGAGATTAGTTTTGATTTTAGCCCTCAATTGTTACCAGCATTGTTTAGAGCATCTTTCTTTTGACAATGCAAGCTATTTTGAGACTTATACAGAGAAGATTATTGGTAAAAACATTAATCTGTATGAACGAAATATTTTACATTACTTAAAAGGTTTTGCCTGGTACCAAAAAGGACAGTGTAAAGAAGGTTG
Source organism: Streptococcus sp. Marseille-Q7156 (assembly GCF_965119495.1). Next base: position 823,030 of record NZ_CBCPLU010000001.1, on the reverse strand, counting down.
TAAGCAAATGCAAGAGGCCATGCATATTTTTGACGTGCTAGGTCTTCCAGAGCAAGTAGCCTACTATCAAGAACACTACGAAAAATTTGTCAAAGATTAATTTTCCCAAATATGGGAAAAAGAAAGAAGCTCCTTTCGGTTTTGATACAATAGTTTCAAAATTTGAGAGGAGTTTTTATATGAATCGCTATGCAGTACAGTTGATTAGCCGTGGAGCTGTTAACAAGATAGGAAATATGCTCTATGATTATGGAAATAGTGTCTGGTTGGCTTCCATGGGGACTATCGGACAGACTGTTTTAGGAATGTATCAGATTTCTGAACTCGTCACATCTATTCTCGTAAATCCTTTTGGCGGAGTCATTTCAGACCGTTTTTCTCGTCGTAAGATTTTAATGACTACAGACCTTGTTTGTGGGATTCTTTGTCTGGCTATTTCTTTCATAAGGAATGACAGCTGGATGATTGGGGCTTTGATTTTTGCCAATATTGTGCAGGCTATTGCTTTCGCCTTTTCTAGACCAGCAAATAAGGCCATTATCACAGAATTGGTAGAGAAGGATGAACTGGTCCTCTACAATTCTCGTTTGGAGTTGGTCTTGCAGGTTGTCAGTGTGAGTTCCCCTGTACTCTCTTTTCTGGTTTTACAATTCGCAAGTCTTCGCATTACCTTGGTATTAGATGCCCTTAGTTTTTTTCTCGCTTTTGGCTTGGTAGCCTTGCTTCCAAAGAAAGAAGAGAAGACTTTGGGTGAGAAGAAACTTACATTCAAAGTTATTTGTGCTGATATCAAGGAGGGAGTTCACTATATTGTGAAGCAAAAGGAAATCTTCTTTTTGTTAGTCATGGCTTCAAGTGTCAATTTTTTCTTCGCAGCTTTTAATTATCTCCTTCCCTTTTCAAATCAGCTCTATGGAGTACAAGGTGCCTATGCCACTATTTTAACAATGGGTACTATTGGGTCTATTGTTGGGGCGCTACTAGCTAGTAAGATTAAAGCCAGTCTGGAAATGCTTCTGTTTTTATTGGCTCTGACTGGACTTGGAGTGATGATAATGGGATTCACTCTCCCATCCTATCTTGCTTTTTCAGGCAATTTCGTTTGTGAACTCTTTATGACGATTTTCAATATTCACTTTTTTACTCAAGTACAAACCAAGGTTGAAGGTGAATATCTGGGAAGAGTTCTCAGTTCGATTTATACCTTAGCTATACTATTTATGCCTATTGCAACAGGTTTAATGACCTGGCTGCCAAGTGTCTATCTTTATTCTTTCTTGATTATAGGACTTGGAGTTGTTGTCTTATCTTTCTTAGCTCTAGGCTATGTTCGAACTCATTTTGAAAAAGAGACATAAGTCTGTTTGCGTTTTAAAAATAATTCCAATCTAAGTGTTTTTTCCGCCCTTCTCGTTTGTGAGGAGGGCTTACTTTGTGGTAAAATGGTTTTATGAATAAAAGAATGAATGAGTTAGTCGCCTTGCTCAATCGCTATGCGACTGAGTACTATACCAGCGATAATCCCTCGGTTTCAGACAGTGAGTATGATCGCCTTTACCGAGAGTTGGTTGAGTTAGAAACTGCCTATCCAGATCAAGTGTTAGCAGACAGTCCAACCCATCGTATTGGTGGCAAGGTTTTAGATGGTTTTGAAAAATACAGTCATCAGTATCCTCTTTATAGTTTGCAGGATGCTTTTTCACGTGAGGAGCTTGAAGCTTTTGATGCGCGTATTCGTAAGGAAGTGGCCCATCCAACCTATATTTGTGAGTTGAAAATCGATGGCTTGTCTATCTCGCTAACGTATGAAAAGGGGATTTTAGTTGCTGGTGCAACACGTGGAGATGGTTCTATTGGGGAGAATATCACAGAAAATCTCAAACGTGTTAAGGACATTCCTTTGACCTTGCCAGAAGAACTAGATATCACAGTTCGTGGGGAATGTTATATGCCACGCGCTTCTTTTGACCAGGTTAACCAAGCTCGCCAAGAAAATGGAGAGCCTGAATTTGCTAATCCTCGTAATGCGGCAGCAGGCACCCTGCGACAGTTGGATACAGCAGTAGTTGCCAAGCGTAATCTTGCCACTTTCCTCTATCAAGAAACCAGCCCTTCAACTCGTGACAGCCAAGAAAAGGTTTTGAAGCACCTAGAACAACTTGGTTTTGTAGTCAATTCTAAACGAATTCTAGCTGAAAGCATGGATGAGATTTGGAATTTTATACAAGAAGTAGGAGAGGAACGGGAGAATCTGCCTTATGATATCGATGGGGTGGTGATCAAGGTCAATGACTTAGCAAGCCAAGAAGAACTCGGTTTTACCGTTAAGGCTCCAAAGTGGGCAGTGGCCTACAAGTTCCCAGCTGAAGAAAAAGAAGCTCAACTCTTATCAGTTAATTGGACAGTTGGTCGTACCGGTGTTGTGACTCCAACTGCTAATCTGACCCCTGTTCAGCTAGCTGGTACAACTGTTAGCCGTGCAACCCTGCACAATGTGGATTATATTGCTGAAAAGGATATCCGCAAAGACGACACGGTTATCGTCTATAAGGCTGGTGACATCATCCCTGCTGTTTTACGTGTGGTAGAGTCCAAACGGGTTTCTGAAGAAAAACTAGATATCCCAACAAACTGTCCAAGTTGTAATTCTGTCTTGCTGCACTTTGAAGATGAAGTGGCTCTCCGTTGTATCAATCCGCGTTGCCCTGCTCAAATCATGGAAGGTTTGATCCACTTTGCTTCTCGAGATGCTATGAATATTACAGGACTTGGTCCATCAGTAGTTGAGAAGCTATTTGCTGCCAATCTGGTTAAGGACGTTGCGGATATTTACCGCTTGAAAGAAGAAGATTTCCTCCTTTTAGAAGGGGTTAAGGAAAAATCCGCTTCTAAACTGTATCAGGCCATCCAAGCATCTAAGGAAAATTCTGCCGAGAAGCTCTTATTTGGTTTGGGAATTCGCCATGTCGGAAGCAAGGCCAGTCAGCTGTTACTCCAACATTTCCATTCGATTGAAAATCTGGCTCAGGCAGATCCAGAGGAAGTGGCTAGTATTGAAAGTCTAGGTGGCGTGATTGCCAAAAGTCTTCAGACTTACTTTGCGACTGAGGGCTCTGAAATTCTCCTCAGAGAATTAAAAGAAGCTGGAGTCAATCTGGACTATAAAGGACAGACGGTAGTAGCGGATGCAGCCTTGTCAGGTTTGACAGTGGTATTGACTGGGAAATTGGAACGTCTCAAGCGCTCAGAAGCTAAAAGTAAACTCGAAAGTCTGGGTGCCAAAGTAACAGGCAGCGTTTCTAAAAAGACCGACCTCGTCGTGGCTGGTGCAGATGCTGGAAGCAAACTGCAAAAAGCACAAGAACTTGGTATCGAGGTTCGAGATGAGGCTTGGCTAGAAAGTTTGTAATGATCGTTTAAAACCAGAGTTTAGATAATATGACTAAGTTTATTAATTGAGACGAAATTGACAAAAAATTATTAGTGAAACAGAAACAAATTAAAAAGTAAAAAGGAAAAATAAACAATGTATAACTACCCTATGCGCATTCATTACCACCGCAAGAATGGTGAATACGACACTTGCTCTTTTGTAAAAAGTCAGGACCAGCGAATTGATTTGCTAACCTACAAAAAAGATTATTTTGGTGCTTCATTTAGTTTTGAACACCCAAGTGCTCATCCCTTAGAAAGCTTGAATTTTGTGGTTCATACCGGCCAAACTAGTAAAGAGTATGCTATCCGTTTTAATCACTATCCCCTCTTAACAGAGGTCTGGATTTTGGAAGGTGATGACAGAATTTATTATTCTGAAAATCCTGCTATTGCCAGTCCTTTCTATAAGAATCAAAATCCTTTTGCCTTTGATAAGGCTATCAATAGTGCTAGTTTCGACCACCACTGGGGCTACCAAGGTGAATTGGGGTGCTGTGTAGAGGACAATCAGGCTCATTTTGCTCTCTGGGCTCCAACAGCGACAGAAGTGCAGGTTGTCGTTTATGAATCAGCTACTAATGATGCACCTGTTTGGAAGACTTTTGATATGGAGAGAGGCAATAGCTACTCTTATAACCATAAGGACAATACTATTGGTGTCTGGAGTTTGGATGTTGAGGAAGATTTGACTGGTAAGGCTTATCAGTATCAAGTCCAATTCCCTCACCACCAAACAGTGACACGCGATCCCTATACCATTGCTACCAGTCCTGATGGCAAACGTTCTGCTATTCTAAGCCATGCAGAAAAACAAGTCGAAAACTTCGAGGTTAAGCATGGTTCTGAGGCTACTTGGCGCTTGGCAAACCCATGTAAGGCAGTTATCTGTGAAATGCACATTCGTGATTTGACCAAATCACCGACCTCAGGTGTGGATGAACATCTTAGAGGAACTTTCTTAGGTGCTGCTCAGACTGGAACAGTTAACCAGTACGGCCAGTCAACTGCTTTTGATTACATCAAGAAGCTGGGCTACAATTATGTTCAATTGCAACCAATTGCAGACCGTCATAAAGAATACGATGAGGATGGTAATGTAACCTACAACTGGGGTTATGACCCACAAAACTATAACGCACCAGAAACGAGCCTTTCAACTAATCCAGATGATCCAGCTCAGGTCATTCGTGATTTGAAGACCATGGTTCAAGCTTATCACGATGCAGGTATTGGTGTCATTATGGATGTAGTCTATAACCATACTTTTTCAGTTGTTGATGCACCTTTCCAAACAACTGTCCCTGATTACTATTATCGTATGAACCCAGACGGTACCTTCCAGAATGGAACGGGTGTTGGAAATGAAACAGCCAGTGAACACGAAATGTTCCGCAAGTATATGATTGATTCCCTCCTATACTGGGTACAGGAATACAATATTGACGGCTTCCGTTTTGACTTGATGGGGATTCATGATGTCAAGACTATGCAGATGATTCGTCAGAGTTTGAATGAAATTGACCCTAACATTATCCTTTATGGAGAAGGTTGGGACATGGGAACAGGTCTTGCCCCTTATGATAAGGCTAAGAAGGACAACGCCTACGAAATGCCAAATATTGGTTTCTTTAATGACAATCAGCGTGATGCTGTCAAAGGTGGAGAAGTTTACGGTGCAATTAAATCAGGTTTTGTCAGCGGTGCTGCGACAGAGCCAATTCTTGCCAAAGCAATCCTAGGCAGTCGTGAATTAGGAACCTATACACATCCAAATCAAGTACTTAACTATGTGGAAGCCCATGACAATTACAATCTTCACGATTTATTGGCAACTCTTCATCCAGACCAAAGTTCAGAACAAATCATGCGCAAGGTTGAGACAGCCACAGCTATGAACCTACTCATGCAAGGGATGGCCTTTATGGAAATCGGTCAAGAATTTGGTCGTACCAAACTAGTTGCGACTGGTGAAAATGGTGAGTTGACCCATGATGATAGAGAGCGTGCTATGAATAGCTATAATGCTCCAGACAGTGTGAACCAAGTGAACTGGGACTTGATTAATGAGCGTCAAGATAGTATTGAGTTTATCCGTCAGATGATTCGATTGAAGACAGGAACCGGTGCCTTTTCTTACCCTACTTATGATGAAATTTACCATCATGTTTTTGTTCATTCAGCAAATGAACATAGTGGTTTGATTGTCTATGAGATTCAAGGGGAAGACCATTTACTGGTTGTATTTAATACTAAAGGGCAAGACTTCCAGTTTGAAAATGCTGGAAATCTAGAACTATTGGTGACCAATAGCCATTTAAGTGATAAAGACATGGTTGGTGGCGTTAGCACCAGCGTCTTTAAAGTCTTGTAGAAAAAATCAAAAGTTTTCAATTGTGCCGTATAATTTCTAGGATATCTTCTTGCTAAAAATTATAAAACTCAATGAAGAATAACATAGCATGAAAAAGGTTTAGTTCATCTAAGCCTTTTCTTCTTGTACTGACTGCTTAACAAAAGAGTTCAAATAGTTTGAAAAGTCAAGCTTGTGAAAATAATCTCAAAAATATTGCAAAAAGGGTTGTAATTTTCTGAAAATTTGGTAAAATATATCTTAATCATTTTCAGGAGGACGAGAATTTGACAAGATATAATAATTTAGTAAATGGAGAATGGAAATCATCTGAAAAAGAAATTACGATTTATTCACCAATCAATCAAGAAGAATTAGGGACAGTACCCGCTATGAGCCAAGCAGAAGTAGATGAGGCTATGCAAGCTGCGCATGCAGCCTTGCCTGCATGGCGTGCTTTGTCAGCAGTTGAACGTGCGGCTTATTTGCATAAAACAGCAGCTATTTTAGAACGCGATAAAGAAAAAATTGGTACTATCCTTGCCAAAGAAGTAGCAAAAGGGATTAAAGCAGCCATTGGAGAAGTAGTGCGTACAGCAGACTTGATTCGTTATGCTGCTGAGGAAGGTCTCCGTATCACTGGACAAGCAATGGAAGGTGGTGGTTTTGAGGCAGCAAGTAAAAACAAACTGGCTGTTGTCCGTCGTGAGCCGGTTGGAGTCGTGCTAGCTATTGCTCCCTTTAACTATCCAGTCAACCTTTCTGGATCTAAGATTGCTCCGGCTTTGATTGCAGGGAATGTGGTTATGTTTAAGCCACCAACACAAGGTTCTATTTCTGGTCTCTTGTTGGCTAAAGCATTTGAAGAAGCAGGGATTCCAGCAGGTGTTTTCAATACCATTACGGGGCGTGGTTCAGAAATTGGGGATTATATCATTGAGCACAAAGAAGTCAACTTCATCAACTTTACAGGATCAACCCCTATCGGAGAACGTATTGGTCGTTTAGCTGGTATGCGTCCTATCATGCTGGAGCTTGGTGGGAAAGATGCAGCTCTTGTACTAGAAGATGCAGATTTGGAACATGCTGCCAAGCAAATTGTTGCGGGTGCCTTTAGCTACTCAGGGCAACGTTGCACGGCCATTAAACGTGTTATTGTTCTCGAAAGTGTTGCAGATACATTAGTTACTTTGCTTCAAGCAGAGGTTGCTAAATTAACAGTTGGTGACCCATTTGACAATGCTGATATTACACCTGTTATTGACAATGCTTCAGCCGACTTTATTTGGGGCTTGATTGAGGATGCACAAGAAAAAGGGGCTCAGGCTCTTACACCAATCAAACGTGAGGGCAATCTTCTCTGGCCAGTGCTTTTTGACCAAGTTACAAAAGATATGAAAGTAGCATGGGAAGAGCCATTTGGTCCTATTTTACCAATTATTCGTGTGGCTAATGTAGAAGAAGCAATTGCCTTTGCCAACGAATCTGAATTCGGCCTTCAATCTTCAGTCTTTACAAATGATTTCAAAAAGGCCTTTGAAATTGCTGAAAAACTTGAAGTGGGTACAGTTCATATTAATAATAAAACCCAACGTGGTCCAGATAATTTTCCCTTCCTTGGTGTCAAAGGTTCTGGCGCTGGAGTGCAAGGAATTAAATATAGCATTGAAGCGATGACAAATGTCAAATCCATTGTTTTTGATGTGAAATAAAATGTAAAATCAGGAAATTGTTTTCCTGGTTTTGTTTTTTACATAAAAACAACAATTTTATTAGTAAAATGACGAACTTTATGATAGTATTGTAAAAAACAATTCGTTTTCATAATCTGTTTGAAAATTTCTTGATTTACAAGTGAACACATCAGTGAATTTGTTGAAGACTTTCAAAAGATTTTTTTGCAAATTCCGTAATTTACTTGAATCTTCCCTAAAAAGGTAGTATAATAAATCTATAGAAAACGCTTACAGAAAAGAGGGGGTATTATGGATAAAAGAGAAGCTTTGCGCACCTTTATGACAGGAGAAAATTTTCACCTTCAGCATTATCTAGGAGCACATAGGGAAGAACTAAATGGAGAGTACGGTTATACATTTCGTGTGTGGGCTCCTAATGCTCAGGCTGTCCACTTGGTGGGGGATTTCACCAATTGGGTAGAAAATCAAATTCCGATGGAACGAAATGAATTTGGAGTCTGGGAAGTCTTTACCAGACTTGCTCATGAAGGCCAAATTTACAAGTATCATATCACACGTGCAAATGGTCATCAGCTGATGAAGATTGATCCTTTGGCTGTACGGTATGAGGCACGTCCGGGTACTGGAGCTATTTTAACAGAGATTCCAGAAAAGAAATGGAAGGATGGGCTTTGGTTAGCTCGCAGAAAACGTTGGACTTTCTTTGAACGTCCTGTCAATATCTACGAAGTTCATGCTGGATCGTGGAAGAGAAATCCAGATGGAAGTCCTTATAGTTTTGCTCAATTGAAAGATGAACTCATTCCTTACCTAGTTGAGATGAACTATACTCATATTGAGTTTATGCCCTTAATGTCCCACCCTCTCGGTTTGAGTTGGGGTTACCAGCTTATGGGTTACTTCGCTTTAGAGCATGCCTATGGTCGCCCTGAAGAGTTTCAAGATTTTGTTGAGGAATGTCACTTAAACAATATTGGGGTTATTGTAGACTGGGTACCTGGTCATTTCACCATTAATGATGATGCCTTAGCTTATTATGACGGGACGCCGACTTTTGAGTACCAAGACCATAATAAGGCTCATAACTATGGTTGGGGCGCTCTCAATTTTGACCTTGGAAAAAATGAAGTCCAGTCCTTCTTGATTTCTAGTATTAAGTTTTGGATTGACTTTTACCATCTAGATGGTATTCGTGTGGATGCGGTTAGTAACATGCTCTATCTTGACTACGATGATGCTCCATGGACACCTAATAAAGATGGTGGCAATCTCAACTATGAAGGATATTATTTCCTTCAACGCTTGAATGATGTCATTAAACTAGTTCATCCAGACGTTATGATGATCGCAGAAGAAAGTTCGTCAGCAACCAAGATTACGGGAATGAAAGAGCTTGGTGGTCTAGGATTTGACTACAAGTGGAATATGGGCTGGATGAATGATATCCTTCGATTCTACGAAGAAGACCCTATTTACCGTAAGTATGACTTTAATTTGGTAACTTTCAGCTTTATGTATGTTTTCAATGAAAACTATCTCCTACCATTCTCACATGACGAAGTGGTTCACGGTAAGAAGAGTATGATGCACAAGATGTGGGGAGATCGTTACAATCAATTCGCAGGCTTACGCAATCTCTACACTTACCAAATTTGTCACCCTGGTAAGAAATTGCTTTTCATGGGTAGTGAATACGGCCAATTCCTAGAATGGAGATCTGAAGAGCAGTTGGAATGGTCTAACCTAGAAGACCCAATTAATGCTAAGATGAAGTATTTCACTTCTCAGCTAAACCAGTTTTACAAAGACAACCGCTGTCTGTGGGAAATTGATACCAGCTATGATGGTATTGAAATCATTGATGCGGATAATCGAGACCAGAGTGTTCTTTCCTTCATCCGTAAGGGTAAGAAGGGCGACATGCTAGTCTGCGTCTTTAATATGGCACCTGTTGAACGAAAAGATTTTACAATTGGACTGCCTATTGCAGGGATTTATGAAGAAGTCTGGAATACTGAGTTAGAAGAGTGGGGAGGCGTTTGGAAAGAACATAATCAAACTGTTCAAACGCAAGAAGGACTATGGAAAGATTATGAGCAGACCTTGACCTTTACCCTACCGGCTATGGGAGCAAGTGTTTGGAAAATCAAACGCCGCTTGAAATCTGCAAAAACCGTCACAAATAAAAACCAAAAAGGAGTAGAAAATGAAGAATGAAATGTTAGCTTTGATTCTTGCTGGTGGGCAAGGAACTCGTCTCGGAAAACTCACTCAAAACCTTGCAAAACCAGCTGTGCAATTTGGTGGGCGCTACCGTATCATTGACTTTGCTCTTTCAAACTGTGCCAACTCAGGGATTCACAATGTTGGAGTCATTACACAGTACCAACCTCTTGCTCTCAATAACCATATTGGGAATGGTTCAAGCTGGGGACTAGACGGTATCAATTCTGGTGTCTCTATTCTTCAACCGTATTCTGCAAGTGAAGGAAATCGTTGGTTCGAAGGGACTAGTCACGCTATTTACCAAAATATTGACTATATCGACAGTGTCAATCCTGAGTATGTCTTGATTCTGTCTGGGGACCACATCTATAAAATGGACTATGATGATATGCTCCAGTCACACAAGGATAATAATGCTAGTTTGACAGTAGCAGTTCTTGATGTTCCTCTAAAAGAAGCTAGCCGTTTTGGTATTATGAACACAGATGCCAATAACCGCATTGTTGAATTTGAAGAAAAGCCAGCACAACCAAAATCTACAAAGGCTTCTATGGGTATTTACATCTTTGATTGGCAACGTCTGCGCAATATGCTTGTTGCTGCTGAAAAGAGCAATGTAGATATGTCAGATTTTGGTAAAAATGTCATTCCAAATTACCTTGAGTCAGGTGAAAGTGTCTATGCATATGAGTTTAATGGCTACTGGAAAGATGTTGGTACCATTGAGTCACTTTGGGAAGCAAATATGGAGTACATTTCTCCAGAGAATGCCTTGGACAGCCGTAACCGTCAATGGAAGATTTACTCAAGAAACTTAATTTCACCACCAAACTTCCTTGGGGCAAATGCTCATGTGGAAGATTCCTTGGTTGTTGATGGCTGTTTTGTAGATGGAACTGTTAAACATTCTATCCTTTCAACAGGTGCGCAAGTTCGCGAAGGGGCAGAAGTAGTAGATTCAGTTATCATGAGTGGTGCAATTGTTGGTCAGGGAGCTAAAATTAAACGTGCCATTATTGGTGAAGGTGCAGTTATTTCTGACGGTGTCGAAATTGATGGAACAGAAGAAGTACAAGTTGTAGGATATAATGAAGTAGTGGGGGTAGCAACAGATGAAGATTGATAAATATTCAGCCATTTTAGGAAATACAGTTGGTTTTCATGATATGTCAACACTGACAGACCACCGTCCAGTAGCTAGTTTGCCATTTGGTGGTAAATATCGCTTGATTGACTTCCCGCTTTCAAGTCTTGCTAATGCAGGTGTCCGTAGTATCTTTGGTATTTTCCAACAAGATAATATCAGTTCTGTCTTTGACCATATCCGTTCAGGACGTGAGTGGGGCTTATCAACTCTTCTCAGTCACTATTATCTAGGTATTTACAATACCCGTGTAGAAAGTAGCACAGTTGGAAAAGAATACTACCAACAGCTTCTTACTTATTTGAAACGTTCTGGCTCCAACCAAACAGTTGCCCTCAACTGTGATGTTTTGATTAATATTGATTTGAACCAAGTTTTCCATCTACATAGTACAACAAAAGGGCCTATCACTGTAGTTTATAAAAAACTAGCTAAGAAAGACATTTCAGAAGTAAACGCAATCTTGGAAGTGGATGAAACAGACCATGTTCGTTCTCATAAACTCTTTGATAGCAAGTTACCAGATCAAATCTATAACATGTCTACAGATATCTTTGTCGTTGATACACCTTGGTTGATTGAACGCTTAGAAGAAGAAGCTAAGAAAGAACATCCAGAGAAGTTGCGCTATGTTTTACGGGATTTGGCTGCAAAAGAAGGGGCTTTTGCCTACGAGTACACAGGTTATCTGGCAAATATTCACTCTGTAGAGTCTTATTATCAATCTAACAAAGATATGCTTGAATCACAAAAATTCTACTCTCTCTTCTCACCAAATCAAAAGATTTATACAAAGGTTAAAAACGAAGAGCCAACTTACTATGCCAATACATCTAAGGTAAGTACTTCTCAGTTTGCTTCTGGTAGTATCATTGAAGGTCAAGTGGCTAATTCTGTTCTATCACGTAATATTCATGTCCACAAGGATAGCTTGGTTAAAGATAGCCTGCTCTTCCCTCGTGTTGTTATTGGAGAAGGAGCTCAGGTCGAATATGCTATCTTGGACAAGGGTGTTGAAGTTGAGCCTGGTGTTGTGATTCGAGGAACTGCAGAACATCCAGTTGTCGTTAAGAAAGGTAGCAAAGTAACAGAGGATATTCATTCATGAAAATTTTATTTGTAGCAGCTGAGGGTGCACCCTTTTCAAAAACAGGTGGTTTGGGAGACGTCATTGGCGCTCTTCCTAAATCACTGGTAAAAGCTGGGCATGAAGTTGCAGTGATTTTACCCTACTATGACATGGTAGAGGCTAAATTTGGAAATCAGATTGAAGATGTTCTTCATTTTGAGGTGAGTGTTGGTTGGCGCAGACAGTACTGTGGGATTAAGAAAACAGTACTAAATGGTGTGACCTTCTACTTTATTGACAACCAATACTATTTCTTCCGTGGTCATGTTTACGGTGATTTTGATGACGGAGAACGCTTTGCCTTTTTCCAACTGGCTGCCATTGAGGCTATGGAAAGAATTGACTTTATTCCTGACCTTCTCCATGTTCATGACTACCATACAGCTATGATTCCTTTCTTGTTAAAGGAAAAATACCGTTGGATTCAAGCCTATCAAGGAATAAAAACTGTTTTAACCATTCATAATTTGGAATTCCAAGGACAATTCTCAGAAGGAATGTTATGGGATTTGTTTGGAGTTGGCTTTGAGCGTTATGCTGATGGTACCCTTCGCTGGAACAATTGTCTGAACTGGATGAAGGCTGGTATTCTTTATGCGGATCGTGTTTCAACTGTTTCGCCTAGCTATGCTCATGAAATTATGACCAGTCAGTTCGGATGTAACTTGGATCAAATTCTTCGAATGGAGTCTGGTAAAGTATCTGGTATCGTGAACGGGATTGATGCTGATCTTTATAATCCTCAGACGGATACCCTATTAGATTATCATTTTAATCAGGAAGATTTGTCTGGGAAGGCCCAAAACAAGGCAAAATTGCAAGAAAGAGTTGGCTTGCCAGTTAGAGCCGACGTTCCACTGGTGGGAATTGTTTCTCGTTTGACACGTCAAAAAGGTTTTGATGTGGTGGTTGAAAGTCTTCACCATATCTTGCAAAATGATGTTCAGATTGTTCTTTTGGGAACTGGCGATCCAGCCTTTGAAGGAGCTTTCTCATGGTTTGCTCAAATCTACCCAGACAAGCTATCAGCAAATATTACTTTTGATGTCAAACTTGCTCAAGAAGTCTACGCTGCTTGTGACCTCTTCCTCATGCCAAGTCGTTTTGAACCATGTGGCTTGTCTCAGATGATGGCCATGCGTTACGGAACCTTGCCATTGGTCCATGAAGTTGGTGGCTTGCGAGATACCGTTCGCGCTTTCAATCCAATCGAAGGAAGCGGTACTGGCTTTAGCTTTGACAATCTATCTCCTTACTGGTTAAATTGGACTTTCCAAACAGCTTTGGACTTGTATAGAAACCATCCTGATGTTTGGAGAAATCTACAAAAACAAGCTATGGAGTGTGATTTCTCATGGGATACAGCCTGCAGGTCATACCTTGACTTGTACCATAGTTTAGTTAATTGATAGATAAAATCGTATGATGACTTCATACGATTTTTGGGCTATTTAGAGAGGAGAACTGATGTCTCAAGTAAAAGATTTGTGTGTTATGGATGTTGATGGAACCTTAATCCTAGAAGAAGTGATTGATCTTTTGGGTAAAGAGGCAGGTCGTGAGGAGGAAATTTCGCTGATTACAAGTCGGGCAATGAGAGGAGAGTTAGACTTTGAAAGCAGTTTACGAAAAAGAGTTTCCTTGTTGGAAAGTCTTCCTATTTCGGTCTTTGATAAAGTCTTCAAGTCTATTCAACTAACGCCAAATGCCCAGGAATTCATTTCCATTCTCCAAAAGAATGGAATCCTAGTTGGTCTGGTGTCCGGTGGATTTACTCCAATAGTTGAGAGATTAGCAAAATCCCTCGACATTGCCTATTTCTCTGCAAACCAACTTGAAGTCAAAGACGGTTTTCTAACAGGAAAGTTAGTTGGACAAATTATTAATCCCGAAGTTAAAAAAGTAACTCTGGAAAAATGGACAGAGGAACTAAAACTTTCTAAAGAAAGAACGATTGCAATCGGTGATGGGGCCAATGATTTATTAATGTTGAAGTCGGCGGGGCTAGGAATCGCCTTTTGTGCTAAAGAAGTGCTGAAACAGGAAATACCAAATCATGTTGACAAGAGAGATTTTTTAGAAGTTCTTCCTTTGATTGGCTTTTTAGAATGAGGGAAAATATGAAGATTGTAATTTCACCAGATTCGTTTAAGGAAAGCTTGAACGCTAAAGAAGTAGCTGAAGCAATAAAAAGAGGCTTCCAACAATCGATAGCAGATGTAGAATGTCTCCTCTGCCCTGTTGGTGATGGGGGAGAAGGTACAGTAGATTCCATTCGACATTCTCTTGACCTTGAAGAAAAATGGATCCAAGTGACAGGACCTTTTGGACAAAAAGAATCCATGCGCTATTTTCAAAAAGAACAACTGGTACTATTGGAAGTTGCTGATTTGGTTGGCCTTGGAAAAATTCCGCTAGAGAAACGAAATCCACTTCAAATCCAAACTCGTGGTATCGGAGAGTTGATTCGCCATCTCATTGCTCAAGGGATTAAAGAAATCTATATCGGCGTTGGTGGCACGGCCAGTAATGACGGAGGAATTGGGATCGCTGCTGGTTTAGGTTATCGATTTTATGATAGGGATGGAAATGTCTTGCCCGCTTGCGGGCAGTCCTTATTAAACTTAGCTTCTGTTTCAACAGAAAATTGCTATGAAATTCCTGAAGATGTGCAAATTCGTATTTTAGCAGATGTCGTGAGTCCCTTATGTGGATATCAAGGTGCGACCTACACGTTTGGCAAGCAAAAAGGCCTAGATCCTACTATGTTTGAGGCCGTAGATCAAGCGATCCAAGATTTTTATGAAAAAGTCTCCCTTGCAACATTGCAAATTAAAGGAGCAGGAGCTGGTGGAGGCATTGCTGGCGGTTTGTGTGCCTTTGCTCAGGCAAATATCGTGTCTGGAATTGATACCTGTTTAGATTTGATTGATTTTGATAAGAAAGTTGCAGATGCTGACTTGGTTATCGTTGGTGAAGGTAGACTGGACAATCAAAGCTTTGCTGGGAAAGCGCCGATAGGCGTAGCAAAAAGAACCCCTGTCGGAGTTCCTGTCATTGCTATTTGTGGTAGTCTTGCTGAAGATTTACCATCCCTTCCATTTGAAAATATCCAAGCTGCCTTTTCTATTTTAGAGAAAAGCGAACCTTTAGAAGATAGTTTGAAAAATGCCAGTCTCTATCTGGAGCGCACGGCAGCCAATATCGGGCACTTATTAAATATGCGCAAGATTTAGCCAAACCATTTTTTCCATAAGGATATTTTGGATGGTTCTTCCTTTTTAACTTCCCAAAGTTTTGCAAAAGCAAGTCGAAGGTTCTTTTCTTCTACTTGAACTGGTGCATTGGTGTGGATAATCAGGCCAAAAGGAGAAGAAGTATGCTCTTCAGATACAATGGTAGCTTGACTATCAGTTTCTTTTGCTTCTTTTAAGTAGAAAACTTGTTTGTCAAATTCGATAGTTGGTGAAATCTTCACAAATAGTGGCTCTGCTTTTTCCTGAAGATTTTCTAAAATAGATAAAAACCCTTTTTCTAACTGAGGGCTATTTGCTGTGTCAATATCTGCATATCCAAGAACTCTTTCCTCAAAGGTACCAAGATAGCGTCTTTGCTCATCCGGATTTAATTTTGGCCCACCATGAGCTTTTTCAAGTAATTGTTTTGATAAATCTGTCATGAAAACAGTATATCATAAAAGTTAGAATAAAACAGACAAAAGAAAGCGATTACTTTATAAAGTTAAGGAAAATTTGCACAAAGATAACGTTTTTTCTTGAAAAAGGAGGGGTTTTAGGGTATTATAGAGGTGTAAAAAATTTAACTCATAAGGAGAGTAAAAAATGTCAATTATTACTGATGTTTACGCTCGCGAAGTCCTAGACTCACGCGGTAACCCAACACTTGAAGTAGAAGTTTACACTGAATCAGGTGCTTTCGGACGTGGTATGGTTCCATCAGGAGCTTCTACTGGTGAACACGAAGCAGTTGAACTTCGCGACGGTGACAAATCTCGTTACGGTGGTCTTGGTACACAAAAAGCTGTTGACAACGTAAACAACATCATTGCTGAAGCTATCATTGGCTACGATGTACGTGATCAACAAGCTATCGACCGTGCTATGATCGCTCTTGACGGTACTCCTAACAAAGGTAAATTGGGTGCAAACGCAATCCTTGGTGTGTCTATCGCTGTAGCTCGTGCTGCTGCTGACTACCTTGAAATCCCACTTTACAGCTACCTTGGTGGATTCAACACTAAAGTTCTTCCAACTCCAATGATGAACATCATCAACGGTGGTTCTCACTCTGACGCTCCAATCGCTTTCCAAGAATTCATGATCGTACCTGCTGGTGCGCCATCATTCAAAGAAGCGCTTCGTTGGGGTGCTGAAATCTTCCATGCTCTTAAGAAAATCCTTAAATCTCGTGGTTTGGAAACAGCCGTAGGTGATGAAGGTGGATTTGCTCCTCGTTTTGAAGGAACTGAAGACGGAGTTGAAACTATCCTTGCTGCTATCGAAGCTGCTGGATATGTTCCTGGTAAAGACGTATTTATCGGATTTGACTGTGCTTCATCAGAATTCTACGATAAAGAACGTAAAGTTTACGACTACACTAAATTCGAAGGTGAAGGAGCAGCTGTACGTACTGCTGCAGAACAAATCGACTACCTTGAAGAATTGGTAAACAAATACCCAATCATCACTATCGAAGATGGTATGGATGAAAATGACTGGGACGGTTGGAAAGCTCTTACTGAACGTCTTGGTGGTAAAGTTCAATTGGTTGGTGACGACTTCTTCGTAACAAACACTTCTTACCTTGAAAAAGGTATTGCAGAAGGTGCTGCTAACTCAATCCTTATCAAAGTTAACCAAATCGGTACTCTTACTGAAACATTCGACGCTATCGAAATGGCGAAAGAAGCTGGTTACACTGCCGTTGTATCACACCGTTCAGGTGAAACTGAAGATTCAACAATCGCTGACATCGCAGTTGCAACTAACGCAGGACAAATCAAGACTGGTTCACTTTCACGTACAGACCGTATCGCTAAATACAACCAATTGCTTCGCATTGAAGACCAACTTGGTGAAGTAGCTGAATACCGTGGATTGAAATCATTCTACAACTTGAAAAAATAAAATAGTTCACTGAACTATTTTATCCCGAACCTTGAAATTCAAAAGTTCGGCCGTTGATTTAACAACGTTTCTAGCCCCTCGGATTTTATCCGAAGGGCTATTTTTGTATTTAGGGGGCAAAAAAGGAGAAAAACTTTTTAAAAAATCTTGTTCATAACTTTATCCAGCACATTGATTGCTTCATCTTTCATGTTCTTTGTGACGTGGGTATAGATGGAAGTGGTGACCTCAGAATCAGAATGGCCAACCCTGTCCATGATTGTTTTTAGAGGGATTTTATTTTCTTATAAAATATTGGCCATCGCAGGCAGCATGCTTTTATAGGTGCTCAATTTGATTTATTTTTGTGGAATCCTCTTATTTTGAGATGAATACCAATTATAAGTGATTTGCATATCCAGGATATTACAAAGAAAAGCAAGCTAATGGGCACATAAATTTTATTTCATATTTTTTAAAACTGTTAGCAATTGTATTTGATATGATCAAATAAGATTAATAGTTTATTGAATCCCTTTTTTATAGATTACATAATTTAATTTATGTAATCTATAAACTATCCAAGGCATTCTTTTGTTCATCATTGACGATATGAGTATAGAGGTCAGTGACTTGTGTACTGGCGTGACCTAGCTGGTGACTGACCAAAACTTGCGATTTGGTAGCATCATAGAGCCTAGTTGCTAGGGTATGGCGCAATTTGTGGGGGGTTACACGAACTTTGAAGTCTTCAGAGTATTTAGCCACCATTTTCTCAACGCTAGAAGTATCGATACGATTAGGAACACCTCTGTAGAGAGTCAAAAAGAGGGCTGTATCTGTTTTTTCCGTCTTATAGCGTTGATTCCGAATGGCTAGATAATTCTCTAGATAAGGCTTAGCAAAGGCAGCGACATTGACCGAGTCACGTTTGCCACCTTTTCGGGTGACATCAATAACCATCATCTTGAGATTGAGATCTCTTAGATCCAGATTGACAGCTTCAG
The DNA here is from genome assembly GCF_965119495.1 of Streptococcus sp. Marseille-Q7156. The sequence goes on along the minus strand of NZ_CBCPLU010000001.1, from coordinate 804,916 downwards.
ATAAACGGACACCAGATGCCAAGAGAAGGGCGATAATAGCCAAATCACGTTCCTTATTTTTATTAAACGATGATAGAGCTCGATTTGAGAGCTGTTGTGGGTAATCTTGGTCTATATAAGTCAGAAACCCTTCTGTTTCATCACCTAAAAAGAGCTTTTGTTTGATATTTTCAGCTCTGGCAGCAAGTGTCTCTTTCTTTTTCTTGGTTGAAACTTTCTTCATTACATTTCGATAGAAATAAGGTTCTCCCTGATCGTTTTCAACTTCCTCGGTCAGATACTTGTAAAGACTAGAAAGTGCTGACAAGGTCCGATTGATAGTTGTCTGTGAAACACCTTGCTTGGTTGTATTAGCATTCAGTAAAGGACGTTCACGTAGGTAAAGGATAAAGGATTCCATGTCTTTCTTAGACATATTTTCCAAGACCGATAAAGGGATATCAGATATTTTATCGGCGTTTGAAATTCCAGACTCCAAAACCCAGCTGAAAAATCGATCGTATTCCTTGAGGTATTCATACAAGGTTGTAAAACTGTAGGGAACAGCAAGTTTAGATTGATAGTATTCCAGAACATACCAGGGCATGATTTGTTTTAATTTATCGATTCGTTCCAGTAAAATTTCACGCTTCATGTATTTTCTCCATATATAAGTCTACTAGTAGTATAGCATAGACTTATTTGTTTTTCAAGAAAATTATAGTTTTTCGGAAAGATGTTATAGGAGTTTTTTAAAGTGATAAAAAGACTTAGACCGAAGATATAACTAAAAATTTTTTTCGTTCAAAATTGTCTAAAATGTACATTATTAAAGTGAAATTTGTACATTATGTATCTAAGCTACTGGATCAAAAAATGTACTTTATCTTGTCTTAAAATAAAGTACATTTCGATTATAAAGTACATTTTTTGAGAGTGTACATTACGGTCTTAAACCCAGTTGTATCAAGGGTTTATCTAGTGTCTAGTTAAAAGTACAAAAATTTCCAGTTTTCAGATCTAAATCTTTTGAGTTATTATTGTGAATCATTATCTAGTGCTTTTTCTAGTTTCCAAATACTAAACTAGAATGAAATAGTCAACAGAATAAGGAAAATGATAAAGAACTCACCCACTAAACTTCTGTTAATACTACACAACTGAAGAGCTATATATAGTCTTATTTTTACCAAAGTTCAATTATTTATATGTGAAATGTTTTATCAGTAAAAAAGAGGGGAAGTCCCCCTCTCGAGATTTTATTTGACTGCTTCTTTCAAAGCGTCTACCTTGTCCAAACGTTCCCATGGAAGGTCAATATCTGTACGTCCCATGTGTCCATAAGCTGCTGTTTGACGGTAGATTGGACGTTTAAGATCCAACATTTGAATAATTCCTGCAGGGCGAAGGTCAAAGATTTGACGAGCTGCTTTTTCAAGCTTACTTTCAGCTACTCTTCCTGTACCAAAGGTATCGATACGGACAGAAACAGGCTGGGCAACACCGATAGCGTAAGCCAATTGTACTTCCGCCTTCTTAGCAAGACCTGCTGCAACGATATTCTTTGCAATATAGCGAGCTGCATATGACGCAGAACGGTCAACTTTTGTCGCATCCTTACCAGAGAAGGCACCACCACCGTGACGAGAATAGCCACCATAAGTATCTACGATAATCTTACGACCAGTCAAACCTGAGTCTCCTTGAGGTCCACCGATTACAAAGCGACCAGTTGGATTGATGAAGAATTTTGTTTGCGCATCCAAGTAAGAGGCTGGAATAACCTCTTTGATAACCTTATTAATGACATCATTGTGAATTTGTTCGTTGCTGACTTCTGGATCGTGCTGAGTTGAAATAACAACTGTGTCCACACGTACTGGACGGTCATTTTCATCGTACTCAACCGTAACTTGTGATTTAGCATCTGGGCGAAGATAGCTTATTTCACCAGTCTTACGAAGTTCTGCCAGACGACGAACCAATTTATGACTGAGTGAGATTGGCAATGGCATGAGCTCTTCTGTTTCATCCACTGCAAATCCAAACATGAGCCCTTGGTCACCAGCGCCAATCAAGTCAAGCGGATCTTGGTCTGCATTCCCACGAACCTCCAAGGCTTCGTTAACACCTTGAGCAATGTCAGGAGATTGTTCCACCAAAGATGGGTGTACTCCTACAGTTTCTGCAGAAAATCCATACTCGGTATTGGTATAGCCAATCTCTGCAATGGTATCACGAACCACACGGTTAATATCCACATAGGCATTTGTAGAAATTTCACCAAAAACGTGGACGGAACCAGTATATACAGCTGTCTCAGCAGCAACGTGCGCCTCTGGATCTTTAGCTAAAATAGCATCCAAAATCGCATCTGAAATTTGGTCTGCAATCTTATCTGGATGCCCCTCAGATACAGATTCAGACGTGAATAATTTACGTTCTGACATAAAAATGTCCCCCCTTAAAAATAGTGTTATAGAGTTACAAAGTACTGATAGGTATTTTCATTTTCTAAGAGTTACGACGCGAAAGAAATAAAAACGATACTTTTTTATTTCTGAAGCTAGTAAGGCGCATAGGGTGACCGCGTTATAGCGGCAACCGTAGAATGACGAGCGACTACTTTGGAGCCGTCATTCTTTGCGAGTTACAAAGTACTGATAGGAAAACTCTTAGTGATAAATACCTACCATCTTATCGGGACTATATAACTTTACCATTATACCATTTTTAAGCGCAATTTGCAGTCTATATACTCAATAAAAATCAAAGAACATCTTTTTGATTGTAGATAAAACTGACTAAATTAGTAACATATACCTAATACAAGATGACGCTAACTTATTTTGAAGAATATTAATGTACTGTTTCAATTTCTACTAATCTATTTTCAATAGGTGTTTAACAACCTTAATATTATGCGTACTATTATTTTCAAACTATCGTGTCCTGAACAATAGTTTGAAAATGAAAAGGGACTTTATTCTTTTTGTAACCTTACTGTAATAATTATCCGATTAAAAAATGATAGAATAGGTATGTACAGTTAAGGAGAGAATAATGCCTGTAAGAAAATTACAATCCTATGAGGTAGACTATCAAGAAGAATTAAATCATCAGATTCCTCGCTATCAAGATTATACACCTGAAGCACAATCTAATGCCAATCTCAAGGAAATCCTATTTTTTGTTAATATTGCTGTTTTTTGTATCTGTGTTGCTATCTTTAGTTTTATCTTTTTAGCATTAAAATTATCAACTGCTCTTGCATTTGTCGCAGCAATCGGATTTAGCTTACTTGTTTTAAAAGTCCAACGCTCTATTATCAAACGAAAATTTAGAAGATAAATCATAGTCCACGTCTAATCAAGTTGATTTGTAAAAAATTAAGGAAAACAGAGGATTTAAGGTGAATAACACATTTTTCATCTTAAATCCTCTGTTTTTTTGACCAGCTTGCCAAATATAATTATCTACTTAATTGAATAACGTGTAACCTTTTCTAATAAACGTTCTCCAAACATCCTAAACTGTAAAATCAATTAGTCTCGTTCCTTTTACCATTTTATTTTCTAAAATATGCTATAATAATACCAAAAGATAAAGAAGGAAGTCTTATGATTAAACTACTAGCCTTGGATATGGACGGAACCCTCCTCAATGAATCCAAGGAAATCCCACAAGCTCATATTACTGCTATTCACCAAGCCATTGAAAAAGGTGTCAAACTGGTTCTCTGTACGGGTCGCCCGCTTTTCGGTGTCCTCCCCTACTATCAAAAACTGAGACTTGACCTCCAGAATGAGTATGTGATTGTTAACAACGGTTGCTCAACTCACCAGACAAGTGATTGGAGTCTGGTTGATTGGCAAGAACTTAGTCCAGCAGACATCGAATACCTCTATGACCTAGCTGAAAAAAGTGATGTTCAGTTGACTCTTTTTGATGAGGAACATTATTTTGTACTCGGTGGCAAGCCCAATCAAGTCATCCAAAATGATGCCAAGCTAGTCTTTTCAGACCTGACTGAAATTTCTCTTGAGGAAGCAACTAGTGGCAAGTACCGTATGTTCCAAGGGATGTTTTTGGGGACAGAGAGCCAAACGGACGATTTTGAGCAGCGTTTTGCTGGGGAACTCTGTCAACGATTTAGTGGAGTTCGTTCGCAGCCTGTCATTTATGAAGCTATGCCACTTGGAACGACAAAGGCTACTGCGCTTTCTCGACTAGCAGAGATTTTGAATATCAAGCCATCAGAAATTATGGCTATGGGCGATGCTAATAACGATATCGAAATGCTCCAGTTTGCAGGACTTGGCATTGCAATGGGAAATGCCAGCGATTATGTCAAATCTCTAGCTGATGATGTTACAGCCAGTAACGAAGAAGACGGCGTTGCGCGTGCCATTGAGAAATATATTTTATAATTAAGAAGCCCAGTTCATATCAACTGGGTTTTGATATTTAAGAATTCCTAAAACTTTAGAAACTCTTTAGAAATGCTTGAGCTTTCTTTGATTTCTATGCTTTATACTAAAGTTATCAAAATAAATCAAAAGGAGAGAATCATGAAAACAGTACTTGACATTCATGGATTGTCCAAAAACTTTAACAAACAAGCTATTCTTCAGGATCTTCATCTAACGATAAGAGAGGGAGATATTTATGGACTTATCGGGAAGAACGGAGCTGGGAAGACCACCTTAATCAAAATCATTACGCAACTACTTTTTGCAGATAAAGGGACTGTTTCCCTCTTCTCTAGCCAAACGGAAAATGAGTGGACCAAGGCTCTATCTCGAGTAGGTTCTGTTATCGAATCACCCGTAGCACATAATCACTTAACAGCCTACCAAAATCTGAAATATTACTGTATGATTCGTCATATTCCAAATGCTGATCAAGTCATTCGTGAAACGCTGGACTATGTAGGTTTGACAGATACAGGTAAAAAAGTCTTTCGAGATTTCTCTCTTGGAATGAAGCAAAGACTTGGCATCGCCATTGCCCTTCTATCCAAACCAGACTTCCTGATCTTAGATGAACCTATCAACGGTCTCGACCCAATCGGTATCAAAGAATTTCGACTAATGATTCAACGCCTCAATCAAAAACAAGGGATAACCATTCTCATCTCTAGCCATATCTTGTCAGAACTCTACCTCGTAGCTAATCGTTTTGGTATTTTAGATCAAGGCAAGATTATCCGTGAAATCAGCAAAGCTGAATTTGAAACACTAAGTGAGGATTATATTGTGCTTAAGACAGCTGACAAAGAGAAAGCTTGCCAAGTATTGAAAGAACAAATCCAGCTCCAGTTCAAGGTTGTTAATCCAGAAAATGAAATCCATATCTTTGGAAATGAACAAGATGTCAAACAGATTCTTAAGGACTTAACCTTGGCAGATGTCGCTATTGACGAGATTTACTACGCCCGTCAAAACCTAGAAGAATACTTCACTCAATTGGTCCAATAGGAGGAAAATCATGATACATACCATTCAAGCAGACTTTTACCGTCTTTTCCGTTCCAAAGGATTCTGGATTACAGAGTTCATTCTCTTTGCTCTCATGCTAATGGGTGCAAGTATAGGAGCTACGGGTCATTTGATGGCAATCCAGACAGAAGAACCAGAAATTCCAACCCAAGGTTGGAATGGTGTACAAGCCCTAATCAACGCATCTAGTCAAGGCTCAAACCTCGTTTTTCTCTGCATCATCCTAGCCTGCCTCGTTCTTGGAGTTGATTTAATCGGCAAACTCTATAAAAATAATTTAACAGTGGGTGTTTCTCGTACCGAGTTTTTCCTTGCCAAAGCCTTTGTATTGACTTGTATTGCACTTTTGCAAGTCATCATCTGTCTTGTGATTGCCTTTATTCCAGCAACTATCTTAAATGGATTTGGAACTATGCCTGATGGCTTTATTGGCAATCTACTGATAACCATTTCCCTTCAATTCCTTTGCCTCCTTGCTTGGCTTTCCATTGTTTCCTTCATCCTCTATGTTAGTCATTCTTATCTTGCAGTATTTATTGGTTATTTGGCCAGCTCTATCTTGCTTTCTACGCCAATGCTCATCTTCCCAAGTATCAAAATTTTACCATATTTATCATTGCAGTTTTTCTATGCTATGACTGCTAATAGTGAATCCATTTTCTATACCCTTATAGTTACCTTAGCTGTTATTCTAATCTTTAATCTAAGTGGACTGGCAGTTTTCAAAAAGAAAAGTCTATAATAAAACGACCTCCTCTAGCCTACAGAGGAGGTTTCTTTCGTTAAAAGTAAATGCAAACCGACAACCACTGCCCATCTGTGCTTAGTTTCATCTCTGCACTGAGAAGATTGCATAATTCCTCAGTGATATAAAGGCCTAAACCAGAGGATTCTTCCGTATCAGATAGATTTTCAGAATAAAAACGGTTGCTGAGATTTTCTATTTTTTTGATGGGCTGTTTGACAAGGTTTGCAATCTCTAAGACAAGCTGTCCCTTTTCCTTTCTCAAAGATAGCCGCGCTTCTTCCTTGCCATGTTTGAGGACATTTCCAAGCAAATTTTGTAAAATGCGATCCAGCAAGTCTTCATCAATCCTCATTTTTAAATCATCTTCAACCTTAAAATCAAGCGTGATATTTGCCGCCTGAAAAACATCATAATAAGCCAGAGTCTTTTTGGTGATAAAAGCTGAAAGATCCACTTCTTCCAGTTTCGGTTTGACAGCTCCTTCCATCAAACGACGATATTCTAGGAGTGCCTCCAAACGTTTAGAAACTAAATCAAGATGCTGGGCTATTTTTTGTAGGGTTTCTGATTTATCTTCAGGAGATTTTATCAATTGTTGGGTGTAGCCTGAAGCGATAGTCAAAGGCGTCCGAATATCATGGGCGATATTGCTGATGGCCATATCCAGAGTCTGCTTTTCCCTTTTCATAACCAACCGAGATTGTTCTACTTCCTGAAATAGATTCTCAATCTGCTGGTAGAGCTGTAAAAAATGTTTGGAAAAAATGCTGATTCCGACTCTTTTCATACTACCAGTGAGAATCTTGTCTTCAATCTGTTGACTCAAGTTTTTAAGTGCTAGATGGTAGCGAATCAATGCAATCGATAAAATGATTAGGAGTACCAGTAGGATAAAGATTATCATGTAGGTCATTGCTTATCTCCTTTTAATCTTACCCCAACTCCCCAAATGGTTTCAATATATTCTTGATTTGGGTCAAGCTGATTTAATTTTTTACGAAGATTACTCAAATGCGTATTGAGAGTATTATCTCCAGGTAGGTAGCTATCCTCCCAGACAAATTCATAAAGTTCTTCCTTGGTAAAAATTTTTTTAGGGTGTTTAAGGAGAGTTTGGAGAATCAAGCATTCTTTCTTAGCAAGGCGAATCGTTTCCTGACTATTTTTGATTTCAAAACTTTCTGCATCAAACTGGATATTTTTCAAGTTTTGTGGCAGATTTTCAGTTTTTTCTATTTCCATAGACTGTTTTTCTACACTTTGGCGTAACTGAACAGTAACTCTAGCAAAGACTTCATCCAAATCAAAAGGTTTCACTATGTAATCATTGGCACCGTCTAAGAGGTATTGACTGATTAACTTCTTATCGCTCAAAGCCGTCAGCATAATGACTGGAGTTTGACTTTGTTCCCTGATGACTTTTAAAACCTGATCCCCATTTTTCCCAGGAAGCATGATATCTAGCAAAACGAGGTCAATCCCACCTTGGTCAAAACGCATGATTCCTTCTGTACCGGAAAAGGCTTGAATCACCTCATGCTCCTCAGTAAGAAGTGTTCGTAAAATCTCTTGAATGTCACTATTGTCTTCAATAACCAATATCCTAGCCATAAATACCAACCTTTCTGCAACTATTATAGCATGTTTTAATGGTAAAACTTAAACAGAAAAGCCCTTTTCATTAAAATCGTGCAACTTTTTTCAGATACTTTTAAAAGATTGATTTCCCTATATTTTTCCTTTATACTGGATAAAAAGGAGAATAATATGTCAGAAACAAATCACGAAATTGATTCAAATTTTGCAGGTCGTTTAAATATCCTGCGTGCGGGTGTTCTTGGTGCCAATGATGGAATTATTTCCATTGCTGGTGTGGTTATCGGGGTTGCTAGTGCCACGAGCAATATCTGGATTATCTTTTTATCAGGTTTTGCGGCTATCTTAGCTGGTGCCTTTTCAATGGCTGGTGGAGAATATGTGTCCGTTTCAACTCAAAAAGATACCGAGGAAGCGGCCGTTGCGCGTGAGCAAGTCTTGCTAGACCAAGATATAGAGTTAGCTAAAAAATCTCTCTATGCGGCCTATATTCAAAATGGTGAGTGTGAAACATCAGCCCAACTTCTCACCAACAAAGCCTTTTTAAATAATCCGCTCAAGGCTTTGGTAGAGGAAAAATATGGGATTGAGTATGAAGAGTTTACCAATCCTTGGCATGCTGCTATCTCTAGCTTTATTTCTTTTTTCCTTGGAAGTTTGCCTCCAATGCTTTCAGTAACTATTTTTCCAAGTGAATACCGCATCCCTGCTACTGTCCTTATCGTCGGTGTGGCCCTTCTTCTCACTGGTTACACTAGTGCCAAACTTGGAAAAGCCCCAACCCAAACAGCCATGATTCGGAACCTTGCTATTGGTATCTTAACTATGGGCGTTACCTTCTTACTTGGACAACTTTTCAGCATTTAGAAGACAAGAAATACCTCGATTTTGAAGTCGAGGTATCTTTTTTACATTTGGACAATCTTGCGATAGCTTCTTGAAGTAATCATGAAAATCAGCACATAAGCGATGAGGAAGATAGCGCAGATAGACAAGGTCACAGTCAACATCATAGTCGTATCTATTACACCAATCACTTTTAAAATCAAGCTAAGCATATGGTAGGCAAAGGCTAGATGTATGAAGGCAAAGAGCAAAGGAAGGAAGAAAACAGTTAAAACCTGTTTGTTAATGGTTTGCTTGATTTGCTTCTGATCTAAACCGACTTTCTGCAAGATAATAAAGCGTTCACGGTCTTCATAGCCTTCAGAAATTTGTTTGTAATAGATGACCAGAACAGTTCCGACCATAAAGATAATGGATAGGAAAATACCGATAAAGAAGACACCACCAAAGAGGGCACTCATCTGAGAACTAGCATCTGCTAGATTGCTACCATAAACATAGCTACCTTCCTTGTTTAATTGAGCATTAAATTGATTGAGGTATTTATCATATTCTTCAGCAACCTTGAGTTGTTCTTCTTCGCTGGCATTTACATTCATGCCACCGTAAAACTGATTATAGATAGCCGAATCTGGGAATTGATCCAAAAATGCTTGCAAATTAGGAACAACAAGGTAATTGTAATCAGCAGTCAAAATATTAAACTGATTTGGGACATGGTTGACAATGAAATCTTTAGTAAATTCTTCTTTGACAGAAAATTGATGATCGTTCAGAGTTAGAGTTTTCTGTTCTTTAACTCCCTCATTCTTTGCAAAGAGTCCGACCTCATTTCCTGATAGAGACAGTTTTTGACCAGTCATATTTTCATAATCTTTTTGGTCAAATACCATGAAAACTGTTGTGGGTTGGACACGGTTTTGTCCTTTTTCAAAAATAGTTAACTTATTTCCTTCTTGGTTTGCAACACCAAAGTAAGTGTAACGAAGCACTTCTTTCTCTTTAATCTTATAACCTTTGTCACTTGCAAACTGGCTCAAGAGTTTGTCCAAGTCTTCTTGTTCAACATTTTGCCCTGAAACCCCAAAATCATGAGGATTTAGAACTTTTTTAAAGGATTCTGAGGCATTAAAAATACTAGTAGCTGCTGACATGGTTACCAAAACCATTGTTGACAAGATAGCGATAGTTGCTAGTCCAACCGCATTTTTCTTCATACGGAAAATCAAGTTGGACACTGAGATAAGGTTATTTGGCTGGTAATAATATTTCTTGTTTTTCTTTAAGATTTGTAGGAAAACGGTAATTCCTGCATTGAACAAGAGATAGGTACCAAAGATAACCAGCAAAACAGCTAAGAAGAAAGTTGTTAAAGCTGTAAGAGGATCTTTTACAGTAAGGGCAAGATAGTAGCCAATCCCTAAACTTATGGAACCAAGAATAGTTTGGAGAGGTAAGAAGCGACCTTTTTTCTCTCCGCTAGCTTTCTCACGTGAGAGCTGGAGAGCATTCATACGGGCAATTCGAAGGGCATTCAGGAACATGAGACCTAGGAAAATCAAACCGAAGACAACAAGTACTGTAATGACAACTTTCATCTGGAAGGTAGCGACCAGTTCAACCTTCAATTTCATCAGTTTGAGCAAGAAAGCGAAAATTAACTTGTCAAACAAGGCTCCAATACCGATTCCTGCTCCAACAGTTAGAATCCCAAATAGCACTAACTCCTTAAAGGTCATACTGATTAGATGACGCTTCTCCAAGCCCAACATGCCATAAATTCCTAGTTCCTTGGAACGGTTTTTCATGACAAAACTATTGGCATAGAGGACGATAATGGCTGACGCGAGGGTGACGACAAACATACCAAATCCAAGTGTAGCCTGAATGGTTGTTCCTCCACGGATTTCCGCAATCTTAGGATTAAAGGTTAGAGAGTAAAAGAGATAGGTGACAGTGACTGCCAAAAGAACAGCCAGCGCAAAAGGATAGTAGAGTTTGCGGTTTTTAATCAAGTTCGATACCGCTAACTTATTGGTTAATCGAAACATACTAATTCACCTCGCTTGCCATGACAGTCAAGGTATCAGAGATCTCTTGGAACATCTGACGTTCTGTCTTCTCTCCACGGTAGATTTGGTTGTAAAGAATGCCGTCTTTGATAAAGAGTACACGTTTAGCTCTGCTAGCTGCTGCTGTTGAGTGGGTTACCATGAGAATGGTTTGGCCGCGCTCATTGATTTCATCAAAAACATCAAGAAGAGCTGCAGAGGACTTGGAATCAAGGGCACCTGTTGGCTCATCCGCAAGGAGAATTTCAGGTTCAGTGATGATGGCACGTGCTACTGCTACACGCTGTTTCTGACCACCTGAAATCTCGTAAGGGTACTTCTCTTGCAATTGGTTAATACCCAGATTCTCAGCTGTCACCACCAATTTCTTCATCATCTCCGTAATGGGTCTTCTTGACAAGACAAGCGGAAGCAAGATATTATCTTTTACAGAGAGAGTATCTAACAAATTAAAGTCTTGGAAGACAAATCCCAGCTTTTCACGACGGAAGCTAGAAGCCTGTGAATTTTTAATGGTTGCGGTGTCAGTTCCATTCAAGTAAACCTGACCACGAGTTGGTTTATCAAGCATAGCTAGAATATTGAGCAAAGTTGATTTACCAGAACCAGACTCACCCATGATAGCAACGTAGTCCCCCTTTTCGACGGTAAAGTGAATATCCTTGAGGGCTTCTACTTGGTTGCCCTGAAAACGAGTTTTATAAATTTTTTGAACGTGTTTTACATCTAAAAGTGTCATGAGAATCTCCTTTCTTAATATCCCATCAAATGAAATGTTGCTTGCATCATAGCGCATCCCAGTTGAACACGCTCGATATCTTTATGGCTTGGTTTTCTTGTTTTCTTATGTAAGATTTGTTTCATGATGTTACTCCTTTGTTATTTATGAGTCTAGTTTACATCAAAAAAAGACCGCTTGCCATAACCTAACCTTACAAAAGAGACTTTAATCTTACATTTTTGTAAGATTGGGGGAAATGTAAGCAGATTTAATCTAGAGAAGTACACTGTAGCTTCTAAAATATTGTTAGAAATTGGTTTGAATTTCCCAATCAATTATTGAGTTTTTATTTCATTTCACTATGCAATAAATCACTTGACTTTTTACTATAAAAATTATATAACGTAATTATGAAAGGGCTTACTTTAGAAAGGAGAAAAAATCGGAAACTATAATTTGAGTAAGCTTATTTTAACTATCACTTTATTACCAAAATATTTCTACTAAAAATTTATTTTAGCTCTTTTCCAGAAAGTGTGGATATTATGAAAAAAATCTTGATTACTTTTTTTGCTATCCTTACACTATTTTTCTATTCATCTGTTTTTGCAGATGATACTAATACAATAGTGAGCGAAACTATGACAGCTCAACAACTTGTGAATCAATACGCGACTGATTATGATATCACATTGGAACAAGCATCAGATTTACTTGGTATAAATTTATACGAACGCTCTTCACAGACATATAGAACAATTTCTACTCAAATAACTGTTACAAACTCCTATAAACCATCTATTTCTTTCTACTGCGAAACAAGCGAATATGGAACTTATCATGGTATTATAAGAATATTAAGAACAGAAATGAATAGAAATTATAATGGAATGTCAAAACAGTTTTCTGGTTCATTGTATGTCAATTTAGAACAGGCTGATAGAATATTCTATATAATTAATGGAGATTTCTTTGATAACGGTACTACAACTTTAAGCGGAGGACTGAATATTGGAATAGTTGATAATCACTATAAATATGTATATCATGAAGGGAGAGTTCATTTTTAATGAAACATAAAGAACATATACTCATCGGACTTCTCTATCTGCTCTCTCCATTCATCGGTCAGCTCTTAGTTGAAAAAACATACTTTATCGGTACAGAATTTACAGCTACTGCTTATGCTATTTGCTGGCTATCAGTTGTTATCAGCATCCACCATTTTTCAAAAAATGTATTGTCTCAGCATGAAAAATCAGATTAGAAATCCTGAGTCCAAAATATTATTTTTAATTTGTATATGAGGCTGAGAAAATCTTATTAAAAGTAAAAAAGCTTTAAATCAAGTAATTAGACTATTGATTTAAAGTTTTTTGCTTATTCCAAATCTTTTGAAAAACCTCACCAAAACCAGCCTTCATTATCGTCAATGGCTTGGGCTTCTTTTCGTTTGCGTGGGCCTGTTCCGTACATTTCTGCTTCGATTTCTTCCTTGGTTGGCATGATAGAAGCTAGGATGATATAGATAATCACGCCAAGTCCAAAGTTAGCGACTGTAAAAATAGCAAATAGAAAACGAACAAGGGTAACATCAAAGTTCCACTTGTCTGACAGACCTGCCAGAACTCCTGAAATCATGCGATTTCGTCTCATTTTATAAAATTTACTGTTCATGATATTTCCTCTTTATGCTAGGTTAGATATAGTATATCATGGCTAGGTACGACTTTCATCGGTCCTCAGGCTGATTTATCAGAAGCAATTTACCTCGACAAAGTCCACAGCGATAGCGTTTGGTATCAATCCTACGCTTGCGCTGATACCTTTGCTGGCAGGATTGACAACGATAAAGCTTGAGTGGTTTAGAGTGGCTATTTGTCAAGGAGGGCACAAAGCGTAATCCATCCACTGCTTTCAACAGTTCCTTAAAATCCCGATCCTTGTGTTGATAGCCTTTCCCTTGAAAATAGAGGTGATAGTGACAGAGTTCATGGCGGACAATTTTCCTAAAAACGTCCAACCCCAGTTCCTGATAAACCTTGGGATTAAAATCCAAATGCCCATCATTTGGGAAAAATCGTCCACCTGTCGAACGTAGACGAGAATTCCACTGGACATGATGGATAAAAGGTCTGCCGAAGTCTTCTAGTGAAACCTGCTTGACGTAATCAGTCAGTTTCATTTGGAGCTAGGAGCGACAGATTGACTTTTTCACGTTCAGTATCAATTTTCTTAACCCAAACGGTCACCAAATCTCCAACTGATACCACTTGGCTTGGGTGTTTGATAAATTTGCGGCTCATATGGGAAATATGAATCAGACCGTCCTCATGAATCCCGATATCAACGAAGGCACCGAAGTCAACGACATTACGCACCACACCTTCTAGCTTCTGACCAACCACAAGGTCCTTAATATCTAGGACATCTTGGCGAAGTACAGGTGCGTCAAAGGAATCACGGAAATCTCGACCGGGTTTGAGAAGATCTGCAATGATATCTTTAAGGGTTTCTGGACCAAGGTCTAGCTCTTGCGCCATTTCCTTGACTGAAAGGGACTTGAGTTTGCTTTGGGCTTCTTCGTTTAGGTCTTTAATATCTAAGCGTTTGAAGAGCTCCTTAACAGCAGAGTAATTTTCTGGGTGAACTCCTGTATTATCAAGGATATTGCTACTTTCAGGGATACGGAGGAAACCAGCTGCTTGCTCAAAGGCCTTGGCCCCCAGACGAGGAACTTTCTTGATTTGGGCGCGTGAAGTGATTTTTCCTTCTTCTTCACGATACTTAACGATATTTTCAGAGATAGTTTTGTTAAGACCAGCAACGTGGGAAAGAAGAGCAGGGCTGGCCGTATTAATATTGACACCGACTTGGTTAACCACCGTATCCACGACAAAGTCCAGACTTTCAGACAGTTTCTTCTGACTGACATCATGCTGGTATTGACCAACACCAATTGACTTAGGATCGATTTTGACCAATTCAGCAAGGGGATCTTGCAAACGACGGGCGATAGAAATAGCAGAGCGTTTTTCAACTGTCAAATCTGGAAACTCCTGACGAGCAAGTTCGCTGGCAGAATAGACAGAAGCACCACTTTCATTTACGATGACATAACTAACCCCAGGAAAATCTTTAAGAACTTCCGCCACAAAGGCTTCACTTTCACGACTGGCCGTCCCATTTCCGATGGCAATAATTTCTACACTGTATTGACCAATCAAATCTGCCAAATCTTTCTTTGCTTCTTCGATTTGACGAGCTGATGCTGGTTTGACAGGATAAATGACCTGAGTTGTCAGCATTTTTCCTGTTGCATCCACGACAGCTAGCTTGGCACCTGTTCGAAAGGCAGGATCAAATCCAAGAACCACGCGCCCTTTCAGCGGAGCAACCAAGAGCAGATTGCGCAGATTGTCAGAAAAGAGTTGAATAGCTCCCTCTTCTGCCTTTTCAGTTAATTCTGTCCGAATACGGCGCTCGATAGCAGGCAAGACTTTTTTCTTAACAGATTGCTGAACTACTTCATCAATATAGGTATTTTTTACCTTAAAACGAGCAGCAAAGAATGCTAGAATACGATCTGTTGCATGTTCAAAACTGACCTTCAAGATACCTAATTTCTCACCACGATTGAGGGCTAAGGTACGATAACCCTGCATAGTTCCAACCGTCTCTGAAAAATCATAATAAATCTGAAAAACCTGCTTTTCATCAAGACTTTCATCCTTGACTTGAGAAGTGAGTTTAGAGTGTCTCAGCACCTCTTGATAAGTTAGAGCGCGTAAATTGACATCTTCCGATAAGGCTTCGACCAAGATATCAACTGCACCAGCCAAGGCCTCCTTACCAGTCGCAAATCCTTCACAGACAAACTTTTCAGCTTCTTTATCTAAGCCAGCTACATTCTGCAAAATCAAGCGAGCAAGAGGGAAGAGTCCAGCTTCACGAGCAATAGTTGCCTTGGTCCGACGTTTTTCCTTGTATGGAAGATAGAGTTCTTCTACGTCTGCTAATTTTTCAGCAGCTAAGATAGCTTCTTCCAACTCCTTGGTCAACTTGCCTTGTTCTTGAATCTTAGCCAAGACAGCTTCCTTGCGGTCATTGAGATTGGTCAGACTTTTATCCAAGTCGATAATGGCCTTAATCGCCACCTCATCCAAACTACCAGTCATGTCCTTGCGATAACGTGCGATAAAGGGAATAGTAGCCCCTTCAGCTGTCAAACTTAGAACGGTATCAATTTGCTTTAACGTCACTCCCAAATCCTGGGAGATTTTTTCATATTTTTTATCCATGAATCTATTATACCACAAGCTAAACGTTTCAAATTAGCTCTTACAATTTTAAAACATAAGTTGGGAAATAAATTTACTTCATTTCAATATTCTATTCATTGAGAAGGTTGCAATTTAATTCTAATAGTTTACAAAAGGATCAGTGATTAATTGCACTGTTTTTATTTTTTACAAAACGCTTTATAAAGCTATTTATTGAAGTTAACGAATCAATTTTCAGAGCAAATAAAAAATCGCAAACCTGAGCTTACGGTGGGGATAATCTTTTTTGAAATTTTTAAACAAAAAAGGAGCATTTAAGCTCCCTCATTTGAAATAACGGACACTTGGCTGCTCGGTGTACCCAGCATCTCAGATACCTTTTTCAAGGTGCGGCAGGAACCTTTCTGCCCTCAAATGTCTTTCGTTAACGTTATTCTAGCACTATCTACTTTTTTGTCAAACTTTCTCAATCTACCAGACTTAATCAGGATTTATAAAGCTCTATTATTCGTTAGATACTCAATTTTAACTTTTCCCTTTTCCTTAAAATAATAGTATAATAGAGGTAGAATTTAGAATCGAGGTACACCTATGGCTGTAAAATTTACAAAACGAGACGACTTGGACAAAATGTTTGAAGAGTTTGCGAAACTCCCTGATTTGAAACAAGTCACTTTTCCTGATGACAAAGAGAAAAAAGCCAAAGCAGAAAAGAAAAACTAGATGACTGCTTTCCAACAACTCCCGTCTAGTGTGCTTCAGACTGGGGCTATTTTTCTCTCTATTATCATTGAAGCCCTACCCTTCGTTCTGATAGGAAGTATTGTTTCAGGGCTGATTGAGGTTTATATCACACCTGAAAAGGTTTATCATTTTCTCCCTCGAAATCGTTGGGGGAGAATCTTTTTTGGGACCTTTGTCGGGATGCTTTTCCCTTCTTGTGAATGTGGAATCGTCCCCATTATCAATCGTTTTCTGGAAAAGAAGGTTCCCAGTTACACGGCTGTTCCCTTTCTCGTAACAGCGCCTGTTATCAATCCTATTGTTCTCTTTGCGACCTATTCTGCCTTTGGCAATTCCTTCCATGTCGCCCTGTTACGAGCTCTAGGTTCCATTGTAGTAGCTGTTATACTTGGGATTTTTCTGGGATTTTTCTGGCAAGAACCGATTCAAAAAGAAAATCGGTTGGCCTGTCATGAGCATGATTTTTCTCATTTGAGCTCTGCAAAAAAGGTTTTTCAGGTTTTTGTGCAGGCCATTGATGAGTTTTTTGATACGGGGCGTTATTTGGTATTTGGCTGTCTCTTTGCTTCTATGATACAGGTCTACGTTCCAACTCGGATTCTGACCTCTATCAGCGCAACCCCTCTTTTTGCCATCCTGCTCTTGATGCTTTTGGCCTTTCTTCTCTCTCTCTGCAGTGAGGCGGATGCCTTTATCGGTGCTTCTCTACTCTCTAGTTTCGGTTTGGCACCAGTTCTGGCCTTTCTGGTGATTGGCCCAATGCTGGATATTAAAAATATTCTCATGATGAAAAATTACTTGAAGGCACGATTTATCAGTCACTTCATTATGATTGTGACTCTTGTCGTCTTAGTGTATTCTCTCTTGATTGGAGTCATCCTATGATTCGATTTTTAGTTTTAGCTGGCTATTTTGAACTGACCATTTATCTCCATCTGTCAGGCAAATTAAACCAGTACATCAACATGCACTATTCCTATCTTGCCTATATTTCCATGGTGCTTTCCTTTATCTTGGCAATCGTTCAATTGTATATCTGGATGAAGCAAGTCAAAACCCATAGTCATCTGAACAGCCGATTAGCGAAGGTAACGAGTATTGCTCTTCTGACCATTCCAATTGTCGTCGGTTTAACTTTTCCAACTGTTAGCTTGGATTCTCAGACCGTTTCAGCCAAAGGCTATCATTTCCCCTTATCAGAAGGCACGGATCAAGCCATTCAGACAAGTGAAGGTACGACAAGCCAATATTTGAAACCAGATACCAGTTCTTATTTTTCAAAATCAGCCTATGAAAAGGAAATGCGTACGGCGGCGGATAAATACTTGTCCCAAGATAGTATTCAGATCACCAACGAAAACTATATGGAAGTCATGGAGGCTATCTACGACTATCCAGATGAATTTGAGGGCAAGACAGTCCAGTTCACAGGTTTTGTCTACAATGACCCCAGTCATGCCAATAGTCAATTTCTGTTCCGCTTCGGCATTATTCACTGTATCGCAGATTCTGGTGTCTATGGATTGCTGACCAAGGGAAATACCCGTCAGTATGAAAATAACACCTGGATTACAGCCAAAGGAAAACTAGTCAATCACTACCATAAAGAACTCAAACAAAACCTCCCAACCTTGGAAATCGACAGCTTTACCAAAGTCGATAAACCAGAAAATCCCTACGTGTATCGCGTGTTTTAAAAAGCAAACCAAGTTCATAAAAAACTCTAAGCAGGCAGAGCCTGCTAACTCATGACAGAAAAAGAAGTTTATCTTATAATGAAGATGAACAATACCAATCCATAGTGTTTAATAGGGCTTTTCCTAGCCTCTACAAAAAACTGGATGAACAAGAGTCGTGAAATAACTCTAATATGCCTTGAGCATGAAAATATCTTACTAGTAGCCTCTTGTTCTATTATTCAAATAGTTAACAGGAGGTTTTTATAATGGAAGTCATGATTGAAACGTGTTTGTATTCTTTTGAATCAGTAACTATTCCAATTTATCTATCTTGAAATAAATAAAATCCCTTTGTAATACTATAAAAAATAACTAACAAAGAAATAACTATAAGACTCGGTTGCCAGAAACCTGATATATCTACTAAACTACGGCCTAAAAATTGGCCAATAAGGCTAACTAAAATTAAAATAATTAAATTGAAAATTACTGACACTAATAAAATTAACACCGAATGTATTATTGCCTCGCCTATACGTATTTTAAAAAGTTGTAATCTTGACACTCCCAGTGTCTTTAACTGTTTAATGTCTTCAATATCTTTATTAGAAGATAAAATTGTAAGAGAAATAGAACTAGTAATAATCAGAATAATTGGAGCAGACATATAAGCAATAAAAGAAGCTCTTGCTTCGTTTACTCCGTTTGCTGTATTCATGAATGAATACATATTTTGGGTGTAAAGAATAAACCCAGAAATGAGAGTTACTCCCATGCTCATTGAAGTTTGTATACTTTTCAAATAGCTAGGATTGGATAGTAGATTCCAAAAGCCTGTATTAACTACATAATTTTCAGTTGGAAATATCCTCATTAAAAATTTTATTAGAAACATTTGAATTGATGGAGATAGTGATTGAATAATAAGGATGTGAATAATTAATAAAAATAATACTATGCTTGACTGTTTTTCAATTATTTCTTTGTTTCTGATAAAACCTGCTGAAACAATAGAACCTATACATAGTAACCATAGGAATAAACGAACAGAGATGTTAACAAATCCAGCTACTGTAACTTTTCTTTTTTCTTTTTTGGTTTTAATATTGATGATATTTTAAGTATTCGACTTGAATAAAAGTAAGCCCCTATCCCGACAATTGTTGGGACTATGAAAACACTCAATAAAATTGATTGAATGTTGGCTGTAATAACTAAATCAGGTAACTCATCTCTTCCTAATAAATTTTGTAAAAATTTGTAGTAACTATCTGCCATGATAAATGAAAGTATTGTACCAATACTACTAACAATCACTGCCATTAAATAAAACTGTCCAGATACTAATAAAGATAGCTGAGTTCTGCTTGCGCCTAAGATAGCCCACAATTGGTAATCCTTTTTAAAGATATCTATTAGCAGTCTTATATTATTTGAAATAAGGAAAAATAGAGTAGTCCCGCCAAAAATTATTAGCATTTGAAAAAGTTGTGAAGCGTTAATATTAGCAGTCTTGATTGAACTAGCAATACCAAATAAAGATGTTCCAACAATCAGGCTTGATACAAATAGTAATGGTATTGTTCCTAACCATTGTCTTTTTGAGTACTGAAATTGGTAAATGATTAATTTTAGCATAATAAATCCTCCTCAAATTAATCTTTACTACTTTCAAGTGCTTGGTAGAGCTCATCAGCTGAAGGTTTAATAATTTGTTGAGATATTTTTCCGTCTTTTAAAATCAGTGCTCTGTCAGTTTTTGAAGCCAACTCAATATCATGAGTAACCATAAAAACACATTTTCCTTGACTCGCTAAATTACGAAGTGTTTCAAAAATAAGTTTTCTTGAGACGCTGTCCAGAGCTCCTGTTGGCTCATCAGCAAAAATAATTTTACTATCAGCTATTATTGCACGAGTAATAGCCACTTTTGCTGTTCTCCACCTGATAAGGTAGCAACTAATGATGATAGTTCTGCTTTAAAATTCAAACTATCCAACATTTTTTTTACTTTATTGCTATCAACACTCTTTCCTGAGAGTCTCAGAGGAAGTGTAACATTTTCTAGTACAGGTAGAGCGGGTACCAGATTATAGTTTTGAAAAATTATTGCAATATCTTGCCTTCTAAATTGAGCAAGCTTCCCTTCTTTTAAGGTGTATGGATTTACACCATTGATAACAACTTCGCCACTTGTTGGTTCAGATAAACTTGATAAGCAACTTAGCAAAGTAGACTTTCCAGAACCACTGACACCAAGTATTGATACAAAATCTCCATAATTGACAGATAAAGAAATATCTTTCAAAATAGAAACAGTTTTGTCTTGTCCTAACAAAAACTCTTTTGAAAGATTTGAGACTTTAACAGCTACATTATTAACCATAATAAATCCTCCTGATTCCAGTGTCATCTTTGATTTAATTATACAATATTGGAATTCTATTAATATCAAGTAAGTAACTTATGAAACGTATTTTTAATGGATAAAATTTCTATTTCCTCTGAATCTCGAATAAAGGTCTTTAGCGAACTAAGAATTTTTTCTATTACCATAATAGTATCATAAACGAGGGTTGATTGAAAGCGTAAACATAGCTTTATTAAGAGGTACAGCTTTTCTATACAAAATTTAAACATAAAACTTAGGTATACTTAATAAATGAGAATTAAAGTTAGCTATAACGAAAATAGGAGCATATGTAAAACTCTAAGCAGGCAAAGCCTGCTAACTCATGACAGAAAAAGATGTTTAGCCTATAGTGCTGGCATTAAAAAATCCTCACACATCACGCAAGGAAATCGCTAAATAAAACAGGCTTTGACCATGTCGGGATTAATTGCAGCACATTCCAAGGATCCAGCTTTTTCTTCTTTTTACAATCGAATTTCCCAAAGAGTAAGCAAGATGAAAGCCGTCATTTCTTATGCTCATAAGATTCTCAGAATCATTTACAAACTACTCTCCATCAAGCATACTTATCAAAAAGAGAAGGGGCTAGGACTGAGGAAACAGTTCTAACGCCAAAACTAAAAAATTTCAATTACACGCTAGCACAGGAATTGATTTTTTGCGCTTTTTTACTGTCTTTTTTCAAATAAAAACACCTCAAAAGTTAGATTTTCTAGCTCTAACTTTTGAGGTGCATCTCATTTATGTATGATAGTCTTTTGGTTATTATTTCATCTATCTTTGCTAAAAGAAAGAATATTATTATGAATTTGGGTCATCAAGACTACGACCATGTAAACCTTTTTCACGTTGGACTTGACGTAGTTTTTCTGGCGTAACATCGTTTCCTTCTTCATCCACAATTTTGATTCCCTCAATGTGGTGACGAACAGAGCGACGATAACCTTCGATGTACTCCTCACGTAGTTTAGCTTGTTCCACTTTTTCTTCTGGTGTCAAGCCTTCTGCTTTTTTCTTTTTAGCAAGCTCGTTGATACGATCAATTTTTTTCTGATCCATTTCTTCTCCTTTGTGATAAGATAAAGTCCGTTTATCAAATTTTATTTAGTGTTAATTTGGTTAAAACGAGCAAGTTTAGCTGCTTTTTGAGTTAAATGAGACAAGATAGCCAAACGATTTTGACGGACAGCCTGATCTTCTGCCATTACCATGGTATTCTCAAAGAAAGCATCAATAACTGGACTAAGCGCAAAGAGTTGTTTCAATTGCTGACTTGCAGAACCTGATAAAACAAGTCTTTCTACTGCTTCCGCCAAGGCTTTTTCTTGGTCATTCTCAAAGAGAGCTGAATCAACTGTAGCTACTCCTTCTACCTTCTCAGCCAAGTTAAAGGCACGAGAAAGTGATTCAACAGAAGGTTTGAAGTCTTCTTCCTTACTTGCTTCTACAAGAGCACTTGCTGCTTCCAACATATCCGCCACAACAAAGTTCGAACTTGCAAGTACTGCTTCCTTAATATCTTTTGGAGTAGAGCCCATCATCTTATCAACACGAGCCTTGATAAAGTCTATAACCTCTGTCTTATTTTCATAAGTCAAGCTGTCAAATTTCAAAGCATAAAGGCTATCAATCAACTCATCCATAGCAATGTGCCAACCAAAGGCATCCAAGATACGAACCACACCTTGCGTCGCGCGACGAAGGGCATAAGGGTCATTTGAACCTGATGGAATCAAGCCTACTGAGAAGAAACTCAAAATCGTATCCAATTTGTCTGCAATAGCTAGAATGGCTCCAACCTTGCTCTCTGGAAGTTCTCCTTCGGCTGATGTAGGCATGTAGTGTTCACGAATAGCAGCTGCCACTGCTGGAGTTTCCCCAGCAAGAAGGGCATATTTCTCCCCCATAATTCCTTGGAGTTCGTCAAACTCACCAACCATCCCTGTCAACAAGTCAAACTTGTAAATGGCTGCTGCACGAGCTAGGTCAACTGTTTCATCCACTGACAAGCCAGCTTTTTCTGCCAAAAGTACAGCGATTTGACCAGTACGAATCATGTGTTCACGAAGGGAACCGATTTTCTCATGGAAAGTCACATTGTTTAATTTTTCAACAAGGTCAGAAATCACCAATTTTTGGTCTTCACGCCAGAAGAATTCACCGTCTTCCAAGCGGGCTACCAAGACTTTTTCATTTCCTTTGATGACATTTTCCAAATGCTCTGCATTTCCGTTACGGACAGAAATAAAGTTTGGCAATAGTTTACCGTCTTGATCACGAACAACAAAGTAACGTTGGTGTTCTTTCATTGAAGTCACCAAAACTTCTTCTGGAACTTCAAGGTATTTGGCATCAAAACTTCCCATAAAGGCAGTTGGGTATTCAACCAAGTTCAAGACTTCATTAAGCAAATCATCATCAATTTCGATACGTACACCATGCTCAGTTTCGATTGCTTTGATTTGGTCAACAATCATTTGCTCACGTTCACGTGGATCTGCGATTACATACTGCTTACGAAGGTCTTCTTCATAGCTCAATGCTGACTGAATCTTAGTTTCTTGTCCCAAGAAACGATGGCCACGGCTCACACGCCCTCCCTTAATATCAAGGAAATCCAAATCAAACTCTTCTTCATCTAAAAGAACAGTTAAAGTGTGAACAGGGCGGATGTATTCAAAGGTGTTGTTAGCCCAGTGCATGCTGACAGGGAAAGTCAATGACTTCAAGACATCTACAACACCAGGAACAATTGCTTCAACTGCTTGACCAACTTCTTCCTTAGTGACATAGACATATTCTTCACCCTTGATTTCACGGAATTCGATATCTTCAACAGTCAATCCTTTTCCACGAACAAATCCTTGAGCTGCTTTGGTGAAGTTTCCATCGCTATCCAAGGCAATTTTCTTTGCTGGTCCCTTGAAATCTTCTGTCAAATCAGATTGTTTGTCTGTAAGACCAGTCACACGAACAGCCAAACGACGTGGTGTTGAGAAGGTTTGAATAGCTTCAAAAGACAAGCGATTTTCCTTAAGGAAGGCTGCCATTTTTTCGCCTAGTTGTTTTTCACTTGGTGTGACAACATAGGCTGGTAATTCTTCAAGACCGAGTTCTACTAATAAGTTTTTTGTCATGTTTTTTCCTTTACATTTTCTTCAATCTTTTTTGATATGCACCTTAGGTACTGGGGACGTAGCTAACTAACTTTGTGAGTCTGTATGAAAATCTAATGCAAAATTGATCAAGATTTCCAACAGTCTCATCAAAGTGGATTTAGCTGACTGATTTTTGAACCCAAGGTTTCAAAAATCCCCACATAACAGTACGGCGGTGCATATCCCTCTAGCAAGTCTTTGACTTGCCTTTAACGATTTTAGAGCACAGTATTACTCACTATTCTGCGTCTTCTGCTAAGAGTTTAGCTCGTGTTGCTTCATCCAAAAGTGGGTAGCCTAAGCGCTTGCGTTCTGCGACAAAGGTTTTGGCTACGATACGGGCCAAGTTACGGATACGAGCGATATAGCCTGCGCGTTCGGTTACAGATACGGCACCACGCGCGTCAAGCAAGTTAAAGGTGTGTGAACATTTGAGAACATAATCATAGGCAGGGTGAACCAAGCCTTCTTCCAAAGCACGACCAGCTTCTTTTTCAAACTTATCAAAGTTTTCCAGCAACATTTCTTGATCAGAAATTTCAAATGAATATTTTGAATGCTCGTACTCAGGCTGGATAAAGATTTCTCCATATTTTACACCATCAGCCCACTCGATATCATAGACAGAATCAACCTCTTGGATGTAAGAAGCTAAACGCTCCAAACCATAGGTTACTTCCGCAGTCACAGGGCCAGTTGCCAATCCACCTACTTGTTGGAAATATGTGAACTGGGTGATTTCCATCCCATCAAGCCAAACTTCCCAACCAAGACCAGCTGAACCAGTAGATGGATTTTCCCAGTTATCCTCAACGAAACGAATATCATGTTCCAAAGGATTGATTCCCAATTTTTCCAAAGACTCAAGGTAAAGTTCTTGGATGTTTGATGGAGATGGCTTCATGACCACTTGGAATTGGTGGTGTTGGTAAAGACGGTTAGGATTTTCTCCGTAACGACCGTCAGCAGGACGACGTGATGGCTCTACATACGCTGCATTCCATGGCTCAGGTCCGATAGCACGAAGGAAAGTGTAAGGACTCATGGTTCCCGCACCTTTTTCATTATCATAAGCCTGCATAAGCATACAACCTTGGTCATTCCAAAATTGTTGCAAAGTCAAAATAATTTCTTGAAATGTTAATTTTTTAGACATTGAATACTCCTTAATAAAAAATGATTTTTTGCGACACGAGTCTGCCTCGTCGATTATACGAGGCAAGACGAGTTAGTACTGCTTCTAGCTCAGCACCATGGTACTGAGCGTGGGGCAGTCCGACTGTAAGGAGGTTTCTGCCACTGACGCAGTGGAAAGTCAATTTTTTAGACATTGTTTACTCCTTTAGTTTATATTATCTTCTTAGATTTATTTATCAAGCAACCAAGAAAAGGCTGGGTCCTGAAAAATATGACGTTTAGGAACAGTTTGTAAATTCTGATCGCATTCATCTATTGTACCTAATTTCAAAGCACAGACTTCTGGTATATTTTCTTGAACAGTGAAAATTTGACTATGACAGTTCTGGCAGTAATAACGCTGTTTTCCTGGAGAAGAACTATATGAAACAAGCTTTTCTTTTCCATGCAATACTAGCTTTTCACTGCTAACTTTAGCATTAACTGTATAGGCAGACGCAGTTGCTTTCCGACAGAATGAGCAATGACAAAAAACTAATTCCGATAATTCCTCATCTAGAGTGTAGGTCACTGCTTTACATAAACAAGATCCTTTAAGCATGATGCTCCTTTCTACTTAGGCATTAGACGAATTCAAAAAGAACCGAATTTCAACGCCCAAGCCTTGCGACTAGGGGCGTCAGAAACGCGGTTCCACCCTAATTTATTACTTCATTGTTTTTGAAAATACTACAGAAAGCGCCAGTTCTTTATTTTGTCCTACTTGGCTCCCACTATCCCAAGCTCGCTTGAAGAACGCCATAAGACTTTCTTTCCTGCTGACTATTATATCAAAAATTAGAACAATGTACAATTCTTTTTATGATTTTCTAGAAATCCATATCATCAACTCGTGGAGCACCAGATTGAACAGCAATTGTTTTTAAAGTTTCTCTCTCCTCATGACTCAATTCAATTCCAAAGCAATCAAGATTAGCCTGAATACGAGACGCTGTGACAGATTTCGGAAGCGGTAAAAATCCTTCTGCTAAGCTCCAGGCCAAGGCTATCTGAGCAATAGATTTTCCGTGATTTGTTGCGATTTCTTGCACTTGCTTGCTATCAAACAGTTCTCCTTGGCCAAAAGGACCCCAAGCTTCCAATAAAATTCCTTTTTCTCGACAGTAATCTACGACTTCCTCTTGATACACACCTGGCGCCAAACGAACTTGATTGACCGCTGGAAGAATTTTTGCTGTTTCAATCAAGGCATCCAAATGATGGGGAAGAAAATTACTAACACCAATAGCACGGATTTTGCCTTCTTGATAGAGGTCTTCCATCGCTCTCCAAACTTCCGCATTTCGGATTTTCCATTGGTTATTTTCTCTGAGCGGTTTTGGATTTGGCCAATGAATCAAATACAAATCCAAATATTCCAAGCCCAGCTTCTCTAAAGACTCTTCAAAAGCCTGACGAGCTTGCTCATAGCTATGATTTGTATTCCAGAGTTTGCTGGTTACAAAAATTTCCTCACGCGGAACGCCACTATCTTGAATGGCACGACCAACGCTTTCTTCATTTTTATAAATATCTGCCGTATCGATATGGCGATAGCCTGCCTTTAAAGCCTCTAGTACAGCTTGATAGGCAATCTCTCCATTTTCAGCTTTCCAGGTTCCAAATCCCAGTACTGGAATTGGAACGCCATTATTTAAAGTATAAGATTTCATTATTTTTCCTTTCTATGAGAAGAAAATCCAAAGAAGCAAATTTTCAAGGAAAACTTATCTCTTTAGATTTTGTGTATTATTGATCACGGTCGTAATAGAGTTGGTGAGCTTTAAGACGAGAGTCTAACAAATCTGGTATGGTTACAAAGTCATAACCTTGACCTTTCAAATAGTCAATAACCTTCGGTAGAGCATTTACAGTCTCAGCATGGATATCATGCATGAGAATAATAGAACCATTCT
Organism: Streptococcus sp. Marseille-Q7156; assembly: GCF_965119495.1. The sequence continues at coordinate 778,084 of NZ_CBCPLU010000001.1, read as the reverse complement.
TGACTTCACGCTGAATTTCTGTCAAAATAGATGCTTCATTTTTACTCTTCCAGTCCAGACTATCTACATCCCACATAATAAAGCTCAAATCTAAGCTATTGCGAATGTCGTCAGTGATAGCACCATAAGGCGGACGCATGAGTTTGGAACTAGAACCCAGCACTTTAGTCAACGCATCCTCAGTATCAGTAATCTGTTTTTTAGCTTCATCAAGCGAAAGTTTTGAAAGAACTGGATGGCTCCAACTATGGTTTCCAATGACATGGCCATCTGCTTTCATGCGTTTCAAAATCTCTTCATTGCCAGAAACATTCTTACCTAAAACAAAGAAAGTCGCCTTGATACCATACTTAGAAAGAGTATCTAATGCTTGATTTGTCGTTGCAGGATTTGGTCCATCATCAAAAGTCAAGGCCACTACTTTACGATTTTTCTTTTCATAATAAGCCTTATATAGCTCTGCATCCTTATCTAATAAATAAGAGGACTGAATAACTTCAAAGAAACTAGATACTGGCAAGGCAATCTCATCCAGATTTTCAACAGGCTGACTCGGATAAATAAGAATTTGGCTATCCTTGTAATCAAAATTCCACGTAGATAAGTCTTGGTCAGACAAACCTTTAACAATCTGATCGACCTTTTCTTGCTCCAATTTCTTATCCTGTAAAAAAGAAGTCAGTTCTTTTAAAAACTTCTCTTTAGCCTTACCAGCATCTGAAAATAGTTGATCAAGCGTAAAAGGTTTACCATCTTCGGTCAAATGCACTTTCGCTAGACTAGTTTTTTCAGTCTCTTCAACTTTTGAAGAAGTTAAATCATAGACTTGTTTCATCACACTTCGGTTGACAATCCCTTTTAAAGTCGAATCCTGTTTCTCCGTATAATAAAAAACCAGATTTTCCTTGTCTTCCAGATTTTCCTTAATATCCTGTGTCATAATTCCCTTTATAGACGAAATTACTTGCTCCCCTTGGAGAGGATAATAGGCAATTACTTCGGCTTTTCCCTTACGAAAATGATCCTTCTGATTTCCCTCACTCAATTGATCATCTTTCTCTTTTTTGAGCGATTCAATCTTTTGTTCAAAACTTTGTTTTGTGTATATTTTATATCCAATTATTGAACCAAGGACACAAATACTTACTGAGAAGATAGCTACTAGGGCTATTAGACTCATTCTTATCTTATCGTGATTCTCACGCTTTGCTCTACTTTTATCCATAAGACCATCATATCAAATTCAAGCTATAATTTCAATGATTTTGGAGGAAATAGTATATTAAAAAAGAGGAGTCTGGGACAAAAAGATTTTGATTTCAGGAATTCTTTATTATAAGTTTTTAAAATCGATCGATTAGACAAAAAAGCGAACAAAACAGAATCATGAGTGTCAGACAACTTGTTTTGTTCGCTTTTTATATTTAAGGTTAGACTTTTATCCCAGACTCGATTCCATTGCTGAGAATCGGTTTTCTAAATAAATCAAGCCAACTTTTTTACGTAATATAAATTATGTGAAAAACTCCTACAACAATAAATCTTTTACTTTCCCAATTTCACTTTTTGGAATAACTAGGTGAATCATATCACCGAGATACATTCTGGTTGAGCCGTTAACTGTTTGGCTCTTGCCATTATGGACTTGTGTGGTGATGAGTACGTTATGTGGCAAGTTGAGTTCGTGTACTTGTTTTCCTGCTATTTTATCTGAAACAGGGATTTCAATGAGAGTGACTTCTCCTTCATCTGTCGCTTCTTCTGGCAGCATTTTTTCCAACATAGCCTCATAGACTGGCGCACCCTTGAGCAGATCCATGATGATGTAGGCAACTAGGGTTACTAATCCAAGTGGCATGAGGTTGCGAATATCTCCTACCATCTCAGTTACGAGTATCATAGCAGTTAAGGGAGCCTTGGATATTGCTCCAAAATAGCCACTCATTCCTAGAATGACAAATATAGGAAACTGCTCTTGACTGACAAGTCCAAGATTGACACAAATGACACCAACTAGAGCTCCAAGCAATGAACCAAGCGCCAAAATTGGTAGGAAAATTCCTCCTGGAAGGCCACTTCCATAACTAATCATGCTCCAAACAAAGCGAATCAAAAAGTAAACTAATAGAACTTGGAAACTAAAATCTTGCTCAGTTAGGGAAAGAACCAGCTGATTTCCACCACCAAGGATTTGGGGTAAGAAGATTCCGACTGGTAGGATGAGAATAAAGGCAAAAATTGGGTAATAAGCTCTATCCAAATGGATTTTTTGACCAAGCCAATCATAAACTCTACCGACATTGAGTACAGCCTTCTCATAGAGAAAACCGGAAAGACCCAGAAAAATTCCCATGAGGAGGTAAATCCAATACTGATCTAGGGTCATGAGAGGGATATTATCTGGCATATCCAGTACGGGTGTTAGGCCAAATATGAGCAGAGAAACAAAATTTGCTACGAGACTAGCTGCGAGAGTAGATACCCAGAAAAAGCGTGAAAAATGGTGATAAACTTCTTCTACCACAAAGAGAAGTCCTGCAATCGGTGCATTAAAGGCCGCAGCTAGACCAGCGGCAGCTCCACTAGCAATCAGGGAGCGTTCCTCTACTGGACTGGATTTGAGCCATTTGGCAATTCCTTTACCACCGACTGCTCCAAGCTGAATACTTGGTCCTTCACGCCCCAGCAGAAGGCCACTTGCAATAGCAAGAATTCCTAGAATATATTTTTTCCAAAGAATTCCCCACCAGTTGAGAGTCATCAATCCCTTTAATTCGGCTTCAACTTGAGGAATTCCTGAGCCTTTGATATCTTTTTCAGATCGAGTTAATTTCGCACTGAGCCAACAAACTATTAAATAAAATAGACCAATGATAAAAAGATTGCGCACTAGGTGCGCTTGATCTTGATAAAGTCCTTGTATCAGGTGGAAGCCTTTTTCGATTAAAAACCGAAAAGATCCGACGATGAGTCCGACGACGAGACCCACGATGATGCCTCGCCCAACTTGGGATAATATGGTACTTGAGGCAAAGGCAAATTCTTTCTTGGAGCTGAGTGTTTCTGACTGTTCCTCCATAATCATTCCTTCTAACTTAACTTTCTTTTTATCCTAAAACCAGTGATTTAACGGGTTCAAAGCTGGTTCGGTGAATTGGGGTAACTCCTAGTTTTGTGAGGCCTTCCAGGTGTTTGGCTGTTCCATATCCTGCATTAGCAGTAAAATCATAGCCAGGAAACTGCTGGTCGTATTCCTTCATCAATTCATCACGTGTCACCTTGGCTACTATAGAAGCTGCTGCAATTGAAAGGGAATTAGCATCTCCTTTGATGATAGATGTTTGTGAAATTGGTAAATCCAGTTTCATGGCATCTATCAAAAGGTGCTCAGGTTGAGGACTGAGCTGGGAGATTGCTTCCTGCATGGCCAGTTTGGTTGCTTCATAGATATTGACTTGGTCGATGATATGATTGTCCATGATACCAATGCCGATTGACAAAGCTTGGTCCTGAACGGCTTGGAAAATCTCCAAATGTTTCTTTTTTGGAATTTTCTTACTGTCGTTGAGACCTTTAATCTTACAATTTTGAGGTAAAATAACAGCTGCAGCGACTACAGGCCCAGCCAGAGGACCACGACCAACCTCGTCAACACCTGCTATCAAGGTCAATCCTTGCTTATACAGTTCCTTTTCGTAGGAAAGCATGGATTCCAAACGAAAATCCTCATCCAATTCTGCCTGAATAGCTTTTTTACGCTTGCTGATTTCCTTTTGAACTCCAGAGCGATTATCCTTTTCAAGCTCTAAAAAAATAGGGCTTTCTATATCCTTGATTGTTGTGAGGAGTTCTTTGATTTCTTTAATCGTCGCCATCGAGGTCTTCCAATGTATCTAAGGTATAGTTACCAAGTTTGCCATCACGGACTTCCTTCACAAAGAGACTGTAAAAGCGGTCGTAGTCGTCTCGGAAACCGAGGGCACGTGTCATATCCATAATAATAACAGGCGCTTCTTCCTCAATTTTCATTTGTTTGAAGCGTTCAGCCAGCTTTTCTGGATAATGTTCTTTGAAATAATTCAGACCCAAAATGGTTACCTCGTCCATAGGAAGCAACTGGTCTTTAATAGCTCCAGTCAAGGCCAACTTAAGCGCAACAGTTTCATCCTCAAACTTAGGCCAGAGAATCCCCGGTGTATCCAAGATTTCCAGGTCTTTATTGGTTTTGAGCCATTGTTGTCCCTTGGTAACACCTGGTTTGTTGCCGACAACGGCAATTTTCTTACCAGCCAAACGGTTCATGAGAGTGGATTTACCAGCATTTGGAATCCCGATAATCATGGTACGCAAGGTTTCAATCTTGATACCACGTTCTTTCTGGCGAGCAATCTTATCAGCCATAAGTTTTTTGGCCGCATCTGTTACAACTTTTACAGTCATTTGCTCTTTGGAGTTGATAGCTAACGTCTGGATTCCTTGTGATTCAAAATATTGACGCCATTCCTTGGTCATTGCTGGGTCAGCCAAGTCCGCCTTGTTTAAAATCAAGAGTTTTGGTTTGTCACCAACAATCTTAGTCAACATAGGATTTTGACTAGACAGAGGTAAGCGTGCATCCACCAAAATCGTCACAAAATCAACAAATTTTAAATTCTCCTGCACCTGTCGACGCGCTTTAGACATGTGACCAGGAAACCATTGAATAGTAGCCATTGAGTTTTTTCCTTTCGTAGCAAGGGTTTAGAGCCCCTATTTCATTTTACTATTGTTTGAACATAGAGAGTTTTCAAATGAATGGTGTTCAAACAGTTCTTATTTAATTACATAGAAATCTACTTTATATTATATCATGCCTTCTCTATTTTGTCCGATGATAGCCCTTTAAGCTCCCTGAATAGAAAAAGAAAGGACGAAATTTGTCCTTTCTAGATCTTAGCTGACTTCAACCTACTATAGTTGACAAAAAGCCCAAATTAATTTGATATTCCTAATCAATTTGTTCATATCTTATTCCAATCAACTATATATTAATTATGATGATTTGTTCAATATCCTAGTGAGAATAAGAGAACCACTCATTAATTAGACTAGCGATTTCTTTAGGTGCTTCAGTATAAAGCTCATGGCCAAAGTTCTCTAGAAGAATAGTATCAAAATAGTCTGGCAATTCTTTTAGGGCTTCCTCTCTCCATGTAGCTTCATTAGGATAGCGAGGACTAATAAACAAGGTATCTCCCACTTCTCTCTTAAAAGCTTGGATTTTCCTCCGTAGGCGGAGGATCGCTTCTATATTTTCATAATTTATAGCCAACTCATATCTATTATACTTCGCATTCCAGTGATAGGACTGTCTTACAGCTTCCTCCATATTTTCTGACCAATACTTTGCTTCGGATTTTTCTTTAGAAATAAGAAGATTTAAGTCCGAAATAACTTGAGATTTGATATAGTTTTTAGTTTCCTCTAACTCTGTATCTAAAGGTAAACTCTTATCTAAATCTAGATAGCCACCATCCAAAAGAATCAGTTTTGTCACTTCATAAAATTCCGATGCGAGATAACGAGCCAAATCTCCTCCAAGAGAATGACCTATCAGACAGATAGATTCTTCCTCTACAATCTCATTTTTAAACCATGATTTCAAATCTAATTCGCTTTGAAAAAATCTTTCATATGGATTCAGAAAACAGATCTGCAAATCTAGTTCTTGAAGAAAATCCTTGCTATGATAGACATTGCTTCCCAAACCGCCAATAAAATATATTTTCATTCTCTACTTAATACTATGCTTGTTCATCTTTTGTTCAAAGATAGTTGTGATAATCTGACGCAATTCTTCGCGTTCTTTTTCTGGAATCTCACCACTTGTTTGAGCTACAGCGTAGAGTTCAGGGTGTTCAATTGAAATGCGTTTAATCGTACGTGTTGTAGCATGTTTTCTGACGAAAAACGGAATGCGCTTAATCAAGTCTTGTGGTACTAGCGCAAGAATCTTCTCAGCAGTTTCCTTGTCACTAATCTTAGACGTCGTCAGCCCCTTCTTAATCATTTCCTGTTCTTTTTCTGTAAAATCTTTTAATTCCATTCGATTAGTCCTCCTATTTTCTTTAAGTTAAATTATATACCAATTGTAGCAAGACGACAAATAGTCTGTTTGTAAAATGCTCTCTATACTACAATTTTCCTGTCACTCTTAATTGCTCTTTAATGAAAAATCACAAATCCTTTTGGAGAGATGACAAGCTGATTCTCTAATTCTTGGCAATTGCTTGCTAGTGCTACTGCTTCTTTCTCTACAATACAATCTTCTGTTGATTGGTTAAAGATAGCTTTAAGGAACTGTCCTTCATATTTCCACTCCAAGGCAACTACATCTTGTTTGATTTTTTTTAGGCTATACTTGCCATGCGAAATGATTACTGACGCGAATTTGCGAATCTTAATCAGCCTCTTCATGAAATTCAGCATATCATTGTCTCTTGATACGCGTTCCCAAGGCATACAACGACGACAATCTGGGTCTGGTCCTCCGGTCAAGGAAAGCTCTGTTCCGTAATAGATGCACGGTGTCCCTTTTTGTAAAAAGAGAAAGGCTAGGGCTGATTTGACCAGTTGAACATCTTCATTTGCCGTCCACAAAATACGTTCTGTATCATGCGAATCTAGAAGATTAAACATCACTTCTGAAATCTGCTGTTTGTAATACATAGATTGGCCATTGATCTCATCGATGAATTGGTCTGTCTTCTTAATTCCTCGTAAGAAATAGTCCTTGATACTATCAGATAAAGGATAATTCATGACCGCATGGAACTCATCGCCATTTAGCCAAGGCTGAGATGTATGCCAGACTTCTCCTAGGATATAAAGATCAGGCTTTTTAGCTAAAACTGCCTTGCGAAAATCCCTCCAAAACTGATGGTCAATCTCATTAGCCACATCCAAACGCCAAGCATCAATATCAAACTCTTCAATCCAATAAGTCGCAACCTTTAAAAGATAATCCTTGACCTCTGGATTGGCTGTATTTAGCTTAGGCATATAGTCCTCGAAACCAAAAGCGTGATAGGGTAACTCTCTCTTATTGGCTAGTTTTTCAGTAGTCACTGGGAATTGTTGAATATGAAACCAATCCTTATAAGCAGACTGTTCACCATTTTGGACAACATCTTGCCATTGAGGAGATTGCGAACCAATATGATTAAATACAGCATCCAGCATGACTTTCATGCCACGCTGATGAGCTTGCTCGACCAGCTCCCGAAAGGTCTCCTTGTCTCCAAAATGACGGTCAATTTCAAAGTAATCTGTCGTATTGTACTTATGATTGCTCGTAGATTCAAAGATGGGACAGAGATAAAGTCCAGTAATGCCCAAGTCTTGCAAATAATCCAGATGGTCAATAATCCCCTGTAAATCACCACCAAAGAAATCATCACTCTTAGGTGTGATAGATGAATCCCAGTCTAAAGCCCCCTCTGGGTTTAATTGAGCATTTCCATTAGCAAATCTCTCAGGAAATATCTGATACCATACCGTATCTGAAACCCAGTCAGGAACCTGGCAGGCATCAATCTCATGAAGATAAGGCAACTTAAATCCGTTTCCAATAGCATGAAGATTTTCTAGAGAATTTTCCACACACCCTTTATCACCATACAAAATACTTTGATCTTCTGTATCCTTGAGTTCAAAGAGATACTGGATACGTGCAAAGTAGACGGACACTTCAACCTGCCAATAATCAAATAGGGCAGCCGAAGTTATTTTGGACATTTCTTTTGTATCCTGATAAAACTCCTCCATAAAGATAAAAGGGTCTCCATAGTGCAAGTTGATGCTTTCAATGTCCCCTTTCTTAGTTCGAATCCTAATATGAAGCTTCTTATCCTTATAAAGATAGGCAAACTCCGACTCTGGCCTATGGTAAATGGCACTTAATTCCATCAATTTGTCTCCTTGAGTTCCAATTCAAATTTTACGCAAACGCTTTCATAATTGTGATTCTAGTATACTACTTTCGTATTTTATTTTCAAGGCTTGTCCGTAGATTCTAGTGGTTTGGTTCTATAAATAAAAAAGCAGCCAGTCTTACAACCAACTACTTTTCAAATGATGATTCACAAATGTCTTTCCAGCCACTCTATCTTTTTAAAATCCTTATTGTTATTGTGCTCATTTCGATAAGAATCTTGGGAAGAAGCCTTGTAAATACTTAAAAACTGTTCCAAACTTGGAACGCGAAAAGTGATGTTTTCGAGATGAATCAACTCTATATCCGATTCCGAAACTCCAGCAAAATCAGGTAAAGAATCGATACTTCCGAATTCAACACTCAGACCATCTTTTTGGAATTCATGCTCATGAATATCTATTAAGGCATAGCCTAAGTGTTTCATCACTTTCATTATCTTATCCCACTCATAAATTCTGAGATGATCGGGTGCTTCCCAACCTCTAGGGTCACCAGGCACATGAATGTCAATGTCAGACGGCCCCCATTCTTCATTTGATCGGTATTCAAACCCCAAAGACCCCATGAGCGTCGGAGTGATTCCAACTTGGTTTAAATGAGAACAAATTGTTCGAAATTCATCAAATAGAGAATTCATTCCTCCTCCAATCGTTGATATAGAACTTAATTTCGTTGTGAATAATAAACTAATTTTTACCTTCTACTCTTTCGGTTTTGAAAAGACTTCAATATGTTGGCCCAGTACCTTGATTTCTACAGGTAGGTTATCTGACTTATCACCGTCAACATCTGACTCCAATTCACTATCTGAAGAGATCTTAATATTACGCGCTCTGATATACTCAATATTATCATTGCCGACAACATCTCCTTTTAGTAAATCAGGAATGACGGATAATTTGGAGAATATTGAAGCATCTTTCAGAATCAAAATGTTGGCATAGCCGTCCTTGTTTTCTTCAAAGATTTTTTTGTCAGCGAAGTAATTTGTCAAGAGAACCAAAACATGACTAGCTTCACCAACATAATTTCCATTCTCTGTCTCCACCTTAATGTTAAAGACATGATCTGTCATAACGGACTTCATGGTATTTACAGCATAGGCAAGAATACCAAATTTTGTCTTATCTTCAATTTCAACGTTGTGAATCGCCTCAGGTAGAGAACCGATACTAAAGATATAACCAAAATAATTGTCATTCGCTTTTCCGATATCAATCTTATTGGTTAAGTTGAAATCGAGTTCATCAATCGCGCCATCGATGTCTTGATTGATTTCCAACAGTTTTGTAATAAGGTTACCCGTACCGCCTGGGATAATCCCTAACTTAGGAATGTAGTCTCTCTCAGCAATACCCGAAATGACTTCGTTGACAGTTCCATCTCCACCAAACACAACCACTGCATCGTACTGCTCACGAGACGCCTCTTCAGCAAAATGTGTTGCATCCAGCGCCTTTTCGGTAATTTTGGTTTCCACGTGCTCAAAGTATTCTTTTGCTTTATTTTCCAGCTTATCTTTGTAATCCAAAGCCTTCTCGCCACCAGAAGTAGGGTTGATAATTACCATTGCCTTTTTCATTAATTTTCTCCTTAATATTCGTTAGAAATCTTTATATTTCATTATATGAAATTAAATGTACCCCTATTATACAATGAAAATACAGAAAAGAGAAATCTGACGTACTGGAGATTAATACGCTTTTATTCTGTTTTCCCATCGTCTAACTATGTTCATTCAAGTAAGAATAGGCCCTATCTTTTATCCAACCAGGAATACCATAAGCTGCCTCTGCAATGCTACCAGTTATTGCAGCAAGTGTATCACTATCGCCACCAAGTGAGATGGAGTTTCTACTTGTCATACTCTTTTATTTTATCAGCATATTCAGTCAAAAGATTCTTTGAATAAATTTTTTCAGCTTTTGAATTTCTAACTTCTTTCCAAAGAATAGAAGCTACTTTTAACTTATTTGAGTAGTTAAGACTATTTTCGTCTGCACAGAAATCCTTTAGAAATTGGTTCCATTGACAAACCGAATGATCATACTTAGCATAATCTGAATTTCCATAATAAACTTTTAGCATATCTTGGATTGTAAAACTCAAATCATTTTCTCTTTTTACTTTTCTCCAAGCAGTCGCCATATCAGCAGTAAATTTAAAGAGTGAAATATCTGTTAAAGTTGAGAAATATTCTCTAAAGTGAGTGTTAAAGGAGAATCCACATTCAAGTAAGGGCGTATTTAAGGTAACGACTTCTACTCGTTTCTTTTTCCTTTTTATTGATGATTTTTTAATCAAATTACCCTTAAAGTACTGCTCAATAATATGATTGAGTTCTTGTTTGGTACCTCTATATTCAAGTTCTAATAACTTGCATATTTGTGAAAGTTCATCACGATACCAATAATATTTATTAAACTCATCAAACGAAGTGATTTTATCAAATTCTGGTCTGTTCTCTATCAATATTTTAGCTCCACAAAAAAATTTAGGTTTTCATCTTAAAATAATGGAGTTTTAGTTTCTTTATTTTGAGCATTAGCTCCGTTTCACTAACAAACTCACACATTCAACATGATGCGTTTGTGGAACTCAAAAGATTCGGGGAACCTTTTGAGAATTAATTGCGTTTCTCTAACAAACTCACACACTCGACGTGGTGCGTTTGAGGAAATAAGTCCACCGGCTGGACTTTCTTCAACTCGTATCCCAATTCTTGGTAGAGTTTGATATCACGCGCCATGGTTGCGACATTGCATGAGATATAGGCGATGCGATCTGCTCCTGTTTGAGCGCTTGCCTTGATAAAGCTTTCTGTGAGCCCTTTTCTTGGTGGGTCCACTAGGATAAGGCTGGGCTGAATTCCTTCTTTAAGCCAAGTCTTCATGGCGTTTTCAGCTGTGTCACAGACATAGTGGGCGTTTGAGATATTGTTGAGTTGAGCATTCTTCTTGCTATTTTCAACCGCTTCTGGAATTACTTCCACACCATAGACTTCCTTGACATGTTTCGCAACAGAGAGGCCAATCGTCCCGATACCAGAGTAGGCATCGATAACCACATCATCTGATTTTAATGCTGCAAAGTCAATGGCTGTCTGATAAAGTTTTTCCGCCATTTCTGTATTAACTTGGTAAAAGGCTGGACCAGCGATTTGGTAGTCATTTCTCAACATTTGGTCGGTAATATAGTCTTGACCATAAAGTGTGCGCCATTTCTTACCAAAAATTGCATTGGTATTCTGGTCGTTGATATTTTGCATGACAGACACAATCTCTGGGAACTGCTTGATTAGTTGTTCAATCAATTGCTCCACACGAAAAACTTTGGGACGAGTTGTCACCAAAATGACCATGATTTGCCCTGAATAGTGACCACGACGCACCACAAGGTTTCGAATCAAGCCAGACTGTTCCTTTTCATCATAAGGTTTCAAATCATAACGGCGGAGCAAGTCACGTAGGCCTACTACTACCTCATCAATCACAGGATCTTGGATAAAGAAATCTTCCAAAGGCATGAGGTCATGTGAATTTTTACGGAAAAATCCAGTTTCCAATACACCATTCACTCGACGAACAGGCACCTGTGCCTTGTTGCGGTACTTGACTGGATTTTCCATGCCAAGTGTTTCAGCAACCCCTACATCTGCAATTCCAGCAATCTTGTATAGACTATCCTTAACTTGCTTGGTTTTAAACTTGAGCTGTTCTGGATAGGCAAGATGTCCTAAATCCGCAATTCCTGAACGCAGGTAAGCCAAATCTATATTTTGAGTACGGTGTGGTGACTGGACAAGGTATTCTTCAACTTTCCCAAAACCAATCTTTTTGTTTACTTTAAGGACACGCATGAGGATTTTTTCACTTGGTAAAGCATTCTCGACAAAGAATACCAAACCATCCACCTTGGCAACTCCTGCCCCTTCGTGGGTCAAATCAACAATTTCAACTTCTACAATATCATTTTTCTTTAACATTCTCTTCTCTTTCTATTGGCCGACAAAAAAGACGGCAACGTTACGGTTACCATCTATTATACCATGAAATTTGTAATCAGATTCTCTTTATCTATGCTAGTTCATTTCTTTAAATGCTGCTTCTGCATCCGCATTGCTGATAACACCAAATTGAATCTTTCCAATCTTTCCTTGACTATCAATTAGGTATTCTGTAGGAATGCTTCGGATTTGATAAGCTTGGAATGTAGTTGCTTTTGTGTCATAAAGAACTGGGATATCTTTATATCCTTGATCTTGGAACCATTGTGGGAATTGCTCAACAGTTTTTTCGCCTTGAATACCCGGTGCAATGACACTAAGAATTTCAAAATCGCGATCTGGTTTTGCAGCTAATTCCATCAACTCAGGCATACTTTTCTTACATGGACCACACCAGGAAGCCCAAAACTTCAAATAGACTTTTTTACCCTTATAATCAGATAACTTAACTTCTTTACCATCCATAGATTGCAAGGTAAAATCTGGAGCATCTTTTCCAACAGCAATTTGTTGTACAGTCGTTTGTTGTTTTGGCTGTTGTGCTGCTTGAGTCTTTTTAGTTTCTTCCTCACCACAGGCTATCAATACGACTAATGACAAGAGGCTTAAGCCAGCAAACATTACTTTTTTCATCTTTTTCTCCTTTATTCAAAAATTCCAGCTAGAACATTTACTTGTCCTAATAGTAACAAAATTCCCATTAAAATAATGAGGAAACCACCAATTTTCTTCAGTAGCATCATATGACGTTTAATTTTACTAAAATAAGGCATTACTACACCTGAAGCTAGAGCCAAAATCAAGAAAGGAATGGCCATCCCTAAAGTGTAAATCAAGGTATAGATAGCACCTTGCCAAGCGCCATTGCCCCCAGAAGCCGCAAGCGCTAAAACAGAACTCAAAACTGGACCAATACAAGGCGTCCAACCAAAGCTAAAGGTAATACCGAGTAAAAAGGCCGACCAATAACGATTGGCTTCTGATTTCTTAAAAGTAAAGCTTTTTTGAACCTCTAATTTCTTAAAATGAAAAATTTCCATCTGGTGAAGGCCCAAAATAATGATAATCGTACCCATGGTATAGCGAAACCAATTGGCATAGAGAATATTACCAAAGTAACCAGCACCAAATCCTAGAATAAAGAAAATGAGTGAAATACCTGCGATAAAGCAAAGCGTTCGAATCAAACCTGACCAAGCAACTTTTCTCCCAAACAAGGAAAAACTTTTTGCACTTTCCTGATCATCCAATAAAATTCCAGCATAAACTGGCAGAAGAGGAAAAATACAGGGAGAAAAGAAGGACAGGACACCTGCTAAAAAAACGGAGATTGAAAATATTAGCGTTTCCAATAAAGAACCAACTTTCTTAAGAATTTAAAACTATTGTACTATAAATATTAAAATTTGTATCAAGTTTGCTACGGTTAACTGTTTTTGTTATTATATTATATGAAACAAACTCTTTAATAGTACACTATGTTTTCCAAAACATTGTTAGAAATTGATTTGAATTTCTCAATCAAGTTGTTCGGTTTTTTCATTTCACTATAGATAAAAGAAAAAATTGAAGAAAATTGTCCAAAGAGCCACTTTTTCTTCAATCTACTTTTACTTATTTTAATAAGTCCCTTCTTCACCTTGACTAGTCAAGATAACAGGACCATCTTTCGTAATCACGAATTGGTGTTCATATTGGCATGATAGGCCACCGTCAATGGTCTTATGCGCCCAACCGGTCTTCATATCTGTATCAATTTCCCAGTCACCTGTATTGATCATTGGTTCAATAGTCAAGACCATTCCTTCACGAAGACGGAGTCCTCGACCTGCAATACCATAGTTAGGAACCATTGGTTCTTCATGCATAGTTGGACCAACACCATGACCAACCAAATCACGCACTACACCGTAACCACGACTTTCAGCGTATTCTTGAATGGCTGCACCAATATCACCGATACGATTTCCAACAACAGCTTTCTCAATACCCTTGTACATAGCTTCTTTGGTTACATCCATCAAGTTTTTCACTTCTTCGGACGGTGTACCGACAGCATAAGCCCAACATGAGTCTGCAAGACCACCTGAATAGCTCTGAGTGTATTTCTTCATTTGCTCAATATTGTTGAAGTTTAATTTTGAGACATTCAAATCAGATTTGGCAATTGGACCTCCCAAAACCATGTCAACCTTGAGCAAATCACCATCTTTCAAGATATAGTGACGAGGGAAAGCATGAGCCACTTCATCATTAAGAGAGCAGCAGGTAGCATAAGGATAGTCCATCATTGCACCGTCAACCCCAATCTGAAGCGGAAGGAAATTTTCTTCCTTACAACGACGGCGGACATACTCTTCAACTTCCCACATATCTACGCCAGGCTTAATCAAATCACGTAAGCCGATATGAATACTTGCTAAAAAATCACCGGCCTTATCCATAGCTTCAATTTCACGAGCTGATTTTAATGTTATCATTTTTTCTCCTAGTTTCTAATTAATTTTAACAGTCACATTTGCTTTTGAAACAATCTGATGACCATGATAAATATCGTAATCAATAATAGCTGATCGTCTAGTATGATGGATAATGCGTGCTTGAATGCGCAGTATATCATCTATCTGAACAGCCTGCAAAAAGTAGATCAGCATTTGTTCGATGATGAGATTGCGACCACTATTTACAACTAAATCTTGGGTCATATGAGTCAAGATTTCTGCCAATATGCCGTTAGCCAAAACACCATTTTTTTCAAGCATAAAGGGTTCCACTGTAATGACTACTTCATCATGGTGATAAGAGAGTTTTTGTCCAATCTGCTCAGAAAAAGTCGGTAGAGCAGAAACTTGGGAACGACTCATCTTCTCCATGACATCTCGTCGTGTCACAACTCCAAGCAAGGTTTGATTATTCCGAATAACTGGTACCATTTCAAAGTCTTCTGCAATCATCCGTTGACTCACATTGGCAATATTTGTCGATAATCCAACTAAAAATAGACTACGAGACATGACCTTATCAATTGTGGTACTTGGTGACTTATCACCCGCATCTCTCATAGTAACAACCCCAACAACGACCTGATGTTGATTGATAACAGGGAAACGACTGCTACGATTCTTACGAACTAAGTCCAAATAATCTTTAACTGTGTCAGTCTCTCTCAGAAAACCATATTCATGACTCGGACGGTAAAGTTTCTCAACAGTCAGAATATCAGTCTTGATTTGGACATTTGACAAGGCTTTATTGATCATGGTCGCGACGGTGAATGTGTCATGCTTGCTTCTCAGAACCGGGATCCCTTTTTGATTGGCCAGTTTAAGTACATCATTATGAACCTGAAATCCCCCTGTAACCAGAACTGCATTTTCATTTTCCAAGGCTAGCAACTGAATACGGGTTCGGTCTCCGACAATCAAGAGCCCCCCATCGTGAAGGTAAGACAAGATATTTTGTTCAGTCATGGCACCAATTGAAAACTTACTAAATTCTCTCTCTAAACCTTCTTGCCCAGCCAAAACCTCAGAAGAAGTCACTTCTGCAATTTCAGCAAAAGTTAATCTTTCAATAGCAACTTTCTGGGATTTGACGCGGATTGTTCCACTTCTAGGACGGGTCTCCACAATTCCACGGTTTTCAGCTTCCTTGATAGCGCGATAGGCCGTTCCATCACTGACTCCCAGATGGTTGGAAATACTACGAACACTGACCCTTTTACCTACTGGTAATTCCTCCAAATAGCTTAGAATTTCCTGATGCTTACTCATTGAATTCTCCTTTTACATACCGAAATTCAAGATAATCCCGCATTTTTCTTGTGTAGCGATCACTTCCCTTAAACTGACGGAACAAACTAAATCCAGACTTAAGAGCAACTCTTTGGCTAGCTTCATTTTCAAGGTGGGTAATGATAGATAATTGTTTTAAGCCAAATTCCTCAAAAGAAAGCTGACAAATTTTTCTAACAACCTCTGTCATAAATCCTTGCGACCAAGCATCTTTTCTCAAAAAATAGCCAAGCTCAGCTTCTTTTTTGATTTCATCTAACTTCTCAAATTTAATAGAACCAATCATTTGTTGATTTTTCTGGTCACAAATTGCCCACACTCCCAAAGGGGACTTCATAAAGTAATTGGCCAGTGCATATTGACTTTCTTCCAGACTTGCCTGCGTTGGGAAAATAAATTGAAGATTTTCTGGATTTGAAGCTATCTCGTGGAAGTCTTGACTATCACTAAAAAAGAAAGGACGCAAATACAAGCGATCCGTTTCAAAAAAAGAAAACATTGCTAATTTGGTCCAAATATTCATAAACACCTCTACGGTTTAATCCTCAACAAGTGTAATATCCGCTCCTAGATTACGTAATTTTTCGATAATATCAGAATAACCACGTAAGATAAACTCGATATTGGTAATTTCAGTTTGTCCCTCGGCCATCAAACCAGCAATAACTAAAGCTGCACCAGCTCTCAGGTCAGTTGCTTTAACACTTGCCCCACGCAAATCACGTCCACCTGTGTACAAAATATGACCATTTGTTGTCGAAATGTCCGCATCCATCTTTGCTAGTTCAAAAACATGATTTACACGTTTTTCGTAAATCGTATCGACAATTGTACCACGACCATTCGCTCTTAGTAAAAGTGGAGTAATCGGTTGTTGCAAGTCAGTAGCAAAACCTGGGTAAGGAGCCGTCTTAATATTGATTGCTTTCAAATTAGACTGCTCTTCGACAAAAATGCTGTCTTCAGATACAGTCATTCTCACTCCCATTTCTTCCAGCTTAGCAATAAATCCTTCTAGGTGTTCGTAAAGAACATTATTTATACGAATCCCCTTGCCGACTGCAGCAGCTAAAGAAATATATGTTCCAGCTTCGATACGGTCTGGAATCACCTGATGACGGGTTCCATGTAATCTTTCAACACCATCAATAATGATGATATTAGTTCCTGCACCGCGGATATGGGCTCCCATATTATTCAAGAGAGTAGCTACATCAATAATCTCAGGCTCACGGGCTGCATTTTCAATAATGGTACGACCATTTGCTTTAACTGCAGCAATCATCGTATTAATCGTCGCACCAACACTAACCGTATCCATGTAAATACTTGCACCATGAAGTCCTGTATCTTTAGCAGATAACTTCATGTTATCTCCCTCGTAGCTAACAGTGGCACCCATAGCTTCAAAAGCCTTAAGGTGTAGGTCAATCGGACGAGGACCAAGATCACATCCTCCCGGTAAACCAACTGTCGCTTCACCAAAACGGCCTAAGAGACTCCCATAAAAATAGTAAGATGCACGAAGACTGTTAATTTTACCATAAGGCATTGGAATATTTTGAACACCTCTTGGATCAATCTCCAAGACATCATCATAACGCTTAACAGTAGCTCCCATCAATTCCATAATTTCGACAAGACTGGCTACATCCGAAATATCTGGAACACAATCCAAAGTCACCACATCATCAGCCAATATAATAGCTGGAATTAAGGCCACAACGCTATTTTTAGCACCACTAATAGTGATTTCACCTTGTAGTGGTAATCCACCATTGATAACAATTTTTCTCATTCTAAGTTTTTAATACTCTTTCAAGATTTCTAATAAGGTCTTTAAAATAAAGTATATCATAAATTTATCCTTTTTTCCATCCTTTTCAATTTTATTGGAGATAGTAAGTAATAAACCGGATTAAGTTGAAAGGTTGAGTCCATATTTTATGAAACATCTTTTGATACTAAAAAAGCCTAAACTAAGAACTGCAAAATACCCCAAAAATTAGATTTTCTATGTCTAACTTTTGAAGTATCGTTCAACTATAGAAATAATAGTCTTTTGGGATATTTATAGCAAGAAGAAATCAAAAACAACTCATGTCTGTGTCACCTTACAGATAATCTACTACTGACCTTCTCATCTCTATATTCAATTGCAAATAGTCGTATTTAGTTGACTCAGAACAAACTTCCGAGTTTTTTTATTAAGCATTGGAAGTGAGTTCTTTTTGATTCTCGTTCAGCAGGTTTTAAGACTTGTCCTATCCAGATAATATCTTTTCTGCAACCCACAATGACTAACAAATAGCTTTTCTTTACTCTACTACCGCTTCAGCGATTTCTTCACGGCTAATACCAGCGAAGTAGCGTGTAATATCAATAGTTTCTAGAGCTTTAAGAACATCTTCGCGTTCGTATTTGATGCCACGAAGGACATCTTCTACAGCTGCAACGTCTTCTATACCAAAGAAGTCCCCATAAATCTTGATGTCTTGGATTTTTGATTCGACGATATTAGCAAAGACTTCGACTTTACCACTGGTGAATTTTGTCCCACGACGGACGTTAAACTCAGGTGATTTACCGTAGTTCCAGTCCCAAGTTCCAAACTTAGTATCCTTGATGCGATTGATTTCGGCCAATTCTTGCTCAGAAAAAACGTATTCAGTCATCTCTGGGTACTCTTTTTTCATGTATTCCAATAGCAAATCACGGAATTCTTCAACTGTGATTTTTTCTGGTAATTCATTGATAATATTGGTTACACGGGCACGGACCGATTTGACACCTTTTGATTCAAATTTATCTTTTGAAACCTTGAGTGCGTTAGCAAGTACTGATAAATCAACGTCAAAGAGCAAGCAACCGTGGTGCATGATACGGCCATTGATATAAGCTTGGGCATTGCCACAGAATTTTTTGCCATCAATCTCAAGGTCATTACGGCCTGTGAACTCAGCTTTAACACCTAGTTGAGCCAAGGTATTGATAACTGGAGTTGAGAAACTCTTGAAGTCAAAGGCCTTGTTTTCATCTTCTTTTGAAATGATGGTGTAGTTGAGGTTGTTTAAATCGTGATAAACAGCTCCACCACCACTGATACGGCGGACTACCTCAATACCATTTTCTCGAACATAATCACGGTTGATTTCTTCAATAGTGTTCTGGTGACGACCAACAATGATAGATGGTTTGTTAATCCAAAGAAGGAAGATTTGTTCCTCATCTAGTAAGTGTTTAAAGGCGTATTCTTCCAAGGCGATATTAAAGGCAGTGTCGTTTGAATGATTGATAATATATTTCATGATATCCCTTTATACGATAGAGACTGGAAAATGTCTTCCAGTCTAATCTATCTTCGTTTTATTTTTTCTTAGGTGAATGGATGGCCATTCCTAGAACATCCGCAAATGCTTCGTACATTACTTCAGAGTAGGTTGGGTGTCCGTGGATAGTCTTCAGCATTTCTTCAACAGTGATTTCCATTTCGATAATGCTTGATGCCTCGTTAATCAATTCTGCAGCTGCAGGACCAATGATGTGCACACCAAGGATTTCTCCGTATTTCTTATCAGCGATAACTTTTACGAAACCTTGAGCAGCGTCAGATGCTATAGCACGACCGTTAGCAGCAAAGTTGAATTTACCGATAGCGACATCGTATTTCTCACGAGCTTGTTCTTCTGTTAGACCTACTGCTGCTACTTCAGGGAGAGTGTAGATGGCTGCAGGAGTCAAGTTCAGTTTGGCAACAGCATGATTTCCTTTAAGGGCATTTTCAGCCGCAACTTCACCCATGCGGAAGGCTGCATGCGCCAACATCTTCGTACCGTTAATGTCACCTGGTGCATAGATGCCTGGAACAGAAGTTTCCATGTATTCATTGACCTTGATACGTCCACGATCCAATTCAAACTCAACATCACCAATACCTTCAAGATCCGGAACACGACCGATTGAAAGGAGAGCTTTGCTTGCGATAATATCGTCTTTTCCTTCAACCTTGATACGAAGTTGACCATTTTCCTCGATGATTTCTTGCAGTTTAGTACCAGTCAAGATGGTCATTCCTTTACGCTCAAGGATCAAGCGAAGGTTCTTAGATACTTCCGCATCCATTGCTGGGACAATGCGATCCATCATTTCGATAACAGTTACTTTTGAACCGAATGTCATGAAGGCTTGACCAAGCTCGATACCGACAACCCCACCACCAATGATAACGAGACTTTCTGGAACTTCGTTCATTTCAAGAATATCGTCACTGGTCATGACAAGTGACGATTCCATACCAGGAACGTTGATCTTGCTGACTTTTGAACCACCAGCAAGGATAATTTTCTTGGTTTCAAGCAATTCTGAACCATTTACCAAGACATTCTTGTCTTTAGTAATAGTACCGATACCCTTATGAACAGTAACTCCGTAGCTACGAAGAAGTCCTGCAACACCACCAACAAGAGTATTAACAACTTTAGATTTAGTTTCTAAAAGTTTGTCCATATCTACAGTGAAGTTTGGATTTTCGATTACGATACCACGGTTTGCGGTATGACCGATGTTTTCGATAATTTCAGCGTTATGAAGGTAGGTCTTAGTTGGGATACAGCCACGGTTCAAGCAGGTTCCACCAAGTTCAGATTTCTCAACAAGGGCAACCTTACCGCCGAGTTGGGCAGCTTTGATGGCTGCAACATAACCAGCAGGACCTCCACCAATCACAACGATATCAAAAGCATCATCGCTCTTACCATCATCGTTTGAGGCACTTGCTGCAGGTGCAGGGCTAGCTTCTGGGGCTGCTGCTCCAGCTGTTGGGATGTTTTCCCCTTCTTCACCAAGGTAACCGATAACTTCCGTTACAGGGACAGTTTCACCATCTCCTTTGAGAATGGCAATCAAGTACCCATCTTCTTCGGCTTCCAATTCCATGCTGACTTTGTCAGTCATGATTTCCAAAAGGATTTCTCCTTCTTTTACAAATTCTCCGACTTTTTTATTCCATTGGACGATTTGTCCTTCTGTCATATCCACGCCGGCTTTTGGCATAATTACTTCTAAGGCCATGTCTTCCTTCCTTTATCTATATCTTTAAAATGAATACTCTTGTTCTTAAATCAACATTGAGATTGGATTTTCTATCAATTCTTTCAAGTCTTTCATGAACTTAGCACCAGCCATACCATCTACGACACGGTGGTCAATTGTTAAACCAAGACTCATGATTGGGCGAATCACAATTTCACCATTGACGACAACTGGCTTCTCAATTGTCGAACTCACACCAAGGATAGCTGAGTTTGGTTGGTTGATGATCGGACCAAAGGACTGAACTCCAAACATTCCCAAGTTACTGATAGTAAATGTTGAATTTTGCAGTTCGCTTGGAGCCAATTTACCATCCAAGGTACGGCCAATAACATCCTTAAAGGCTACAACCAGTTCTGAAAGACTCATCTTCTCAGCATTGTAAACAACAGGTGTCATCAATCCATTATCCATTCCAACTGCCATCGCAAGGTTGACATAGTTATGAGTGATAATGGTCTTGCCGTCTTCTGTCAATGAAGCGTTGATATAAGGATGCTTCATCAAGGTTTTCACAACAGCAAGTGAAAGAAGATCTGTTACAGTAGTCTTCTTCCCAGTTGCTTCCATGATTGGCTCAAGAACCTTCTTACGAAGAGCCAACATTTCAGTCATATCAACTTCATAGTTGAGCGTGAAGGTTGGCGCAGTTAGGTAAGATTCAACCATACGTTGGGCAATAACCTTACGCATTGGTGTCATTGGAATACGTTCAATTTCACCGTATGGTGTTACGTTATCAGGAACTTCTTCCACTTTTTCAATCTGAGCAGGAGACTTGATGGTATCGTTTTCGATATTTTCAGGAAGCAAGGCCAAAACATCCTTCTTCATGATTTTACCACGATGACCAGTTCCTTGGATTTCCTGCCAAGCAATATTATGTTCGAGGGCAATTCGTTTTGCAAGTGGCGAAATGCGAACCACGTTTGTGTCTTTATAAGTTTCCACGTCTTCTTTGTGGACACGACCGTTTGCACCTGAGCCAGAAACGTCGTAGAGGTTGATCCCTAAATCATCCGCTAACTTTCTAGCCGCAGGAGTCGCTCTTAGCTTGTCATCAGCCATGACCTCTCCAATTCTATTATAAGATACTAAGGGCGTCAAAAGTCAAAGTGAAAATAGGAAACTTGACGAAGAAACTTTAGTTTCTAGGAAAGTTTATCTTTTTCACACAGACTTTAGCCCGAGTTCAATTATTTCAATTATATGATGCAAAGGGCGTTTAAAAGCGACCGAAAAATAGGAAATCAACGTAGACTTCGATGAAGTCAAGGAGATTTATCTTTTTTCCGAGCTTTTAGCCCGTGCTCAACTCTACAAGCAACTTGGATACAACACGTATCTCAAGTTGCTTGTAGAGTTACTAATTCATTCGTCGAATATTATCGATTCGACTCTCTCCTGTCGCAAATTTGCAAATAACTTGGGTACAATACATATCTCAAGTTACTAAAGTTAAAAACAACCGTTATTTTACATAATTTATCTTATGCAATTCTATTCTTTGTTATATGTTTTTCGGATGGCATCTTTGATGCTTTCAACGGTTGGAATCATTGCATTTTCCAGGTTTTGTGCGTAAGGCATTGGCACATCTTCTCCTGCACAGCGGCGGATTGGTGCATCTAAATAATCAAATGCTTCTGATTCTGAAATAATAGCTGAAATCTCTCCGATATAGCCACTTGTTTTATGGGCATCGTTGACCAGAACAACCTTACCAGTCTTCTTCACTGAGTTGATGATGATATCCTTATCAAGTGGAACAAGGGTACGAGGATCCACAATTTCAACTGAAATTCCTTCTTCTGCTAATTCTTCAGCTGCTTGAACCACACGGCGAAGCATTTTCCCGTAAGTAACAACTGTTACATCCGTTCCTTCACGTTTAATTTCCCCAACTCCAAGTGGGATTGTGTAGTCTGGATCAACTGGCACTTCCCCTTTTTGGTTAAATTCTGACTTGTACTCAAGAATGATAACAGGGTTATTATCACGGATAGAAGACTTAAGTAATCCTTTCATGTCCGCAGGTGTACCTGGCGCTACAACCTTAAGTCCTGGAATGTGAGTAAACCAAGACTCTAGAGATTGCGAGTGCTGGGCTGCAGAACCAACTCCGTTACCTGCTGCACAACGAACAGTCATTGGAACCTGACCTTTACCACCAAACATATAACGTGTTTTAGCAGCTTGGTTGACGATATTGTCCATGGCAATGACCGAGAAGTCCATAAAGGTCATATCGACAATTGGACGAAGTCCTGTCATGGCTGCTCCTGCTGCTGCCCCTGAGATGGCTGCTTCAGAAATCGGACAGTCACGGACACGTTCTGGACCAAATTCTTCAAGCATTCCAACAGAAGTTCCGAAGTCTCCTCCGAAGACACCGACGTCTTCTCCCATCAAGAACACATTTTCATCGCGACGCATTTCCTCAGACATAGCAAGGATAATGGTGTCACGGAAGGACATTGTTTTTGTTTCCATTTTATCTCTTTCTCCTTAGTCTGCGTATATATCTTCAAAGGCTGATTCAAGCGGTGGGAATGGACTTTCCTCTGCAAATTTAACAGAAGCTTCTACTGCTTCCTTTACTTGCGCTTGGATTTCTTCCAATTCTTCGGCACTTGCAATATTATTTTCAATGAGGTACTTGCGGAGGTTTTCGATTGGGTCTTTTTGTTTCCACAATTCCACTTCTTCACGTGTACGATATTTACCAGGGTCAGATGATGAGTGACCAAGCCAGCGATAAGTTACACTTTCAATCAAGACTGGACCATTGCCACCACGAACATGATCTACAGCTTTCTTAAATCCTTCATAGACATCGATGACATTGTTACCGTCTTCGATGAACATTCCAGGAATTCCATAAGCGGCGCTACGTTGATGGATATGTTCTACATTGGTCATTTTCTTGATATCCGCAGAGATACCGTAACCGTTGTTAATGCAATAGAAAATGACTGGCAGGTTCCAGATAGAAGCCATGTTCACTGCTTCGTGGAAAACACCTTCGTTGGTCGCACCATCTCCAAAGAAGCAGACAACGATTTTTCCGGTATTTTGCATTTGCTGACTGAGGGCTGCACCAACAGCGATTCCCATACCTCCACCTACGATACCATTGGCACCAAGGTTACCAGCATCAAGGTCGGCTATATGCATAGATCCACCTTTACCTTTACAGGTTCCGGTGTATTTTCCAAGGATTTCAGCCATCATTCCATTAAGGTCAATTCCTTTGGCAATAGCTTGTCCATGACCACGGTGGTTTGAGGTAATCAGATCATCTGGATTGAGAGCTAACATAGCCCCCACGTTAGCTGCCTCTTCACCAACAGAAAAGTGCGTCATTCCTGGCACTTTCCCTTTCTTTACTAATTGTGCAATTTTTAAGTCCATGCGACGGATTTCTTCCATCTTACGGAACATTTCGAGCAAAAGATTTTTATCTAAAGTTGACATCTTCTTGCCTTTCTAACTTTCTTCTTACCTTACCATTTTACCGTTTTTGGAAAATACTGTCAAAGTTTTTCTCATGTAAATTTCACAAAATAAAAAAGAAAACCCCATGGAAACAAGGGATTTTCTTATCAATAATATTTTTTCACAAACTTTTTAGCATTTAGATTTTGCTAAAGATTCAAATCTCTTCATAATCACAGTTAGACGCCAACGGTAGAGCGCCCCACTCACGATTAGACTAATAATCAAGCCAATCCAGTAAGAATAAGCTCCAAAATCTGTTAGAGAGTCGAATACCATAGCTACTGGGAGTGTCACCCCCCAGTAACCAACCAAACCAAGGTAAAAAGGAATAACGGTATCCTTATACCCCCGTAAAATTCCCTGAAGCGGTGCCGCAAAGGTATCTGCTAACTGGAAGAAAAGACTATAAGTCAAAAATCGCGCTGTCAAATCGATGAATTCTGGGTCGTTACCATAAAGACTGGCCACATTTCCTCTAAAAATGTAAAGGAAAGATAAGGTGAAGGCCGCAAAAATAAGGGCTGTCCATCTTCCTAGACCAATATAGGTTTTCGCATCATCAAATCGTTTGGCTCCTACTTCATAGGAAACGACAATAGCCATAGCAGATGAGATACTCATAGGAAAGGCGTACATGAGACTTGAAAAGTTCATTGCTGACTGGTGACTAGCAATAATCAAGGATGAGAACTTAGCCATAATCAAGCCAACCACGGAAAAGATAGCTACTTCTGCAAAGACAGTTCCCCCTATAGGAAGACCTAAGCGAACTCCTTCCTTAATTTTATCCATATTAAGTGGAATGCGTTTCTCAAGGTGTAAGGCTTTGAGCTTCTCCTGTTTAAATAAAACCAGAACAGAAATCCCCAGCAAGACCCAGTAGGCCAAGGATGTTCCTAAACCAGCACCAGCACCTCCCAGTTCTGGAACACCAAATGCCCCGTAAATCAAGAGATAGTTAAATCCGCTATTGAGAGGAAGCAACAAAAGCATGAGGTACATGGACAGTTTGGTCAAGCCCAGCGAATCCAGCAAGGAACGAATGACACTAAAAAGCAATAAGGGGATAATCCCGATAGATAAAAACCAGAGATAGCGAACCGCTACTGCCGCCACCGGTGCTTCTAGTCCAATATGATTCAAGATTGGTGGTGCCAAGAAAAGTACCATCCCCAGCAAGAGCATAGATAGACCCAAGGCCAGATAGATGAACTGGTAAAAATCAGACGCAACCTCTTCCTTTTTGCCTCGCCCAAGATGGTGACCAATGATGGGTACCAGGGCTGACACAATCCCTGTCAGGAATGTAAAAAAAGGATTCCAGATACTGGTTGCCATAGACACACCAGCCAAGTCCATGGTGTTGTATTGACCAGTCATAGTCGTATCAACAAAGGAGGCAGAATAATTGGCAAATTGATAAATCAGGATAGGGAAAAATATCTTTAAAAATAAGATAAACTTGTCTTTAAAATGATGGGTTTGGTACATATAGACGCTCTATTCTTTTGGTTTACAGAGCAGACTCCCACCTAGTTTTGATAGACAATTTGTCCCTTACAGATGGTATATTTAACCTGCCCTTTTAAGGTTTCACCAATGAATGGTGAATTGGTTGCTTTCGAAGCAAAATGGGAGTCCACAAGTCGGTCAGCCTTAGCATCAAAAATAGTGATGTCTGCTGGACCATTCTCAGCTAAATAACCTGCTTCAAAGTTGTAAAGCTTGGCTGGGTTGTATGTCATCTTTTCGAGCAATTCCATCAAACTTAACTCACCAGCTTCGACCAAATAAGTCAATCCGAGAGAAAGAGATGTTTCCAAACCTGTCATGCCAGATGGTGCTTTGGTGATATCCTCAACATTTTTTTCATCTGCATGGTGAGGCGCATGGTCAGTCGCTATAACTGTGATGACGCCTGATTTAAGACCTTCGATCACAGCACGACGGTCTGATTCCAAACGAAGTGGAGGATTCATCTTAGCATTGCTTCCTTGTGTCAAAAGGAGCGCTTCGGTCTTAGAAAAATGCTGTGGCGCTACTTCTGCTGTGATTTGCGCTCCCAATCCTTGAGCAAACTCCACTACTTTAACACTTTCTTCCTTAGACAAATGCTGAATATGGACATGAGCCTTAGTTGCATAGGCAATCATGACATCACGCGCCATCATAGCATACTCAGCTACCCCAGTTGCACCACAGATATGGAAATGTTCTTTAGCAATATTTTCGTTAAACCCAAGAATCCCATTCAAACCTGGATCTTCCTCATGAAGACTAATAAAGGTATTAAGCTTTTTAGCTTCCTCCATGGCTTCCTTGACAACTTTACTGCTTTCAAGAGGAATACCGTCGTCTGAGAAACCAACCGCACCAGCTTCTAAAAGTGCCTTAAAGTCAGTCAAATCTTGCCCATTAAAGTTTTTAGTAATGGTCGCAACCGTCTTAACATTGATTTTTTCCTTGGCAGCAGATTGAAGAACTTCTTGCAAAGTCTCCACGTCTGAAATGGTTGGACTGGTATTAGCCATCATGACGACAGTAGTAAAACCACCTACAGCGGCTGCTAGGGCACCAGTATGAATGTCTTCTTTATGTGTTTGTCCCGGTTCACGGAAATGAACATGGATATCGACCAAGCCAGGAGCAACTACAAGACCAGTAGCATCAATTATCTCTGCTCCTTCTTCCTTGACCTCAGGCGCAATTTTGACAATTTTCCCATCTTGGACTAAGACATCACACACTTGATCCAAACCAGACTTGGGATCCATTACACGACCATTTTTGATTAGTAGCATCTGCTTTCTCCTTTATTCATAGAAATCAACTTGAGTATCCAACAATTTATCCCCATCATAAACAAACTTGGCTGAAAAGAAGGGTTTATCCTCTAAAAGCCACTCAACAAAGGTATGGTCACCTTCCCAAGTCGGCTTGCTCAAAACCTCATCATAGGGAACCCATTCTAGCGTTCCCTCGTTGCAGTCAATCAAGTCACCCTCGAACTCCGTCACTTTAAAAACATAGGTGTACCAGTCTAAATCTGGCGTAAATTCAGGAAAAGTGATAACACCTTTTAGAACTGGCTTGGCTTTGAGCCCTGTTTCTTCAAGGATTTCACGCGCCGCGCATTCCTGGGGCGTCTCTCCTCTCTCTAGCTTACCACCCACACCAATCCATTTCCCTTCATGGACATCATTAGGCTTCTTATTACGATGGAGCATGAGCAGTTCTTTTCCGTTATCAATGTAGCAAATCGTCGCTAACTGAGGCATATTTTCTCCTTATCTAAGCCAATCGATTGGCTCTTGTCCTGTCTCTTTTAAGAATGTATTGGCCTTGGAAAAAGGCTTGGAACCCCAAAATCCTCTGTAAACCGATAAAGGACTGGGATGGGCTGATTCGATAATCAAGTGATGAGGATTGGTAACTAAGGCCTTCTTCTTACGTGCATAAGCTCCCCAGAGTACAAAAACGACTGGTCTATCTAGATGATTGACCACCTGAATCACAGCATCCGTAAAAGGCTCCCATATCTGACCAGCATGACCATTGGCCTGTCCAGCAGGAACTGTCAAACAAGCATTAAGAAGCAAGACTCCTTGCTCAGCCCAAGCTGTCAAATCATGAGATTTCTTAACCCCGATATCATCTGACAATTCTTTCAAGATATTTTGCAAGGATGGCGGAGCTGGGATAGAGTCAGGTACAGAAAAACTCAAACCCTGCGCTTGACCTGGCCCGTGATAGGGATCTTGCCCTAGAATCACCACCTTAACTTCTTCAAGCGGTGTTGTCAAGAGAGCCTGAAAAACCTTTTCCTTGGGTGGATAAATAGTCCCCTGAGCATAGACCTGCTCCATAAACTGATTGATTTTCCCAAAATAACCCTCAGGTAATTGCGCCTTAATCAAAGCATGCCAAGACGAGTGTTCCATAGCCGACTCCTTCGTTTTTACTGCCTCTATTATAGCAAAAAGTGGCTATCTAAACCACTTTTTACAGTTTATCTAAGCAATCCAGCAAGTCTTGGTAAGAATGGACTTCGTAAGTCGGCTGGGCTTGTGTGTGATTTTCAACACGATGAGGGTTGTACCAGATAGTGTCAATCCCCGCATTATTGCCGCCTTGAATGTCGGCGGTTAGGGAATCTCCAATCATCAGCGTTTTTTCTTTACTAAATCCAGCAATTTGCTGACCAATTTTTTCATAGAAAAGAGCATCAGGCTTTTGTGTTTGCAACTGTTCAGAGATAAAGACTTGGTTGAAGTAAGGAGCCAAACGTGATTGAGCCAAACGCCCTGTCTGAATGGCAGTAATACCATTTGTCGCAGCATATAGCTCATAATCACGCTCGATGAGGCTGTCCAAAAGTTCATGAGCACCCGAAATCGTTTGCCCCTGCTGAGCGAGGTAAAATTGATAACGCTGGGCTAGAAAACTACCGTCTTTTTCCTGTCCAAAGTGAGCAAATAAACGAGAAAAGCGCGTGTTAACCAGCTCTTGTTTACTGATTTTCTTTTGCTCTAAGTCCTTCCAGAGAGCCTTATTCATAGGAACATAATAGTCTTTATAAGCCTGAATATCTGCAACTCCTTCTTCTTTTAGAAGTTGCGTCAAAGCCACATCCTCAGCAGCATCAAAATCAAGAAGAGTGTGGTCGAGGTCGAAAAGTAGAAATTTGTAGGACAATTTGAGGTTTTCCTTTCTAGGGGGTGCTTGAAGTCTAAAGGGGGTACATAATTTTCTAATCTTTTAGCAAACATTCAAGTATATTTCTTTTAAAATCATTATCCCAATAAGGCTCTGTATGTTTCACTAATTTTGAATTTCTTTTGAAAAGTAACTCAAATTCATTTTCTATTGCATAATCAAATCCAGATACAAATAACGCTTTTGTTCCTTTTTTAACATATATTTTTAATACATAATCTGTATCTAAATAGTTTAACCGACTATCTTGTTCTAAATAGATTCTTTTATTTAGTGTTGTACTCAAATAACCTTTATCAATAAACCCTGTGTCGCTTTGGGAAATTTGATTAAACTCATCCACGTCAACATAACGATATACCACAATGTTATCTTGAATCATTGGAGCAGATTTAAAATCATCATCTAAAAATCTTTTCAAGTTATGAAGTTTTTCAATGTTTACTGAACTAGAACCTGTTCTTAATAACTCATTTACTCTAGTCATATAACCAGCACAATAACATTCTAAAGGAGTTAAAGAATCTTTCCAAAATTCATTCTTTTTGTATGAATTTGCATAATCTATTTGCCACTCTGCGAAAGTTTTTCCTATCCATTTTGAAGCATCATTTTTTTCAAATTCTAGATAAACCATTATTATAACCTCACTTAAAATTTGGTAATATTATAACATATATAAAAAGAAATTTTCCAGTATAATTAACAGTTACTATTCATTCACAAATTGTTTTAATTCTTTTTCACCTATTTATCCGTAAACAATAGAAAAAGTGAGCAAGAAATCATAGTGCTATTTTTTACCCACTTTTTAAAGTAAAGATCGCTTTTTTTCAATCGTGATGACGACTTGCTCTATAAATGTATGCCATAGTTTTCATTAAACTCTGTTAAAAAATTTTCCTAGTGTAAATATGTAGCTATCTTTATCTAAATTAATTTAAAGGACAGAAATACTTTCTAATATCTCACTTCCCCTACCCTAACTCCTTGGCTATTCTGCTCTTTTCGAGTTTTCCCTTGGTAATTCGTTTCCATAAAACAAGTGGATTCAAACTATAGGATAATCGTAGGAGGTAATAATTGATCCATTCGATAAAGGCAAAAAGCTGTATTAGTATGGCTATAATAGTCACTTGGACACTCTGGGTATTCCAGACTATAAAAGGAAAGTCTGAAATAAGTAAAACAAGGTCTAGTATTCTGAGCCCGCCATATACACTAGAGACAATTACACTTCCGAACTGGGGATTCGACAGTCTTCTAATCAAAATCGCCCAGAAGATTGAACCTTGAAGCAATATAAATGTCAGTAAAGACAAAGAATAGAGAATGGATACTAGACTATTCTCATCACCAAGCCGATTTTTCAAAAGGAAAAAACAAAACCAAAAGGATAGAACGGCTGCAAGTTCTCCCAAACAGAGGGACACCAACTCTTTTCTAACTTTCTTTTTTTGTATATTCATAACCTCACCCATCTATCTAACATCCTATATCTGAAAAAAACATTCGAAACATTTTCTAGTTAACATTTCTCAGAATCAAGGCATTTTAAGTATCGAACAGTTCGACCCCTTTAATATCATTGCAATTCTAAACTTAGAATTACATTAAAATAAATGTTTTATTTCTATTCTAAGTCCATGATAGCCTTAAATTTTAATTTTTGAAGGATTCTAAAGCTAGAATTGTTCAAAAATAACGAGAATGAAGCTATTCGAAACTTAGAAGAGCTTTTTCTAAACTTCATACTCACTTTAACTAGTAGGAGTTACAATTCTTCCGATGAGCTTTGAGTTTTTTCAGAGCCCAATCATAGTGGCTTGACGTGCTACTGACAAAATAGGAACCTAGACTTGTCCCACCCGTCCACTTATAGATACCTTTGATAAAGAGTTCGTCATTGATAAAAACTTCTATCAACTCTAAAACCTCTCTATGTGATTGTTCTAGGAGTCTAGTCGCTTCTTCTAAGGAGGTTTTCTGGTGCTTCTTCCAAAAAGCGACATTCATTTGTCCATAAGTTTTCCAATTATAAGGTTCAGGGAGAAAAGGTCTTTCGTGACCTTTTTGATTGGAATGTACCCAAGTCAAAAGTAACTGCTGCCATTCATAAAGATGGATCAAGACATCCCGTAGATTTTTATCCCTTTTCCAGTGAGTTTCTTTTTTCTTTGGGTCTCTTGAAAAATCAAATGGAATCTGTACCTCATCTTCACTTAGTTGGGAGATGAAACGATTGAGCTTTTCATAGTTTTCCTTAGAGGCCAGCATTAGCTCCTCTTTTGTTTTCGGTCTAGGCACAGAGTTCTCCCTTCATATTACTAGTTATTATTAGAAATTTTTTATCCTTTAAATCTCTATAACTTATCCTTTAATTTTTCAACAAAGAGATAGGCTGCTGGACAGGTCAAAGTATTCTTAATCGTCAAATGGTTGATTTGATGGATCTTTTTGCGATCTGTATGGGGGAACTCTCGACAGGCCTTTGGACGAACGTCATAGATGGAACAAAGATTATCTCCTCCTAGAAAGGGACAAGGCATGGATTTAAAAACCTTATCACCATCTTCATCTACCTGCAGAAACTCCGCTTCAAAAGCTGGTAATTTCATCTTAAAATACTTGGCGATTCGTGTAATATCCGCTTCTTTAAAGTCAGGACCCAATGTCTTGCAACAGTTGGCACAGGCAGTACAATCAATTTCCTCAAATACTTCTTGGTGAATCTGCTGGGCTATCTTATCTAGATTTTTTGGTGGCTTTTTCTTTAAATTGGCTAAAACTTTTCGATGCTCCTTCTGCTTTTGTAAGGCTAGCTGGTGGTAATACTCAATATCAATTTCTTTAGACATGGTTTCTCTCTTATTCTAATTACTTTCCCCTATTATACCATGCCTCTGAACCATTGAAAAGTGGAGTTTAATAGACTATACTTTCCCAAAATGCGTCAAAAAACCTTGCAACTAGGTTACAAGGTTAATGACATTAATCAAAGTTAACGTATTCTTTTTGAAGTTCAAGGACTTCTTCCATTGTTGAACACTCTGTAAGGGCACGGTTAGCGTACTCTTCCATCTTAGCAGTGTCCAATTTTTTCATCAAGCTACGTGTACGAAGTACTGATGTTGCTGACATAGAAAACTCATCCAAGCCCATTCCGACAAGAAGTGGAACAGCTTTTTGGTCACCAGCCATCTCACCACACATACCAGCCCATTTACCTTCAGCATGAGCTGCCTTGATAACATTGTTGATCAAGCGAAGGATTGATGGGTTATATGGTTGGTAAAGGTATGAAACTTGCTCGTTCATACGGTCTGCTGCCATTGAGTATTGGATCAAGTCGTTTGTACCAATTGACATGAAGTCTACTTCTTTTGCAAATTGATCTGCAAGCATCGCTGCTGCAGGGATTTCAATCATGATACCAACTTGGATGTCATCCGCAACTGCAACACCTTCTGCAAGAAGGTTTGCTTTTTCTTCTTCATAAACTGCTTTAGCTGCACGGAATTCTTTCAAAAGGGCAACCATTGGGAACATGATACGCAATTGACCATGAACAGAAGCACGAAGAAGGGCACGGATTTGTGTACGGAACATTGCATCTCCAGTTTCAGAAATAGAGATACGAAGGGCACGGAATCCAAGGAATGGGTTCATTTCGTGTGGCATATCGAAGTAAGGAAGTTCCTTATCTCCACCAATATCCATTGTACGAACAACTACTGGTTTACCATTCATTCCCTCAAGAACAGCCTTGTATGCTTCATACTGCTCATCTTCAGTTGGGAAGTCTTGAGAATCCATGTACAAGAACTCTGTACGGTAAAGTCCAACAGCTTCTGCACCGTTGTTGTTAACACCTTCAACGTCTTTTGGAGTACCGATGTTAGCAGCCAACTCGAAGTGTTTACCGTCAGCAGTCACTGTTTGAGCATCTTTCAAAAGTGCCCATTCAGCTTTTTGTTTAGCATAAGCTTCACCAGCTGCTTTAAATTCTGCCGCTTGTTCATCTGTTGGGTTGATAATCACTTCACCAGTAATTCCGTTAACGGCAAGGATATCACCGTCTTTCACTACTTCAGTGATGTTATTTGTTCCCAATACAGCTGCAATTTCAAGTGTACGTGCCATGATAGCTGAGTGGCTTGTACGTCCACCGATATTTGTTACAAAAGCTTTTACAAAGTTTTTGTCCAATTGAGCTGTATCAGATGGTGTCAAGTCATGCGCAATTACGATTACTTCTTCATTGATAGAAGCTGGGTTTGGCAATTTTTTACCAAGAAGGTTTGCCAATACACGTTTTGTCACGTCGCGGATATCCGCTGCACGTTCTTGCATGTATGGGTTGTCTTCCATGCCTTCAAAGATAGTGATGAACATGTCAGTCACCTCTTTAAGACCTGCTTCTGCGTTGACTTTCTTAGCACGGATTGTTTCTTTGATCTGACCAATCAATTCTGGGTCAGAAAGAACCATCAAATGAGCGTCAAAAACTTGAGCCGCTTCTTCACCAAGCGTACCTACAGCTTTCTCACGGATAAGAGAAAGCTCGTTTTGAGAAGCTTCAAGAGCTACATCCAAACGAGCCTCTTCTGCGTTTGTATCTTCGACTGAAACAGTCTCGAATGACAAATCCGGTTGAACGAGTAGATATGCTTTTGCAACTGCAACACCGTCAGATGCCGCGATTCCTTTAAGCATTTCTGTCATTTTCCTTATGCCAATCCTTCTTTTTCCATTGTTTCTGAGATTGCAGCGATAGCGTCATCTGCATCTGCACCTTCAGCTGAGATAGTTACGTCAGCACCTTGGCCAACACCAAGACTCATAACACCCATGATTGATTTAAGGTTAACTGATTTACCTTTGTACTCAAGAGTGATATCTGAAGCAAATTTGCTAGCAGTTTGTACCAACAATGTTGCTGGACGTGCGTGAATACCTGTTTCTGCCACTACGTGGAAATCTTTAGAAGCCATAGTTTGACTCTCCTTTTGTTCTTTCTTTTTTGAGTTATATGTGATAACCCTTACAATTTGGTATTATATCATCTTCTAGGATTTTTTTCAAGCATTTTATGGGATTTATTCAATTTCCTTTCAGATAACTTGCTGAAAATCTTCTATCCTAGATGACAAAACACAGGATATAGTTTTCCAAAAAACAACTTATAGGATAATTATCACTATTTCGCAAAGCAAACACTACATATTGTGTTTTGTTTAGCTGTGTATAAAAACAGACCACTATATTTAGTTTTAAATCGTTGACAAAATTTCAATTTCTGATATACTAAGAAAGTAATCTATTTTGAAAGAGGAGTTACACAATGGTAACCGTTTATTCTAAAAACAACTGTGTCCAATGTAAGATGACCAAACGTTTCTTGGACAGTAATAATGTCGCTTATCGCGAAATCAATCTTGATGAGCAACCTGAGTACATCGATCAAGTTAAAGAGCTCGGTTTCAGCGCAGCTCCTGTTATCCAAACACCAACTGAAGTCTTTTCAGGTTTCCAACCAGGAAAACTGAAACAATTAGCATAATCTTAGTACATCATCCAGAAGAAACTGCTTCTAGGGCTAACTTAGAAGCCTTTCTTTTGTAATTAGATAAGGGAAATTTTATGGGATTAAAACATCTTGAGGACGTGACTTACTTCCGTCTCAATAACGAAATCAACCGTCCTGTCAATGGACAAATCATGCTTCATAAAGATAAGGAAGCCTTGGATGCTTTCTTTAAAGAAAATGTAGTTCCAAACACTATGGATTTTGATTCAATCAAAGATAAAATCAACTACCTCATTGAACACAAC
Organism: Streptococcus sp. Marseille-Q7156; assembly: GCF_965119495.1. The sequence goes on along the minus strand of NZ_CBCPLU010000001.1, from coordinate 743,166 downwards.
TACATCGAAACAGCCTTTATCAAGAAATACCGTCCAGAATTTTTGGAAGAATTGCATCAATTTATCAAAGACCAAAACTTCCAATTCAAGTCTTTCATGGCAGCTTATAAATTTTACAATCAATATGCTTTAAAAACTAACGACGGTGAATATTATCTTGAAAGTATGGAAGACCGTGTCTTCTTTAACGCCCTTTATTTCGCTGATGGGAATGAAGCTATTGCCATCGATATTGCCAATGAAATCATCCACCAACGCTATCAACCCGCTACTCCTTCCTTCTTGAATGCTGGACGTGCTCGTCGTGGTGAATTAGTATCATGTTTCCTGATCCAAGTAACTGATGATATGAACTCTATCGGTCGTTCTATCAACTCTGCCCTTCAACTTTCACGTATCGGTGGTGGTGTGGGAATTTCCCTCAGCAACCTTCGTGAAGCTGGTGCACCTATCAAAGGATATGAAGGTGCTGCTTCTGGTGTCGTACCAGTTATGAAACTCTTCGAAGATAGCTTCTCTTACTCCAACCAATTGGGGCAACGTCAAGGTGCTGGGGTTGTCTATCTAAATGTCTTTCACCCAGATATCATCGCCTTTCTTTCAACTAAGAAAGAAAATGCTGACGAGAAAGTTCGTGTAAAGACTCTCTCACTTGGTGTTGTAGTACCAGATAAATTCTACGAATTGGCTCGCAAAAATGAAGAAATGTACCTCTTCAGCCCATATTCTGTAGAGCTTGAATATGGTGTGCCATTTAACTACATCGACATCACAGAAAAATACGATGAATTGATCGCAAATCCAAACATCCGCAAGACAAAAATCAAGGCGCGTGATTTGGAAACTGAAATCTCTAAATTGCAACAAGAGTCTGGTTACCCTTATGTGGTCAACATTGATACGGCTAACCGTGCAAACCCTGTTGATGGTAAGATTATCATGAGCAACTTGTGTTCTGAGATTCTTCAAGTTCAAGAACCAAGCTTGATCAACGATGCTCAAGAATTCCTTCAAATGGGAACGGACGTTTCATGTAACCTTGGTTCAACCAACGTAGTCAACATGATGACTTCACCTGACTTTGGTCGTTCTATCCGTGCTATGGTTCGTGCCCTTACTTTCGTTACAGATAGTTCGCACATCGTAGCTGTTCCTACTATCGACCATGGAAATAGCCAAGCCCATACCTTTGGTCTCGGTGCCATGGGACTTCACAGCTACCTTGCCCAACAATTGATTGAATATGGATCGCCTGAGTCTGTTGAATTTACAAGCATCTACTTTATGCTTATGAACTACTGGACCTTGGTAGAGTCAAACAATATCGCGCGTGAACGTGGTATTACCTTCCATAACTTTGAAAAATCAGACTATGCTAAGGGAAGCTACTTCGACAAGTATGTGACAGGCGAATTTGTTCCAAAATCAGACCGTGTTAAAGAACTGTTCAAAGATGTCTTTATTCCAAGCGCTGCTGACTGGGCTGAACTTCGCGAAAAGGTTCAAGCAGATGGTCTTTACCACCAAAACCGCCTTGCTGTAGCGCCAAATGGTTCTATCAGTTACATCAATGACGTTTCCGCTTCTATCCACCCGATTACGCAACGTATCGAAGAACGCCAAGAAAAGAAAATCGGTAAAATCTACTATCCTGCCGCAGGTTTGTCAACAGATACTATTCCTTACTACACTTCTGCTTACGACATGGATATGCGTAAAGTGATTGATGTTTACTCTGCTGCGACTGAGCATGTGGACCAAGGACTTTCACTTACTCTCTTCATGCGTAGTGATATTCCAAAAGGACTTTACGAATGGAAGAAAGAAAACAAACAAACGACACGTGACTTATCTATCCTTCGTAACTATGCCTTTAACAAGGGTATCAAGTCTATCTACTACGTCCGTACCTTTACAGATGATGGTGGAGAAGTCGGTGCCAACCAATGTGAAAGCTGTGTGATTTAATCTTTGCTTGAGAAAACTCCTTTTTCTCAGATTAGTGATTCATTCACCCTGCTAAACTAGACTGGAATAAGCATCTATACTATGAAATAACAAAAAGTCGGGCTTCCGACTTTTTGTGCGATACTCCTCTAGAATTATGATAAAATAGAAATGATCGTGAGTTCGCAATACTAAACACAGAAAGAGATTTCAAATGGAAACTTACTACAAAGCCATTAACTGGAATGCCATCGAAGATGTCATCGACAAATCAACTTGGGAAAAACTGACGGAGCAATTCTGGCTTGATACACGTATTCCCTTGTCAAATGACTTGGATGACTGGAGAAAGCTATCAAATGTAGAAAAAGACTTGGTAGGAAAAGTCTTTGGTGGTTTAACCCTTCTCGACACCATGCAATCTGAAACTGGGGTTCAAGCCCTTCGCGCAGACATCCGTACTCCCCATGAAGAAGCTGTTTTCAATAACATCCAATTTATGGAATCTGTCCACGCAAAATCTTATTCATCAATCTTTTCTACCTTGAATACAAAGGCTGAGATTGAAGAAATTTTCGAATGGACCAATACCAATCCTTACCTACAAAAGAAGGCTGAGATCGTCAACGAAATCTACCTAAACGGTAGCCCACTTGAAAAGAAAGTAGCCAGCGTCTTCCTTGAAACATTCCTCTTCTACTCTGGTTTCTTCACACCGCTCTACTACCTTGGTAATAACAAACTTGCCAACGTTGCGGAAATCATCAAATTAATTATTCGTGACGAGTCTGTTCACGGAACTTACATCGGTTACAAATTCCAACTTGGTTTCAATGAATTGCCTGAAGAAGAGCAAGAAAAACTCAAAGATTGGATGTACGACCTGCTCTACACTCTTTACGAGAATGAAGAAGGCTACACAGAAAGCCTCTATGACGGTGTTGGTTGGACGGAAGAAGTTAAAACCTTCCTTCGCTACAATGCTAACAAGGCACTCATGAACCTGGGACAAGATCCACTCTTCCCAGACTCAGCGGATGATGTCAACCCAATCGTTATGAACGGTATTTCAACAGGAACTTCCAACCACGACTTCTTCTCTCAAGTCGGAAATGGTTACCTTCTTGGCGAAGTTGAAGCCATGCAAGACGATGACTACAACTACGGTTTGGACTAAGGTCATCTATTTTATAAGTGATAAAAACATCATAGTTTGTTTAAAACAACCATGATGTTTTTGTTTTTGTTTTCTTTTGTTTTTTAAATTGATTGATTGAATACTTTATGATAAAATAGTAATAGAAATAGAGGTGATAACGATGTTAAAGCAGGAAAAACTAGATAATATTCTAGAAACGGTAAATACAAAGGGAACTATTACTGTAAAAGAAATCATGACTCGCTTGGATGTATCAGATATGACTGCTAGACGCTACTTGCAAGAGTTAGCAGACAAGGATTTACTTGTTCGAGTGCACGGGGGAGCTGAAAAAATTCGCACAGGTTCCATTTTAAACAATGAACGTTCAAATATCGAAAAACAAAGCTTACAAATCGCAGAAAAACAAGAAATCAGCCGTTTTGCAGGCCATTTAATCGATGAAGGAGAAACCATTTTTATTGGCCCAGGAACAACATTGGAATCTTTTGCCCGTGAACTACCAATTGATAATATTCGTGTTGTAACAAACAGTTTACCAGTTTTTCTCATCCTAAACGAACGAAAACTAACAGATTTGATTTTAATTGGTGGAAACTACCGCTCTATCACTGGAGCCTTTGTGGGAACACTAACCTTGCAAAACTTAGCCAATCTTCAATTTTCTAAAGCTTTCGTTAGCTGTAATGGTATTCAGGACAATGCGATTGCGACCTTTAGTGAAGAGGAAGGTGAATCACAACGCATCGCCCTCAATAATTCCAATAAAAAATACTTACTAGCTGACAATAGTAAGTTCAATAAATTTGATTTCTATACCTTCTACAATATCTCTGATATTGATACCATCGTTTCAGATTCTAAACTGAGCAAAGAAACCTTCGAACAACTTTCAAAACAAACAAAAATTATTCTTTCTAAACCATAAAACTGATAATTGATAAAATATAAAATGCGTCATATCAAGAAAATAAGAATCTTGATACGACGCATTTTTTGATGAAGATTTTTACAAAGAGTTTCCTAGATTCTTTATGATTGTTGAAATGGCATAAAATCTGAATCAAAGGAGATATTATCCCGTTCTTCAGGACTGATAAAATTTAAAAAGATTTTTTTAAATTCTTCCAGCTCATAGTCTGAATGGCAAATCCATTCTTTACCGGTAGAGACATACCATTTCCCAAGTTTTTTCAGCTCCTCATTAGTCAAACAAGGTATTTGAGAACATTTATCAAAATTGATAATATAAACTTTTTCATAAATTGATTGGATAAAATCTTTGAACATCTTTTTGCCTCACTAAAATTCTATATCTAATGACTAATTCTACTAGTCTATAATCTGACTTTCCGCTACTTTCTTGTACCAGTGAGCTGATTTCTTAGGATAACGTTCTTGAGTTTCAAAGTCTACATAGAAAAGACCGTAACGTTTCTCATATCCGTTTGACCATGAGAAGACATCCATTAATGACCAAATGAAGTAACCTTTTACATTAGCGCCATCTGCAATAGCATCAGACAAGACTTCCAAGTGTTGTTTGACATAATCAATACGGCCATCATCGTAAACAGTGTTATCAACGAACTCATCTTTATAACCAAGTCCATTTTCAGTGATGTAAATCTTCTTGTAGTTCGGATAATCTTTCTTCACGCGCATGATTTGGTCATACAAACCTTGAGGGTAGATAATCCAATCCCAATCCGTACGTGGTACATAGTCAGGAGCTACACGACGACCAACACCTTTGATTTGGTATTTAGAGCTTCCTTTCTCACCCTTACCATTATGGATAACTTCAGTTTCTCCATCAAATGCTTCCATCCAGTCACTCATATAGTAATTGATTCCAAGGAAGTCGTTCAAGTCTTTCGCAGCTTCTAATGCTGTAAAATCTTCTTCACGAAGATCCAAGCTACCACCATTGGCAGCCAAGATAGCCTCTACCCCTGCCAGAGTCTTTTCAGAGTAGTGACCCAGATAAGTTGCATCCAAGATAAATTTGTTATGGATAATGTCCTCCAACTCTGCCGCAATAACATCTGCTGGATTTTTAGGATCTAAAGGATACTTGGTTGGCAGTGCGTGAACAACACCAATTTCACCTTTATAACCTTTATCTTTAAATAGCTTGACTGCACGCGCATGAGAAACCATCATATTGTGGTGCGATTGGAAAACTTTGGCAAGGTCGTACTGAATACCTGGAGGGAATTTCCCAACCAAGTATTGACCATCACCGATTGGTCCAATTTCATTGAAAGTTGTCCAATAGTTGACTTCTGGAAATTCTTCAAAACAGAAAGCCGCGTAGTCTACAAAGTATTCGATATTTTCACGATTTAAGAAGTCTCCATTTGAATGGAGAGCTTCTGGAGTGTCAAAGTGATGAAGAGTTACAAAAGGCTCAACATGACGTTTGTGACACTCTGCAAATAGATTATGATAAAACTCGACACCTTTAGCATTTACTTGACCGTAACCGGTTGGGAAAATACGTGACCAGGCAATAGAAATTCGAATGCCATTGACACCATACTCTTCTGCCAACTTGAGGTCAACTGGATATCGATTGTAAAAATCACTGGCTGGTTCTGCAGTGTACCAGTAGTTATCTTCAAGATATTTATCCCAAGCAACTGGTCCTTTTCCATCAGTATGCGTAGCGCCTTCTGCTTGATAGGCAGCTGTTGCGCCACCAAAAATAAAGTCTTTTGGTAATGTTTTTGTCATTTTTTTCACCTATTTCTTGATTTAAATAAAGTAAAAGTGAGAGAGAGGAGTCAGTGAGCCATCCTTCTCCATCTCACTTCTTGTAACAAGTCACCGAATTGTGACATGAGGAGGTAAAAACGATATCTTTTTACCGACGAATTAACAAGGCGATTAGGAAATTCGCCATAGCGATTTCCGTAACGAGAGGAAACTATTTCATAGTCCCTATCGTTAATCGAATTGAGCTTGTACGAATGCTAGAGCACCTTTTCCATCACGGGTTAATTTGATGTATTGAGCGCCTTCTGTTTTCGCAAGTTTAATACCGAGTTTATCTGTTTCTGCTTTCATATCTTCAAAGTTTGAAGCAACTTGAGGGGCAAGGATAACCAAATCAAACTCTGGCAACATTTCACGGTGAGCACCATAACCACCTGCTGCTGCTTTCACAGGAACATTGTATTCTGCAGCTGCCTTATTCAAAGCATTTGCGAGAAGTCCACTTGTGCCTCCACCGGCACAGAGAACGAGGACATTTGTTTCTTCAGTAATTGTATTTTGAGCTGCATCGACACCCGCTTTCTCAAGAATAGCATCTGCTTTTGCAGTGTTGAAGTTTGCAGCAACTTTTTCTTTCAATTCGTCATTAGATTTACCTGAACGTTCTTCTTCAAGAATTTGTTCATCATAGACTTTAAGGAATGGGTAGTAAATGACTACGTCAACCACAATTAGAAGGGCAGCAAGAATGAATGATAGAACTTGGAAGTTAGTACCAAGAACTAGACCTAGTGGAGCTGGGGTTGTCCATGGTAGATTAGCAGTAAATGAGTTCATTCCAAGTGTTTCAATAAAGAATTTGAAGATCCATACGTTTGCAATTGGTGCAAAGATAAATGGAATGAAGAAGATTGGGTTCAATACAAGCGGTGCACCAAACAAGATTGGTTCATTTACACCAAAGAATGTTGGAACTACTGAAGCACGACCGATGGCACGGTTACGTTTTGATTTTGTTAACCACATGAACATGAATGGAACAACCAGTGTCGCACCAGTACCACCCATGGTAACGATAAACATTTGTGTACCAGAAGTAAGAATCTTGTCAGCGTGCATACCTTGTTGGAGAAGGTTCAAGTTGACTTCGGCATTTGCATAGGTAATTGCTGCGATAGCAGGTTCAACAATAGATGGACCATGGATACCAACAAACCAGAAGAAGGCAAAGGCACCAAAGATAATGGTAATACCAAGATAGCCATCAGCTGCAGAGAATAATGGTGCAAAGAATTTACCGATTGATTCAGCTACGCTTGCACCAACAAAATGACGAGCTAGTAAATCAAGAGCATAAAGAGAAACTACTGATAGAGTGAATGGAATCACATCTTTAAAGACTTGTGAGATATTTGGTGGAACTTCGTCAGGCATACGAATAGTGACGTTGTTCTTAACACAAACCTTATAGATGGCTACAGTAACAAAGGCAGCAAGGAAGGCTGAAAGCAAACCTTTTGTCCCCAAGAATCCAGTAGCTAGACCATTTTCGATAGGATCAGCTGCCAACATCAACAAACCAACAATTGCTGCCAAAAGTGTTGACATATAGTTGATTTGATTGGTTTTTTCCATGCTACGGTTTACTGAGTCGGTCAAGGACTTAGCTGTTGTACCAGCTACCAATAGAGCCAAAATCCCCATTGAATAGCTGTAAGGTTTCATGAGGAGATTAACAACATCATCAGACCATTTAAAACCCCATGAGTTTGGCACAAAAGCAATCAAGATAAAGATACTTGAGAAGAGAATAACAGGCATACCTGCAATGAAACCATCACGAATGGCACGAAGATAGATATTACGAGATAGCTTCTCAAAGAAAGGTTTTCCTTTCTCAATAAATGCAATTAATTTATTCATTACTTAACTCCTCTCTTATAGAGTTCAATTAAATGGTGCATCAAATCTTTTAACAAAATAGTTGTCATCAAGTGGTCTTGACCATGCATCATGGTCACACTATATGCTAAATCCTCACCAGAAGCTTCCTTAGTCAATAGACTTGTTTGAGCATGGTGAGCCTCAGCAATACAGCTACCAGCTTCCTCAACTAATCTGTCCGCTTTTTCAAAATCACCAGCTTCAGCAGCCTTCAAGGCTTCCAATAGTTTTGAACGAGCATCGCCAGCATAGGCTACGATTTCAAAACCTAACAATGTTACTTCTTCTCTATTCATGATAGAATTCTCCTTATATAGTTTTAAATAAATTTTTATGACAATAAACGTTGGATATGTAGAACTAGATAAACACGTTCACTTTTATACAAATCAATACCCGTATGTTGCGTAATCACATCATAAATCTTGAAACCAATCTCGAACGCTTTTGGATAGGATTGTTTAATATGATCTTCCATATCCAGAAGTGATTGGTTATCATCTCTAGATCTGTCTAAATAATCCAAGAAATAATTCAAATGTATCATAAAGCGATCATAGAAATGGTTATTCTCTTTAGTTCGTTGAATTGCATAGTCCGTTAAAACTTCTTCAACATTCCTGAGAATTTCTTTCCTCTTATCAATCGACTCCACAAGTTCCACTTCATTTTCACCTTCGGCATTAATGAAATGATAAGCAATCCGAATAATTTCGTCCTCAGGAAAATGATCTGCTAGCTTCTGACGGTAAATTTCAAATGCTTCATTTGCGATTTGAAAAGCGACAGGATACTTAGTGGAAATATCTGGCAGATTACTATCCTTGTACCTTCCTTGTGCTAGAGCTTGGTAAGAACAGTAAATATGATCTGTCAAGGTTACGTAGAGATACTCTTGAATCGGATAATGATATTTCTTTGATAGTTTATCAATGATTTCATAGGTCACTGTGATAAAATCAAGCGGAACATCTTTAAGGAGAGCCATAAAGTTTTCTCTGGACTCTTCGGTCTTCATCCGAAAGATTTTCTCAACCTGATGTTCAGCAATCAAATCCCCTTTCTTCTTTCCAAATGTAATCCCCTTACCAATCACAATCACTTCTTCTCCTTTATCATTTCTGACAAGCGAGACATTGTGATTCATTGGATTTAGAATTCGATACATGTCAACCTCCTTGTATATCTTAAAGGTATATTAGTACAAAAAATGACCACAAATGAACTAGAAAATCAGCCGATTTCTAATTCACCTGTGATCATGCCTAATATTACTTAGTAACACTCACCTTGTATTAACTTGTGATTTAAGTATAGCACAAGTAAGTTATTTTGTAAACCCTTACATGTTAACTTTTTTAAAAATTTTTTAGATTCATGTTCCTAACCTAGGAGGACTTGCTTACACGCGTTCTTTCCATGAAGTCGCTGTTGTTTGAAGAACTTTATTGAGTTCGTCAATGTTTTCAAATCCAGTTGTTCGAAGCCATTCGCGAGCTGCTGCTTCACCATCTTTGATATAAGCTTCAACTGATCCAGCCCATGTAGCACGGCCACAAAGAACTCCGTTAAAGTTTGCACCTGATTCATGAGCAAATACAAGAGTATCTTGGAAAAGTTTAGCTGATACACCAGCACTCAAGTAGATGTATGGCAAGTTAGTTGCTTCATCTTGAGCTTTGAAGAAGGCTGCTGCCTCTTCACGTGTATATACCACTTCACCTTCAGCGAAGCCTTCAACATATTTAATGTTAACAGGAACTTCTACTTTCAAGACATCAATGTTAAAGCGTGGGTCTGAGAAGACTTTCATAGCACCGATAACTTTGTGTGGTTTTACTTTAGCGTATTCTACAGAACCAGCATCAGCAATTTTTTCATCGTAAGCAAGGATTTCAAGGAAGAATGGGATATCTTCAGCCACACATTCAGAACCGATGCGTTCGATGTAAGCTTGTTTTTCTTGGTTGAGTTCGTCTGAGCTATCTACATCATAGTAAAGCAAGAATTTAACTGCATCTGCACCTTCTTCTTTAATACGTTTTGCAGACCAAACATCCAAGCAGTCTGGCAAGCGTTTTGTGCTTGTTGTGTCATAACCTGTTTTTTCATAAGCAAGGAGAAGACCAGCTTTTTCATCAAGAGCTTTAGTTGCTGGAAGTCCATACTCAGGATCAAGAAGCATAGATGAAGCGTATTTAGTCAATTCATCTGCTACCAAAACTTTCAGTTCTTCCATTTGAGCTACAGTTGGTTCTTCTGTTTGGTGTTGAGCCATGAGGCGTTTCAAAGCACCACGTTGGTCAAATGCAAGAGCTGAGATGATACCATTTTCATCAGAAAGTTTTTCTAAGCGTGCACGTTTTTGTTCTGTTAAAGCCATTTTATACCTCTTTTACTATTAATTGATCATATAGAGCTTGATAGTTGGCCATGTTGACATGACCAGTCATTTTTTCTTGAGCATTGAGCATACCAAGGACATTTGCCTTGATGAGTAATTCTGCATCCGATTCTTTGTGAAGAAGTCCTGAAGAAATTCCTGCCACAGTAGAGTCTCCAGATCCAACAGGATTTACCACCTGAATTCTAGGAATATCTACCTTGTAGAAAATATCACCATGTTTGGCAAAGGCACCGTTAGCACCAAGTGAAACGATAATCCATTCAATACCTGCAAACAAAGGTTCTTGAAGGACTTCTTTTAATTCATCCAAATCCTCAGAAACTTCTCTTCCAAGAAGCTGAGACAATTCCTCATTATTTGGTTTGATGACTGTTGGTTTATGTGGTGATTCAAGAACCGCCTGAAGTGCTGCACCAGAGCAGTCCAAGACAACAGGCTTGCCAGCTTGATTAGCAAGTTCTACCAAGCTTGCATAGTAATCAACTGGAAGACCAGCTGGCAGACTACCCGAGATGGCTACTACTTCAACTGACTCCAAGAGTTTTTTGAAATGTTCCAAAAAGTCTTGACCTTCTTGTTCAAGAACTTCAGGTCCTTTTTCAAGAACTTCTGTTTGGTTGTCACCGTGGAGAATAGCAATACAGTTACGAGTTTCTCCCTGAATTGAGAAGAAATCTTTCTTTACTTGATTATCGATATTTTCAACCAAAAACTCACCAAGTTTGCCACCCACTAAACCAGTAGCAAGAACAGAATCCCCAAATTCTGAAAGTACTCGAGTAACATTGAGCCCCTTACCACCAGCCGTTTTGGTTACATCCACCACACGATTGACAGTATCAATCTTTAACTCATCCAAGGGATAGGAAATATCAATGGATGGGTTCATTGTGACTGTTAAAATCATAGGTCACCTCTTAGTCGTGGTATTCTCCGCGATCCCATTTTTCAAGGAATTCAGTGAAGAAGTTTGCGTCTGTTTGTTGAGCATTGTGACTTTCAAGGTGTTCAATTTTCGCAATCAATTTTTTGTTTTCTTCAGATGGTTTGTATTCAGCATGGATGAAAGCTTCGATGATATCACACATAAGCAATTCACCAGTAATCTTACCACCAAATCCGATAACGTTAGCGTTCAATTGTTCTTTAGCATAAAGCGCTGTTGTCATATCACGAACCAAGGCAGAACGAACACCTGGAACTTTATTTACAGCGTTGTTGATACCTACACCAGTACCACAGATACATACCCCAAGATCAGCTTGACCACTAGTTACAGCTTCCCCTACTTTTTTACCAAAGATTGGGTAGTGAGTACGTGTATGGTCATATGTACCAAAGTCAATGACTTCATATCCTTTTGATTTTAAAAATTCTGAAACCGCCATTTTTTCATCTGTTACGATGTGGTCACATCCAATTGCAATTCTCATTAGTTATTCCCTCCGATTAATTATATAAATCTAATATCATTTATCCTTACTCAAGAAAAATCAAGATTAGCTTAGGAAGCGAGCTGCGAGCATAACTGAGGTTAGCTAAAGTGAGCTGACGACAGATTATCTTGATTTTTGAAGAGTATTAGCACATTTTGTTCAACATATCGACCCGAATTTGGTGACGGCCACCATCGTATTTACCGTTAACAAATCCTTTAGCGATGTTTTTAGCCAATTCATCACCAACAAGTTGTGCACCCATAGTGATCATACGTGAGTTGTTGTGACCACGAGTCATATAAGCTGAACGTTCGTCAGATACTTCTGCAGCAACCATTCCTTTGATCTTAGTTGCGACCATAAATGGACCAGCTCCATAAGCATCAATCACAATACCAAGGTTTTGTTCTTCTTTGTTTACTTCTGCAGCAACAGCAAGAGTCACATCAACAAAGTCTTGACCTTCAGCTGTAACATCCACAACGTGGAAGTTTTCTTTTTCCAAGAAGTCTTTCACAACTTCTTTCAATCTCAAACCTGCAGCATCTGCACCGATAACAATAGACATATCGTATACTCCTTTTATTTTTCTAGGCTAGTAAAGACTTTTATAGTTAGCAGTTTACCTACAAAAAGCTTTCTAGCAGTTTATTGACAAATTGGATTGAATGAGATGAATGTCACCTTATTCAAGTTTAGGAAACCATTTCCCTAGAAATAATCCTTCTCTGCGAAAGAAAATATAACAAGTGATTATTTGTTTGTTGCAAACATCATTTGTTGCTTACAAACATAATATACTCCTATTCCCTGAAAAAGTCAACAGTTAATGTTTGTTTTTGTGTTTTATTTTTCAATCTAAAAAATTTCGATATCAAAACCAATTTGATCCACTTGACCAGGTTCTAGGAGACGAACATTCTTCTTATCTTCTAGACGATCTCCTTCTTCAAGAGATGTTGACAAGCCAGACCATGGCTCAAAGGCAATGAAAGGGCTCTTATTCAAAGTTGACCAGATAATGAGGTTTGGAAACTCTGCGAAGTGCACTTGCAATCCCTTATCATGTTTACGAGAACGAAGGGCAATTGTTCTAGATTGCAATTCATCTAAGGTGACTGCATCTGTACTGAAAAGATCATAGCTGAGGTCTAATTCTTTTTGACCTTCTAGCCATGGACTTTTATCTTGGAAATCAAGCATCCCCGTTTCTGGAAAAGGACGTGGAACAGAGCAAGTCTCTTCTTTCTCAAACTCTATATAGTAATCTTCATAGACCTCATCATCCAGTAGAGGACAATTAAATCCTGGATGTCCACCAATAAAGTAAGGCATGACCTTGCTAGTTTCTTTATTAAAAATCTTGTATTGAGTCCGTACTGTCTTTCCAGTAAGGAAATAAGTAATCTCTAGGCGGAAATGATAAGGATAGTTTTGATAGCTATTCTCATCGTCTTCAATTGCAAAAGTTACACTCTTTTCTGTCTGTTCAACTAATTCAAATTCTTTCTTACGAACCAAACCATGACGAGGAATGTTTCCTTTGCTTTTCTGCCCATTCTCATCTATATAGACGGCTGTATCCTCTCTTAATGAACCACAAATGGGGAAAAGAACAGGAGCTTGTCCACTCCAATAAGTGGCATCCCCTTGCCACAAATACTCAAGTCCCTCAGCATCTTTTATAGAAGAAAGAGCTCCACCAAAACTGTTAAATTGAACTCTTAATTGTTCTGATTTTAATTCAATTACCATTATTTTCTCCGATTTCTTGATAGTTTATAAAAAACTAGGCTGTCACTCCTAATGGTATGACAACCTAGTTTCAACAATTTACATTTTATAGGAGCGCATTATTTTGCTTTCGCTGCGTACTCTTCGTTACGTTTGATCATTTGTTTTCTATACCATGCAAAGATACCGATGTAGAATACAAGGAAGACTACAGCACCAAGGATTGCTTTGATATCACCAGTTGTAGTGTTACCAATTGTCCAACCAAGAAGTTTTTCGATTGGTCCTTCAAGAGTTGAGTGAGTGATCAATTGAGTTTGGCTCACACCTGCTGGGAAGGCACCTACACCTTTAGCAAGTTCTGTTGCAAATGGTGCAATAAGTGTACCTGAAAGAAGGAAGAGTGGCAACAAGAGTGTTCCGAAGATGATCATACGGAGCAATTTACCACGAGTTACAACCAAGAGAGCTGGAGTAACACCCATAGCGATGATACCTGCAAGTGGCAAGATACCATTTCCGACTTTTGAAAGAAGTACAGCTTCAATCAACATAATTGGTGCAAGTACGTTAGCACAAGCCCAGATTTCAGCACGACCAGCGATGAATGGCCAGTCAAGACCGATGTTGAATTTCCGTCCTTGAAGACGTTTAGTAGCAACGTTTGTAATACCTTGTGACAGAGGTTCCACAGCGGCGATAAACCATGAACCGATAAGTGAGAATAGTTCCAAAGATACACCGGCAGTCAAACCAAGAGACAACCATCCTTTGATAACAAGACGCCATTTATCTGCATCTACAACCCCTTCAATTGGATGTGGAGTTCCCATAATACCGATAACAATACCAAGAATGAAACCGATAAAGAATTTAGAACCCCAGAAACCGATTTTCTTGTTCAATTTAGCAGCATCAAAGTCATATTTATCAAGACCTGGGAAGAATTTTTCAAAAATCTTATCCAAAACCATGATAACTGGGTTCATCATGTAATTCATGTGAGTTGATGTCATTGGTGATGAACTTGGTGCGTTAAGAAGGTCATCAAATGTAGGTTTCATCAAGTCAGAGTTGATAATTTTCAACACACCAACAAGTACGATAGCTGCTGTAGCAATCAAGAGTGAAACCCCTTGGCTCACACCATTGTTGTCAGCATACCATTTAATCAAAAGACCTGTGATAGACAAGTGCCAGATATCGAAGATATCGACATCAAGTGTATCAGTTTTCTTCATAGCAAGCATTACTACGTTGACAATCAACATGATAAGCAAGAAGTAAAGTGTCCAAGCAGATCCCCAAGTGATTGTTGCAAGTGGTGCCCAACCAACGTCAGTGATACTCAATTGGATACCAGTATTTTCAACGAATTTTGCAAGTGATGCTGAGAAAGCACCATTTAGCATACCGATGATAGCTCCGATACCTGTAAGAGCGATGGCAAGTTTGATACCACCTTCAAGCGCTTTGGAGAATTTCACTCCAAAAAGTAGAGCCAATATTGTCAAAATGATCAACATAATGACAGGACCACCCATATCTAAGATAGGTGTGAAAAATTCTTTGATTAGGCCAAAGATTGCATCCATAACAGTTCCTCCCTTTTTATGTTATATGAATGTTAACAAATTGATAATTAGCTTAATCCGTGTTCTTTGATAGCTGCTTCAATATTGTCAAATACTGGAGCACTCATTGCTGGGATACGGAATAAGATTGGTCCAGCTTCGATAACTGGAATACCTGGGTCAAAACCAAGGTCTGTAGCAGCAATTGGTGTGAAGATGTCATAACCTTTGATAAGGTCTTCGTTAACGTCTTTTACCATAACTGCATCACAGTGAACATCAAAACCGCGGTTTGAAAGTTCTTCTTCAAGAGCACTTTTAATTTGGTGGCTTGAGTTAACACCTGCACCGCAGGCAGCAAGAATTTTAATCATATGGATTTCCTCCAATTTAATATTTTTAATAGACAAGATTAAGCGATTGCTTCAGCAATATAAGCATAAAGGGCTTCTGGTTCAGAAATTTTTGATAAGTCTTCAAGATGACCATTTCCAGTAAAGAAGTCCATCAACTGAGCAAGAATGTTTGTTTGACTTGAACTTGAGTTATTAATGATAAAGAAGAGCAAGGATACTTCTACTTCCTTATCTGGTGCAATCATATTGTGGAAAGTCACTGGTTTTTCTAATCGAACCACCACAACTTTTTCAGCTAGATTATGAACAATATCAGTATGAGGAATAGCCACATTCGGCAAATCCTTACCTAAAAATTCCATATCTAAGCCAGTTGGAAATGACTTTTCACGAGTGATCAAGGCTTCACGATAGGTTGGAGTCACGATTTCTCGTTCTTCCAATAAAGTTGCAACCTGATCAAAGAGATGTTCTTGATTATCCGCTTCTAAGCAAAACACAAGGTTTTTGTCAAAGAAATGATCTAATCCCATAAGGTTTTCCCTTCTTTCCATTAACTTTATGCTATAAGTATAACACTATATGAAATCGTTGTCAATATTTTTCTGTTGTTTTTTGTCTCTTTTTTTATATTTTTGTTGTTTTTGTAGTTCGTTATATAAAAACAAACATACAAACAAACACTACAAACATTTTTTTCTGTTCTAGAAACTAAAAAAGCAGACCATTTAAGCCTGCTTTACTATTGATTCTTATATAAATTTCCTATGAAGAAGGAAATACAATTAAACAACTTATTCTTCATCCATACTCAAGACGCTGAGGAAGGCTTCTTGCGGAACTTCTACTGATCCGATAGCTTTCATGCGTTTCTTACCAGCTTTTTGTTTTTCAAGGAGTTTACGTTTACGAGAAACGTCACCACCGTAACACTTGGCAAGTACGTTCTTACGAAGGGCTTTGATATCAGTACGAGCCACAATCTTGTGTCCAATTGCTGCCTGGATTGGAACTTCAAATTGTTGGCGAGGGATGATTTTCTTGAGTTTATCAACGATGAGTTTCCCACGTTCATAGGCAAAGTCCTTGTGAACAATAAAGCTGAGGGCATCCACCTTATCTCCGTTGAGAAGAATATCCATTTTCACTAGCTTAGATGGGCGGTACTCTGACAATTCGTAGTCAAAACTTGCATAACCACGTGTCGAAGACTTAAGCTTATCAAAAAAGTCAAAGACGATTTCAGCAAGTGGAATTTGATAGATAACATTGACACGATTATCATCGATATAGTCCATAGTCACAAAGTCCCCACGCTTGCGCTGAGCCAATTCCATTACTGCCCCGACAAACTCCTGTGGTACCATGATTTGAGCTTTGACATAAGGTTCTTCAATGGTCGCAATCTTGGTTGGGTCTGGGAATTCAGACGGGTTTGACACATCCATAGACTCCCCATCGGTCAAGTTAACCTTGTAAATAACTGACGGAGCTGTCATAATGAGGTCAATATTGAACTCACGCTCCAAACGTTCTTGGATAACATCCATATGAAGAAGTCCAAGGAAACCACAACGGAAACCAAATCCAAGTGCCTGAGATGTTTCTGGTTCAAACTGAAGACTAGCATCATTCAGTTGCAATTTTTCAAGGGCTTCACGCAGGTCATTGTACTTGTTTGACTCGATAGGATATAGACCCGCAAAGACCATAGGATTCATCTGCTTGTAACCATGTAATGGCTCTGCAGCAGGATTGGTTGCCAAGGTAACGGTATCACCCACACGAGTGTCCTGAACTGTCTTGATAGATGCAGCGATATATCCAACGTCACCAGTCGCAAGGAAATCACGACCAACTGCTTTCGGAGTAAAAATACCAACTTCTGTCACATCGAAGGTCTTGCCATTGCTCATAAGCTGAATCTTATCGCCAGGTTTGACCACCCCATCCATGACACGCACTTGAAGAATAACCCCACGGTAAGCATCGTAAACAGAGTCAAAAATCAAGGCCTTAAGTGGCGCCGTCACATCACCTGTTGGCGCTGGCACTTTTTCTACGATTTGCTCAAGAATTTCTTCGATACCGATACCAGCTTTAGCTGATGCTAAGACTGCTTCGCTGGCATCTAGACCAATGATATCTTCAATCTCTGTACGCACGCGCTCTGGATCTGCAGCTGGTAGGTCAATTTTGTTAATGACTGGCATGATTTCCAAATCATTGTCCAAGGCTAGATAAACGTTGGCAAGGGTTTGGGCCTCAATCCCTTGGGCAGCATCGACCACCAAAATCGCTCCCTCACAGGCAGCTAGTGAACGTGAAACTTCATAGGTGAAGTCTACGTGCCCCGGCGTGTCAATCAAGTGAAAAATATAAGTTTCGCCATCTTTTGCAGTATAATTGAGCTCAATGGCATTCAACTTAATAGTAATCCCACGTTCTCGCTCTAAATCCATGCTATCCAAAAGCTGGGCCTGCATTTCACGACTGGAAACTGTCTCTGTCTTTTCCAAAATGCGGTCTGCTAGAGTCGACTTTCCGTGGTCAATATGGGCGATAATAGAGAAGTTACGAATCTTCTCCTGTCGTTTTTTCAATTCTTCTAAGTTCATGATTCTCTTCCTTTCAGGGTATCTATTTATTATAAATTGTTTTTGACATTTTGACAAGACCATACCCTGCTAGGAGTACTAATCTTCAGCGACAAAGCCGTCATTTTCGATAAAGTGATGTTCTGTCATTCCTTGGTCTGTAAAGACAATCCCGTGAAGGACACCACCATAGACAGCTCCTCCGTCCATCCCAATCTTGCCATCTTCTGTAGTCCAAAGCTCAGCTGTACCTCGATCTTGCTTTAACAAACCATAAACTGGTGTATGACCAAAGACAATGATTTTTCCAGTATGATTTTCGGCTTCGTGGAATGGTTTTCTAAGCCATACTTTCTTGTAATCTGTGGTTTCATGCCAGTCGTCTAAGGTCAAATCAATACCTGCGTGCACAAAGATATACTTGTCTGTCTCTACCACAAAAGGCATTTGACGAATAAATTCGACTAAGTCTGCCGCTTCAGTAGCAACACGCCTGGCATCCTCAACTCCATCAACTGGTGCATCCAAGGGACGACCTAGGATAGAGTTAATGGTTGTATCTCCACCATTGCGACGATAGTGGTCATAGCTTTCTTCTGGATTATCGATCCAAGTCAAAAACATATACTCGTGGTTTCCTGATAAACAGATAGCCCCTTGATTATCGACCAAGTCCTTAACCATCTCTAGGACACGGCGACTATCTTCACCACGGTCAATCAAGTCCCCTAAAAAGAGCAACTGGGTCTGACCATCCCATGTTTTGAGAAGGTCTTCCAGCATCCCAGCTTTTCCGTGAACATCTCCAATTACATAATAATCTGTCATCTTATTTCTCCCTGTTTCTCAACAATTCTCTGGCTTGCGTCAGGGCTGCTTCTGTCACGTCATCACCTGCCAACATCTTAGCAACTTCCTCCACTCGCTCTTCAACCGTCAAGAGACGAACAGTCGAAACTGTTGAATGGTCATTGCTAATCTTCTCAATAAAGAATTGATAATCCGCAATCGCGATCACTTGTGGTAAATGGGAAATAGCTAGAACCTGCCCATGCTGACCAATTTTATGAATCTTCTGTGCAATAGCTTGGGCTACACGACCTGAAACTCCCGTATCCACCTCATCAAAGACAATACTTGTCTTGCCTTCTTTACGTGAAAAGGCAGACTTAATGGCTAGCATGAGGCGAGACAATTCTCCGCCAGATGCAACCTTAACCAAGGGTTTAAAATCTTCGCCAGGGTTGGTTGAAATATAAAACTCAACCATTTCATTTCCCTCACGACTGAATTTGCCCTTGCTAAAACGAACCTGAAACTGGGCTTTTTCCATATAAAGATCTTGCAGTTCTTGCTTAATCTCTGCTTCTAGCTGCTGGGCCAAATCATGACGAGCAGAGGCAAGTTGACCTGCCAAATCGACAAGATTGACTTCCAACTTCTTAAGCTCTGCTTCCATGTCCTCAGACGAAAGGTTATTACCTGTCAAGAGATTGTATTCTTCCGTAATCTTGGCAAAATAAAGCAAGACATCGTCTACAGTCCCACCATACTTACGGGTAATAGTATGAAGGAGATCCAAACGATTCTCAACCTGCATGAGGCGATTGCCATCAAAATCAAGGTCCTCAATAATAGCTTCCAGACGCTTGCTAATATCTTCTAAGACATAGTAGGTTTCAGACAGAGAGCTTGAAATTTCACGGTATTCAGGATCGTACTCTTCAACACTTTCCATGTCATTCATGGCCGAACGAACATTAGCCAGACTTGAAAAATCTTCATTGTCCAACATGCTGTAGGCATTGGTCAGTGTATCCGCAATATTTTTATGGTTGAGCAGCTTACCACGCTCTTGATTAAGAGCCAGATCTTCTCCAGCCTGCAAGTTTGCTGCCTCTATCTCTGCCATTTGAAATTCCAACATTTCAATACGTGCCTTGTGTTCCTGTTGGTTTTTCTTAACTTCCAGAACCTGCTTACGCATTTTTCGATAAGCATCAAAACTCGTTTGATAGGTTTCTTTCAAGTCCCAAAAGGCTGCATCGCCGAATTCATCCAACATTTGAATATGAAGTTGAGGACGCATTAACTCTTCTTGGTCATGCTGACCATGAATATCCACCAGATGTTGCCCAATAGCACGCAAAACAGACAGATTAACCATCTGGCCATTCACACGGCTGATACTACGACCATTTTGCAAGATTTCTCGACGGATGATAATCTCATCACTCAATTCCAAACCTTGCTCATTAAAAATTTCCTGCAAAAGGCGACTATTTTCAACGGAGAATAGCCCCTCAATCTCTGCCTTTGGCGCACCATGACGAATAACATCTGTCGTCGCACGAGCTCCCAACATCATATTCATGGCATCAATGATAATCGACTTCCCTGCACCCGTTTCACCAGTCAGGACAGTCATTCCCTTTTCAAAATTGAGGGAAATAGCCTCAATAATGGCAAAGTTTTTTATCGAAATTTCAAGTAACATATAGACCTACCAATTTTTTACTTGTTCAAAGATTTCCTTAGCTAGACTTTCACTTCTGGCAATGACTAAAATCGAGCTATCATCAGCCAAACAGCTAAAAATCTTGTCAGCAAAAGTCTCAATTAACTGAGCTTTTACAAAAGCTGTATTTCCTGGGATAACTTGGAGATTAATCATCTTGTCCATCAATTGAGCCGATTCGATATTGTCTTCAGCCAGTTGCAAACTTTTCACGATTGATTTTGGCAATTCATAGACATAGGTGTTGTCTCTCAAAGGAATTTTGACAACACCTAATTCTTTGATATCTCGGGATACCGTTGCCTGAGTGGCACTGATGCCAGCCTCTTTCAAATGTTGTACAATTTCTTCTTGCGTACCGATTTGATAATCTGTCACAAATCGTCTAATTTTTTCAAGTCTCTCTTTTTTATTCATTTTTAAATTGACTATGCGCCCTCTCTACTACTTCTTCAATCTCAGCAAGAACCTGATTGCCTGCTGACTCTTCTTTTTTCAAATACGCTAAAAATTCAATATTTCCATGCCCACCTTGGATGGGAGAAAAGTCCAATCCAAGGACTGAAAATCCTTCCTCTACTGCCATGGTTGTGACAGATTCAAGGACATGTTGATGAACCTTGGTATCGCGAATAATTCCATTTTTCCCAATCTGCTCACGTCCTGCCTCAAACTGAGGCTTAACCAGAGCCACAACCTGACCTTGATCTGCCAAGACACGGTGCAAGGCTGGAAGGATCAGACTGAGGGAAATGAAACTCACATCAATACTGGCAAAGCTCGGTTCCTTTTCAAAATCAGTCTTCTCTGCATAGCGGAAATTGAATTGCTCCATGCTGACAACCCGTGGGTCTTGGCGTAATTTCCAAGCCAATTGATTGGTACCAACATCGACTGCATAAACTAACTCAGCACCATTTTGCAACATGACATCGGTAAAACCTCCAGTAGAAGCACCGATATCAATCGTTGTAGCTCCTTCCACTGACAACTCAAAGACCTGCAAGGCCTTTTCTAATTTCAAGCCACCACGGCTGACATACTTGAGTTTTTCCCCCTTGAGTTTTAGCTCGGTGTCGTCTGGGATTTTCTCTCCTGGCTTGTCAAACCGTTCTCCATTAAGGACTGCTACGACTAGGCCAGCCATCACACCTCGCTTGGCCTGTTCTCTTGTTTCAAACAAGCCCTGTTTATAAGCTAGTACATCCACTCTTTCCTTAGCCATTGATTCTCAAACTTTCTACTACTTCTACAATCGATTCTATCTCAAAGAGAACCTGCTGGGCAATTTCTTCTAATTTTGCATTAGCTTGATCCAAAGTCTGGTTACAAAAGGCAATTGCCTCTTCCAAGCCCAACAAGGCTGGATAGGTTGATTTTTCTGCCTGTAGGTCCTTTTGAGGTGTCTTGCCGATTTCCTCAAAACTAGCGGTCACATCTAACACATCATCTCTGACTTGAAAAGCAAGCCCAATCAATTCACCTACAGTTTTCAGTTTTGCCTGCATCTCAGGTGCCAATTCGGCTATAATAGCAGCTGCTTGGAAGGGATAAGCTAGTAGTTTTCCAGTCTTATTAGCATGAATGGTCTGAAGTTCTTCCAAAGACAAATGCTGGTGTTCACCCTCCATGTCCAAAACCTGGCCTGCTACCATGCCCAGACTTCCTGACGCAAGCGATAAGTTAGCAATCAAGTCCACCTTGATCTGACTTGGCAAATCTGCCTGCGCTATCAAGGCGTAAGGATCTAGGAATAAAGCATCTCCAGCCAAAATCGCCATAGCTTCACCAAATTTCTTGTGATTGGTCAATCGTCCCCGACGGTAATCATCATCATCCATAGCTGGAAGATCATCGTGAATCAAGCTCCCTGTATGAATCATTTCCAAGGCCGCAGCCACCTGCGCATGTGCTGGTTTAATAGCGACCTGCAAGGCTTCCAGAACTTCTAACAAGAGAAAAGGTCGAATACGCTTGCCACCAGCATGAATGGAATAGAGAACAGACTCTCGCAAACTAGAGGCAAACTGCTGGTCTCCATAAAAGTCTTCCAAAGCTGACTCGACAAGAGCTAATTTTTCTTGCTTCTTCATTCAAAATCACTTTCTGTTCCGTCTTCTTGCATGACCTTGACCAGGGTCTTTTCAGCCTTGTCCAGCGTCGCTTGGAGCTCTTTTGACAGGATCATGCCCTTTTGAAAGGCAGCAATCGCATCTTCCAGAGCAATTTCACCATTTTCCAAACTTTGGACAATGCTTTCCAGTTCTGCTAGATTTTCCTCAAAATTCTTTTGTTTTGACATCTTTAACCTCTAATTCTACTCGACCATCCCGCATCAAAAGCGTCACTTGGTCTTTTTTCTTCAAACTCTCAACCGAATCTACAACGGACTCTTCTTTTTTGACAATAGCATAACCTCGCGCCACAATTCGACTGGTATCCAACATGAGCAAAGCTTCTGAAAGACGCTTCACTTCAGCAACCTTGGCATCATAAACCAGCGCCATTTGGCTACGGAGGAGCTTATCCAACTGGCCTAGACGGTCTTGATAACGTTGGATTTTGGTAACAGGTGATAATTGCACCAGTTGATGCGTCCTTGCTTGCACTAATTGGTTGCTATCAGAAATCCTTGTTCGCAAACTTTGTTTTAAGCGCAATTGTAATTGGTCTAGCCGTTGCAAATAGCCATCATACAAGCGCTCTGGCTGTCTAAAGATAACAGACTGACTGCATTTTTTCAAAGCTTCTTGTTTCTTAGATAGGACATTTCGGACTGCTGTTGCCATCCGTTTTTCCTGATTTTGCAAATAAGCTAATAAATCCAACTTGGTCACAGGCGTTGCTAGTTCAGCTGCAGCTGTTGGCGTCGCAGCGCGGCGATCTGCCACAAAATCTGCTAAAGTCACATCTGTCTCATGCCCCACACTAGAGATAACTGGCAAACGAGACTCAAAAATAGCTCGTACCACAATTTCTTCGTTAAATGCCCAGAGATCCTCAATGGAACCTCCTCCACGACCAATAATCAGCAAATCCAAATCGTCCCGTTGATTAGCACGCGCAATATTTCGAGCTATTTCCTCTGCTGCTCCATCTCCTTGAACCTTGGTCGGATAGAGGAGAATGTCGACACCTGAAAATCGCCTGCTGACAGTCGTGATAATATCTCGAATCACGGCTCCACTGCGACTGGTTACTACACCAATTTTCTTAGAAAATTGGGGCAGAGGTTGCTTGAAGCGTTCTTGAAACAGGCCTTCTTCTGTCAATTTTTTCTTGAGTTGTTCAAACTGAATCGCAAGCGCACCAACCCCATCGGGCTCTGCCTTTTCAATGATGATGGAGTAGCTACCACTTGGTTCATAGACCTGCACACGCCCAATCACATTGATTTTCATTCCTTCTTCTAGGTCAAAACCTAATTTCTGATAAATCCCAGACCAAATAGTCGCTTGAATGACTGCATGGTCGTCTTTTAGGGAGAAATATTGGTGAGTAGGTCGTTTACGAAAGTTGGAAACTTGACCAGTTAAATAGACCCGTTCCAAGTAAGGGTCTTTATCGAATTTCATTTTCAGATACTTGGTCAAAGTTGTTACCGATAAATACTTTTCCATCTCCACCTACTATTCATTTTCTTGCTCGTTCATGAGTATTATTATACCAAAAATATGCCTAAAAATCTCCATTTATGTACCATTATGAGAGAAAAATAGAAAAAGGAGGCAAGGCCTCCACATCTGATTATTTGCTGTTTCGAGCTTCTTCCAAAATCTTTGCAATCTTGGTTGTCAACAGGTCGATAGCCACTGTATTGCTAACCCCTTCAGGAATGACGATATCCGCATAACGCTTAGTTGGCTCGATAAACTGATGATACATAGGTTTAACCACGCCTAAGTACTGGTCAATAACGCTATCAAGACTACGGCCACGTTCTTCCATATCGCGCTTGATACGACGAATAATGCGCACATCGTCATCCGTATCCACAAAAATCTTGATATCCATCAAATCGCGCAGGCGCTTGTCCTCCAAGACCAAAATCCCCTCAACGATAAAGACATCTTGAGGCTCCTGACGATAAGTCTTGCTACTCCGTGTATGCTCTGTATAGTCATAAGTCGGGATGTCCACCGGACGCCCTGCCAACAATTCCTTAATCTGCTCAATCATCAAGTCTGTATCAAAGGCAAAAGGATGGTCATAGTTGGTTTTGACACGCTCTTCAAAGGTCAAATGAGACTGATCCTTGTAGTATGAATCATGCTCAATCATGGAAATCTTTTCATCTGGAAAATGCGATAAAATGGCTCTTGAAACACTGGTCTTACCACCACCAGAACCACCTGTCACTCCGATAATGATTGGTCTATTTTGCATGCTATCCTCCGTTTTTTTATCCGTCGTCTATTCTATCACATTTTTTGCAAAATTTATAGTCTGATTTGGATGGTCTAGTGGAAACAACACTCCCTCCCCCCCAGTTAGATTAGCTAAAAACCTTCTTTGGCTTGTAGAGATTGCCTCGTTTTTCTAGAATAGCTAGCAATTTATCATCTTCAAAGGCAGCTAATTCTTGTTCTGTTTGTTCGAGCTCGATAAAACGACCAAAGCGCACTTCTGTAGCCTCTTCTGGAGTTAGGAAAACTTTGACAAGGTCCCCTGTCCCAATCTCTAAAGGATGGAGAAAGTCCAGTTGACCAGCCTCTACTTTTTCAGCAATTTCTTCCAAGGTCAAAGCAGCATCTAACTGTAACCCTGCAGCACTAGTCCGTGTTAACTGAGACATATGAGCCGCATAACCCAGCTTCTCTCCCAAGTCAACCGATAAGGTACGGATGTATGTCCCTTTACTGCATTTCACACGGAAAGTAAAACGTGCTAGATTCCCCTCATAAGAAATCGGACTTGTCCGATCAAATTGGTAAATGGTTACTTGACGTTCTGGTCGCTCTACTTCCTGACCTGCACGTGCATACTCATAGAGCTTACGACCATTGACCTTGACAGCCGAATACATAGGCGGAATCTGGGTAATAGACCCAGTCAGACTGACTATCACTTCATCAATAAGTTTTTCATCCAAGGGCGACAAAACAGGCATCTCTGCGACCACTTCCCCACTGGCATCCTCAGTCGTCGTGGAATAGCCTAAAGTGATTTCCCCTTCATAGACCTTGCCCTCGTCCTGCATAAACTCGACCATGCGTGTCGCCTTGCCAACCGCAATCGGTAAAACACCAACTACATCCGGATCCAAGGTTCCACCATGACCAATCTTCTTAGTTCCCAAAATCTTACGCAGTTTAAAAACCGCATCATGCGAGGTCATCCCCGCTTCTTTTTTTAAGTTGATAATACCGTTCATATCTTGTTTCCTCACTCCCCCTTCAGTGCTTCAAATTTCGCTTTCATGGTTGGATTTTTCCGGGTCAATTTTTTAACAGAAACATCTTCCAATTTATTGTTCGCTAGACGGAGTTGGTTTTCGGATGTGGTTAGGAATTTCTTGACCTCTTCCATGCGTTTGATGGCCTTGTCAATTTCATCGATAGCTTTACCAAAGTTGGTCGAAGCTGAATTATAGTTCTTAGCAAAGGCCTGTTTAAAGGCATCCAAGTCTTCTTCAAAATGCGTAATGTCAATATTTTGCTCGCGAACCAAGGCCAACTCCTGCTTGTATTTTAGGGAATTAAGCGCCGCATTTCGCAAAAGCCCAATCAACTGAATAAAGAATTGAGGACGAACCACATACATCTTTTCATACTCATGGCTAACGTCAACAATCCCTGTGTTAAAGTAGTCATTATCGGCCTCAAGCATAGTCACCAAAACCGCATATTCACAGTTCTTCTCCCGACGGTCCTTGTCTAATTCCTTGTAGAAATCCGCGTTCTTGTGCTTCTTCTCTGTTCCGTCAGCTTCATTCTTCATCTCAAACATGATGGAAATGATTTCAACCCCATTTTCGTCACATTCACGGAAGATAAAGTCTCCCTTAGACCCACGCGCTGAAACCTTGTTATCCTTTTCAAAGTAAGCATTTGGAAAGGCAAAACTGCGGACCTTGTTAAACTCACTCTCTGCATAGTGTTCCAGACTTTCCCCGATAGCTTTTGTAGATTGTTGGGCTTTGAAATTCTTATAAAATTCGACTTGTTCACTAGCTGCCTTGAGTTGAGCTTCGTAGTTTTGCTTAACTGAAGCAAGAGAGAGTTCGTTTTCTTTTTCTTGCAAGAGAAGCTGATTTTTAACCTGGTCTCGTTCTTTTTCTAGGTCAGAGAGGGTCTTCTGTAGTTGATTTTCATGTTCCAAACACAAGGTGGCCAATTGGTTTTCCAAGGCCTGCACTTCCTTGTCCTTGGCCAAGAGAGCCTGATGGCTTGTTTGTTCAACTTCTTTCTTGGCCAATTCTTTTTCTGTATCAAAGTTTTGTATTTGACTCTGCAATTGAGCAATTTCTTGGTCTTTTTGAGCCAGTTTAGTCTGTTGTTCATTCATGGCCTTTTGCTCAACCAAAGCCAGTTCCTGCTTCATCCGATCGTGCAATTCCTTATCAAACTCTGCTGTTCTCACTTGAGACAAAAGTTCAGCATACTGGCTCTCATTTACTGTAAAGACTTCCCCACAATTAGGACATTTGATTTCGTTCATATCGTTCCTCTTTCTAGACTTCTTTATCCATTATATCATGCCTGAGAGAAAATCAAAAACAGTGAGTCAAAACCCACTGTTTATCTTCTTTTACTTTAAATTTTTTCCAAGGCCAAGCGCAAGTCTTCAATCAAATCCTCTACATTTTCAAGTCCGATAGACAAACGGATTTGGTTTGGTGTGACACCTGCTGCTTCTAGGTCTTTTTCTGACAATTGACCGTGAGTGGTTGTTGCTGGATGGACAACAAGCGATTTAGCATCTGCCACGTTTGCAAGATCAGAAAAGATCTCTAAATGATCAATTACCTTGCGTGCTTCTGCCTCCCCACCTTTGACATGAAATGTAAAGATTGAGCCCACACCTTTTGGTAAATATTTCTCAGCCAAAGCATGATAAGGACTATCTGCCAATTTTGGATAGTTAACTTTTTCTACCTTAGGATGCTTGACAAGGAAATCAACAATTTTCTCTGCATTTTGCACATGCCGTTCCACACGAAGTGAAAGGGTTTCAAGTCCTTGGAGTAACAAGAAGGCATTAAATGGCGACAAGGCTGCACCTGTATCACGAAGCAATTGAACACGGACAGCGATAATAAAGGCTGCTGTACCCACATCACGAGTATAGCTCAAATTGTGGTAGCTTGGGTCTTCTTCAACAAATTGAGGGAATTTCCCTGAAGCTGCCCAGTCAAAACGACCGCTATCGACAATCACTCCACCAATAGTCGTACCATGCCCACCGATAAACTTAGTCGCAGAGTGAATAGCAATATCTACACCGTGAGAGAAGACGTTAATCAAATATGGTGTGGCAAAAGTGTTGTCCGAAACGAGAGGAATCTGGTGTTTATGCGCAATCTCAGCCAATTTTTCCAAATCTGGAATGTTAATCAAAGGGTTACCCAAGGTTTCAATCAAGACAAGCTTGGTATTGTCATTGATAGCTGCTTCTACTTCATCCAAATTATCCATATCGACAAAGGTTGTTGTAATCCCATAACGAGGAAGGGTTTCTTTCAAGAGATTGAAAGTTCCACCGTAAATAGTCGAAGCAGCCACTACATGGTCACCAGCATGGGCAAGAGCCAAAATCGTATAAGTCACTGCTGCCATACCTGATGCGGTTGCAAGAGCTCCAACACCACCTTCAAGAGCAGCAATTCTTTCTTCAAAGGCAGCTGTTGTAGGGTTTGTGATACGAGTATAAATGTTCCCTGGTTTTCTCAAGGCAAAAAGATCTGCACCTTCCTGCGTGTCATCAAAAACGAAGGATGTTGTTTGATAAATAGGTACTGCACGAGATTTGGTCGCTGGATCAACTACTTGTCCAGCATGTAATTGTAGGGTTTCAAATTTAAAATCACGAGTCATAAGGCGACCTCCATATAGTTTGATTAAGGATATTGTAGCACCTTAAGGTATAGTTTACCAATATCAGTTTTCTATATTTTGATATAAGAAACGACTATTACTTCTTACAAAATCGAAAAAAGCACGACTCAATCGTGCTCATTTTCTTAATCTACATAAGTATCTTCGTTTTTATTGAGGAAGGCATATGGAAGACCCATCAAGAGACCACCGCCGATAAAGTTTCCGATGAAGGTTACACCCCAGTGGCGAAGCATATTTCCAATACCGAAGTTGGCAATTGAGTCAGCAGCAACACTGAATTTTACAATCGCGAAAGAAGCAAAGTTCGCCGCAATGTGCTCATTTGTTAAGAATACAAACATGTAAATCGCTGACAACACAAGCCAAAGTTTGGCACCACCATCTTTGACCAAAACAAATGAAAGAATCGCAATATTTACGAAAATATTTGCCAAAATCGCCTCAAGCAAGATTAATTCATTTGAACGGCCTAACTTCATCTCTACAACCCCAGAGATAAAACTATCATGAGTCAGATTTGCATAGGCTGCCGAATGAGCAAAGCCCCAACCTGCTATCAAAGCCCCGATAAGGTTAAACAAGGTACAGTAAAGTAAAATCTCAGCTGTTTTTCTCCAAGAGATTTTTTTCAAGAAACTACCAGCAGTCAAGAACATCATGTTTGATGTTACCAACTCGGCATTCAAGAAAACAATGTAGGCCAATCCCCAAGCAAAGACAAAGGGGAAGAGGAAACGTCCACTACCTGGTGCAATTTTATTAATCAAGTCAGCCCCAACTGCACCCGCAGCTGTACTGAAGGTTAAAAAGGCACCTGCGAACATAGAACGAATCGCATACTTAAATTTGCTTTGACTATAAAGACTTTCTTTCTTCTTGCAAGCAAATTCAATCTTTGAGATAAATTCTGAAGAAACCATAATAAACTCCTAAAAATTTTTTACCTGATAATTATATCACAAACGTTAAAATTAAGGAAGCGTTTTCTGTATTTCATAAAAGTTTATTCTTATGAAAAGCTTAAAAAATCAGTGAAATCCAGGATTTCACTGATTTGTATTAATAAAATTGTTTATATGGTTGATTGAAAGCTGTTAGGATTTCATCAGATGTTTGTGAATATTCTTTTGTTTCTTTCAAATCGCCTTTTACAATAATACGTTCTGTAGCAGCAAGGTCTTCACAGGTTACTAATGTAATCTCATTGACCCCATCTCTATCATCAACTTCATCAACACGATCCGGTGTAACACGTTTGACTTCACGTATTTCATAAGTATAAACTTTATTTTTATCGGTTAGATAAATCTTCATACCATTTTTAGCATTATCTAAAGGAGAAAATAACATTTTATTAGCATTATTGACACCAAAAATATGATGACTAGCTAGACTATAATTTCCTTTCCCCATCACTTGATCGCGTTTCATCGTACCAGCACCATAGAAAAGATTGACATTATCAAGACCTTTAAAAATTGGCAGATTCATTTCTAATTCAGGGACTGCAATTCCGCCGATAACTGGTAATTTTTGAGCATCCCATTGAGAAGCTAGAACCGCTTCCGAAGAGATAGCATTGACAGAATCAAAATCAAAATTTCCTTCTGTATCCTGATTTTCTTCTATTTTTTCTTTTGATACCTGACTAACTTGGTACTTATTGGTATTCCAAACTATGAAAATATCACGAATTTTAGCATTAAAAATCAAAGCAATTGATAGTAGTATCAGAAATCCTGCCAGGATATTTGTCAGTAGATTTTTTCGTTTGTTTTTCTTCTTATTATTTTTTTGAGACATTATGCTTCACCTTCTGTTTCGTTTTCTGTCCCAACTTCTTCTTTTTCTGCCGCTGCAACCGTTGTAAAGGTCACAATTTTAGCATCTTGATCCAGGCGCATTACTTTAACTCCCATAGTTGAACGCCCTGTTTGTGAAATATTGGCAACATTGGTTCGAATCATGACACCAGTATCAGTGATAATCATCAAGTCTTCATCACCTTTCACAGTCAAGAGACCTGATAGAGGACCATTTTTTTCAGCCACATTAGCCGTCTTCATTCCTTTACCACCACGACCTTTTGTTGGATATTCAGTCGCGACTGTACGCTTACCATATCCTTTTTCTGTGATGATAAGAACCTCGTCTTGATCAGTAATTACGCTAGCACCAACTACTGTGTCTCCCTCACGGAGATTCACACCTTTCACACCTGTGGCGATACGACTCATGCCACGAACGGCTGATTGATTAAAGCGAACTGCATAACCAAACTTGGTACCAATGATAATATCCGTATCTTCTTCCGTCAACAAGACATTAATCAACTCATCTTCATCTTTGAGGTTCAAAGCCTTGAGACCATTCTGACGAATGTTAGCAAATTCCTTGACGCTTGTTCTCTTCACAATACCATGACGGGTTGTAAAGAAGAGGTAAGCATCATCACTGCGTTCAGACTCAACATTGATAATAGTCTGAATACTTTCGCCTTCATCCAATTTCAAGAGATTAACTACTGGTAGTCCTTTAGCCGTCCGACCATACTCAGGAATTTCATAACCTTTAAGACGATAGACACGTCCTTTATTTGTAAAGAAGAGCAGGTGATCATGGGTGCTAGTTGACACTAACTCACGAACAAAATCGTCATCCTTAACGCCTGTTCCTTGAACACCGCGGCCACCACGTTTTTGAGCAGTAAACTCAGCTTGATCCAGACGTTTAATGTAACCCTTGTTAGACAGTGTAATCAAGACATCCGATTCTTCAATCAAGTCCTCATCTTCAAGACTCAAGACTTCACCGACCATCAACTCCGTACGACGTTGGTCGCCAAACTTACGCTTGACTTCGTCCAATTCGTCTTTGATGATTTGAGAAACACGTTCTGGCTTAGCAAGAATATCTGCTAAATCCGCAATCAGAGCCAAGAGGTCATCATATTCAGACTGAATTTTATCGCGTTCCAAGCCTGTCAAACGACGAAGACGCATGTCTAGTATAGCCTGACTTTGACGTTCAGAAAGCTTAAACTTACTCATCAACTCAGCTTGTGCTTCCGCATCCGTTTCACTAGCACGGATGATACGAATCACTTCGTCGATATGGTCTAGCGCAATCAAGAGACCTTCTAAGATATGCGCACGTGCTTCCGCTTTTTCTTTATCAAAACGTGTCCGACGAACAACCACTTCTTTTTGGTGCTCAATATAAGCGTCCAAAATCTGACGAAGAGATAAAATCTTCGGCACCCCATTTTGAATCGCCAACATATTAAAACCAAAGTTGGTTTGCATCTGGGTCATCTTGAAGAGGTTGTTAAGGATAACATTTGCTGAGGCATCGCGCTTGACCTCGATCACGAAACGAACCCCTTCACGATTTGACTCATCACGTACTGCTGTGATGCCCTCAATCCGTTTTTCCTGAACCAAACGAACAATATGCTCATGTACCTTGGTTTTGTTGACCATATAAGGAAATTCTGTTACAACAATGCGCTCGCGGCCAGTCTTAGTTTCTTCGATTTCAGTACGAGAACGAAGGACAATAGAACCTTTACCTGTTTCATAAGCCTTATGGATACCTGATTTCCCCATGACAAGGGCACCAGTTGGAAAATCTGGACCAGGCAAGACTTCCATCAAGTCCTTGGTAGTCACTTCAGGATTGTCCATGACCAACTTCACTGCATCAATGGTTTCACCCAAGTTGTGAGGCGGAATATTGGTTGCCATCCCAACGGCAATACCAGTTGCTCCATTGACCAAAAGGTTTGGAAAACGTGCAGGCAAGACCAAGGGTTCACGTTCATTGGCATCATAGTTATCAACGAAGTCAACCGTATTTTTATTGATATCACGAAGCATCTCTAGAGCAATCTTGCTCATACGTGCCTCAGTGTAACGCTGGGCGGCAGCACCATCACCATCCATGGAACCAAAGTTCCCATGACCATCTACAAGCATGTAACGGTAACTCCACCATTGAGCCATACGGACCATGGCTTCATAGATAGAGGAATCCCCGTGTGGGTGATATTTACCCATGACATCCCCTGTAATACGAGCAGATTTTTTATGGGGTTTGTCTGGAGTAACACCCAATTCATTCATTCCATAGAGAATCCGACGGTGAACCGGTTTCAAGCCATCTCGAACATCAGGAAGAGCCCGCGCTACGATAACACTCATGGCGTAATCGATAAAACTCGTCTTCATCTCCTTTGTCAGATTGACATTCACTAAATTTCTATCCTGCATTAATAAATGCCTCATTTCACTATTAGTAATTAATAATATTATACCATAATGTCCGCCATATTTCAGGTATCCAAATCAGCTAAAACGTTTACATCAAGAACTGAAAGGCATATTCGTGACAAAGCTTTTTAAAAGTGATAGAATTAAAATAACTGGGGAAATCCCTGAATAAAATTAAGGAGATGTTTAGAACAATGACTTCAACTAAACAACACAAAAAAGTTATCCTTGTCGGAGATGGTGCTGTAGGTTCATCTTACGCTTTTGCACTTGTTAACCAAGGAATTGCACAAGAGCTTGGAATTATCGAAATTCCACAATTGCATGAAAAAGCTGTTGGTGACGCGCTTGACCTTAGTCACGCCCTTGCCTTCACTTCACCTAAAAAAATCTATGCAGCTCAATATTCTGACTGTGCAGACGCTGACCTTGTTGTAATCACTGCAGGTGCTCCTCAAAAACCAGGTGAAACTCGTCTTGACCTTGTAGGTAAAAACCTTGCTATTAACAAATCAATCGTAACTCAAGTTGTTGAATCAGGTTTCAAAGGTATCTTCCTTGTTGCTGCTAACCCAGTTGACGTTTTGACTTACTCAACTTGGAAATTCTCTGGTTTCCCTAAAGAACGCGTTATCGGTTCAGGTACTTCGCTTGACTCAGCTCGTTTCCGTCAAGCACTTGCTGAAAAATTGGATGTAGATGCTCGTTCAGTTCACGCTTACATCATGGGTGAACACGGTGACTCTGAGTTCGCTGTTTGGTCACACGCAAACATCGCTGGTGTAAACCTTGAAGAATTCCTTAAAGACACTCAAAATGTTCAAGAAGCTGAATTGATTGAATTGTTCGAAGGTGTTCGTGATGCAGCCTACACAATCATCAACAAAAAAGGTGCAACATACTACGGTATCGCAGTAGCCCTTGCTCGTATCACTAAAGCAATCCTTGACGACGAAAATGCAGTACTTCCACTTTCAGTATTCCAAGAAGGTCAATACGGAGTTAAGAATGTCTTTATCGGTCAACCAGCTGTTGTTGGTGCACATGGTATCGTTCGTCCAGTAAACATTCCATTGAACGACGCAGAAACTCAAAAAATGCAAGCATCCGCTAAAGAATTGCAAGCTATCATTGACGAAGCATGGAAAAACCCAGAATTCCAAGCAGCTTCTAAAAACTAATTTAACTATAGACAACTCCTTGAATTATCAGGGAGTTGTTTTTTTCTGTATTATAGTAGATTGAAATAAGATATGAATAAATTAATTTCTAGAAATATTTTAGCAGCCACAGCATACTATTCTAGCTGTAATCCACTATAAGAACTAAACATTTTATGAAATTTTCGTTCAAAAAACAACATCCCTTTAAAAACTATCATGTCATGGCTTGGGCATGAAGACAAAAAGACTACCAATCAGATTTATACTCACATCACAAAAAGTATGGAACACGCAACGATTTACTCTTTAGCTACAGTTACATTAACTCAAAAGTAAAAACTTTGCTCATATACAAAAAAAGCCCATCATACAGGCTATAAAGCTTGATATGATAGGCTATTTTTCTATTAATTAACGTACTGTACGGATACGCATTGTGTTTGTACGTACAGCTTCTCCAAGTGGTACACCAGCTACGATAACGATATCGTCACCAGATTGTACAAGTCCTGCTTCAACTGCTTTACGTTCAGCAATTTCGAACATATCGTCAGTTGATGATGGAGCATCTGTCAACATTGGGATAACACCCCAGTTCAACATCAATCCACGTTCTGTCAATTCGTCGAATGTCAATGCCAAGATGTCAGCATTTGGACGGTATTTAGAGATCAAACGTGCAGTGTGACCTGTCTTAGTAAGAGTTACAACCAATTTAATGTCCATTGAGTTAGTAGCATCTTTAACAGCTGAAGCCATTACTTCTGTCTTAGAGTTACGTTCGAATGAATCTGAGTTCAAACGTCCGTATTCGTTAAGAAGAGTTTGAGCGTTCTTATCGATTGTAGCCATTGTAGTTACTGACTCAAGTGGGTACTTACCGTTTGCAGACTCACCTGAAAGCATTGTTGCGTCAGTTCCGTCGATAACAGCGTTAAATACGTCTGATACTTCTGAACGAGTTGCACGTGGTTTTTCAGTCATTGTTTCAAGCATGTTTGTTGCAGTGATAACAACTTTACCTGCAGCATTGACTTTAGTGATGATCATTTTTTGGTAAACTGGAACCATTTCGAATGGTACTTCGATACCCATGTCACCACGAGCGATCATGATACCATCAGCAGCTTCGATAATTTCATCCAAGTTATCGATACCTTGTTGGTTTTCGATTTTAGCGAACAATTGAACATGTCCGTTTCCAGTTTCTTCACAGATTGCACGAACTTCGTTCACGTCTTTTGCAGTACGTACAAACGAAATAGCGATGAAGTTGATACCTTGTTCAAGACCAAAGCGGATATCGTCGTTATCACGTTCAGCAAGAGCTGGGAAAGGAATTTTAGTGTTAGGAATATTCACACCTTTTTGTTTAGCGATGATACCATCGTTTTCAACTTCAACTTCAAATTCACGAGTTGCGTCATCTTTAGCAACCACACGAAGACCAAGTTTACCATCGTCAACCAAAACTTGACGACCAACTTCAACATCATCATAGATATCAAGAGCACCAGCAACGTTCAATGCAATCACTTCACGAGTTGATTTGATTCCTTGTTTAGTTGCAACACGGATTTTTTCACCAGTTTTGTATGAATACTCTTTAGCTTCACCTTCGAACAATTCTGTACGGATTTCTGGTCCTTTTGTATCAAGAAGGAAACCAACTTTTTTACCTGCAAGTTTTTCAGCAAGTTTAACAGTTGCCATACGCTCACCTTGTTCTTGGTGGTCACCGTGTGAGAAGTTGAAACGGAATGTGTTAGCACCAGCTTCAATCAATTTAGCAATGTTCTTAGCTGAAGCTTCAACATCAAGTTTTTCACCCCAGTATCCGTCCTCACCGAATTTTTTACCACCACGGATTTCTACCGCAGGACCCAAAGTTGCAACGATTTTTACACGTTTGTTCATGATTTTTGTGACTCCTTTATATATATGACCTTTTTGGTCTTATTAACTAAATTGTAAATTATGACAAGCTCTTATTCAAGCTAGATAACTCAATGTCGGCTTTGTGTGGGTTGTTAACCACAATCTTACCTTCAGCAGTAAGGCTAAACAATGCTCCTTCTTCTGCAGTTCCAAGAATTGGGTTTTCAACCATTTTCTCGTTACGGATACCAACCGCAACACCACCGATACCTTCTTTAAGAAGTTTAACAGCATGCGCACCCATACGTGACGCCAATACACGGTCACGCGCAGTTGGAGAACCACCACGTTGGATATGTCCAAGTTCTGTTACACGAAGGTCGCTTGTATCCCCAGCTTCTTTTAGTTTTTGACCAAATTCAGCTGCTGACATAACACCTTCTGCCAAGACGATGATATTGTGTTTTTTACCACACTCATAACCACATTTAATGCTTTCTACGATATCTTCAATCTTGAATCCTTCTTCAGGAATGATGATTTCATCAGCACCAGTTGCAATACCAGCCCAAAGAGCGATATCACCAGCGTTACGTCCCATAACTTCAATAACAAAAGTACGACGGTGACTTGATGATGTATCACGAATCTTATCGATAGCATCCATAGCAGTTGTAACCGCTGTGTCAAAACCGATTGTAAAGTCAGTACCAACGATATCGTTATCGATTGTACCTGGAAGACCGATAGCTGGGAAGCCATGTTCAGTCAAACGCATAGCGCCGTGGTAAGAACCGTCACCACCGATAACAACTACACCTTCAATCCCGTGTTTTTTCAATTGCTCAATCCCTTTAAGTTGCCCTTCAAGTTGAGCGAACTCTGGATAGCGAGCTGAGTGAAGGAAAGTACCACCACGAGAAATGATGTCTCCTACTGAAGCTGCATCTAGGGGATGAATTTCACCAGCAACCATACCAGCATATCCATCATAGATACCAAAAACTTCCATTCCTTCTGAAATTGCTTGACGAACAACTGCGCGGATAGCAGCGTTCATACCAGGTGCGTCTCCGCCACTAGTCAAAACAGCAATACGTTTCATATTGGTTTATGCTCCTTTTTCTTTTAACATTCTTATTAATTATACCACATTTGATTTTAAAATTCTTCTATTTTCCGTATTTTTAGCGATAAATCGTTTTCATAACCATTTCATTCAATTTCGCTTCTAATTCATTGGATTTAGCTACAAAATGATGGGGAGAAACGATTGTTTTCTGTTCCTCTTCATACCTGATGATGACTGGGATTTGGCCTTTATATTGGTCTAAAATACGTGAAATTTCTTGATCCGAATCATGATTCTTCACCTGTATCCAAAAGCGTTCAGCAACTGCTTCTCTTATTTCTTGTGCAATCATTTGCAGACGGCCATCACGTGATTGTATTTTCCCTTTTATATAGTAGAAGGCTCCCTCTTTTATTTCCTGCCCAACCTGTCGATATAAGTCTGAAAAGAGGGTAACATCCAATTTTTTCTTACTATCATCTACCTGTAAGAAAGCCATGTTTTCGCCCTTTTTGGTACGAATTACTTTTATTTTCTGAACTTCAACCAAAATAATAGCGTAGCTATTTTCTGATAAATTTCTGATTGGGGTAATCGGGTAAATAGCTTTACTTGCAATAGCTTGTAGGGGATGTTTGCTGACACCTATCCCTAAAAGTTCTTGTTCCATATAGAATTTTTCTTGTTCCGTCCAATCTTCCGATTCCTGCCAACTATAAATGGTATCACCAAACAAGCTTCCTAACTCTTTCACAAATTCAAATAGATTAACTAAATTATTGAATACTTTTTGACGATTTTTTTCAAATAAATCGAAAAGACCAACTTTTACCAAAGGTTCTAGCAGAGGAAGTTTCAAATAATTTTCAGGTAATTTAGCTATAAAATCTTCAATGTTAGAATAAGGTCTGTTTTCAATAATCCAAAGCGCAAAATCCTTGCTGACTCCTTTAATCGATTTCAGACCTAGATAGATGAACTTGTTGGCAATTTTATCGTGATAGGGAATGGTGTTGATGGACAGAGGCGCTACTTCAAAGCCTGATTCAAGTGCATCTATTAAGTAATCACTGTTGGCAGAATTCAACATGACCTGATAAAAGATGGCTGGATAATGCGTTTTGAAATAAGCCAACTGGAAGGCCAAGGCTGAGTATGCATAGGCATGTGACCTGTTAAAACCATAACCTGCAAACTTCTCCATGACATCAAAGACCTGCTCTGCTTTTTCCACAGTATGACCAGCTTCTAATGAACCTTGAATAAAAGAAGCCCTCATCTCATGCATGGCAGAGGCATCCTTTTTCCCCATAGCTCGGCGCAAAATATCGGCTTTCCCAAGACTAAATCCAGCAAAACGCTGGGCAACCTGCATAACCTGCTCCTGATAGAGCATAATTCCGTAAGTTGGAGCCAAAATATCCTCCAGTACTGGATCCAGAACAGTCACTTCTTCCTGCCCATGCTTTCTAGCTACAAAATTATTGATATAGTCACTAGCACCTGGCCGATTTAGGGAAGTAGTTGCTACGACATCTTCAAAACAGACTGGTTGCACACGTTTTAGCAAGCGAATAGCTCCAGGTTGCTCAAATTGAAAGATACCTTTTGTATTGCCAGATGCAAAAAGAGATAGAGTTTCTTTGTCTTCCAAATCTATTTCTTCAATTTTCAAGTGAATATCTTCTATTTTAGCAAGCAATTCTTGCATCTTCTGGACAAAGGTCAAATTTCGCAGTCCCAAAAAGTCCATCTTCAAAAGCCCGCTAGCTTCAACTCCATGAGCATCATACTGAGTCAGTGGAATTTCATCACCGTGCTTTAGGGGGATGTAGTTGGTCAAATCTTGGTCACTGATTACAACACCAGCCGCATGGACAGAGGTTTGTCTTGGATAACCCTCAATCTTGCAGGCAATTTCAAAGGCTTTTTGGTATTCTAACTTACTATTGATTTGCTGACGAAACTGTAGGTTCCCTTCATAGGCTGACTTAAGATTATCACGAAAACTGATTTTCTTGGTAATTGCAGATAATTCATACTCTGGCACACCAAAACGTTTTAAAACATCTCGTAAGGCCTGCTTTGCTCCAAAGGTAGAAAAAGTAACGATTTGTGCAGCATGTTTACTGCCATATTTATTTCCAACATACCTGATAAAATCTGGACGATAAATATCTGGAATATCAATATCAATATCAGGCATGGTATAGCGTTCACGATTGAGAAAGCGTTCAAAAATCAGATTTTTCTCTACTGGGTCAATCCCTGTGATATCTAAGGCATAGGAAACCAAGCTACCAACTGCAGAACCCCGTCCCATACCCATATAATAGCCATTCGAACGTCCAAAACGCAGCAAATCCCAAACAACCAAGAAATAATCATCAAAGCCCATATCATGAATAACAGCCAATTCTTGGTCTAGTCGATCTTGATATTCTTTACTAGTCAATCCCTTCTGAACAAGCCCCAGTTCAGCACGCTCTCTCAACTCCTCTACTGCTGGTCTAGCTGGGTTAAAACGAGGCAGTTTCAGACTCGTATCCAAATCGTAAGAAATACCTGAAATCAGCTTTTCTAAATTGTCCAAGGCTTGAGGAAAACGTTCTTGGAATAGTTTCTCTAAAGAACTTGCTGATATAAGGACATCTTGTCGTGAGCGCAAAGGAACTTCTCTGAGCGGTAGATTTTCTTTAATCGCTGTTAAAATTTGCAGAACTTCTCTATCCCTGCTTTCAAAGGCATTGACCCGATAAAGTGGCAAAATAGGACGATAAAATTCGCTGGCCAGTGTTTCTGGGTAAACCCCTATATAGTAATCACAGCCTAGATTTAGTGATTCAAGCTCTTCAAAATAAGGCACAATGACCGCGATATCCTCCAGGTACTGGGACAGGACTGACCAAGTTTTCTCCCCCTGCATCTTGGCTGTTGAAAGCTTCATCAACTGCTGATAGCCCACACTAGATAGAGCTAAAAAGCGCAAATTCACTTCCTGAGCATCCACAAATACAGTCATTTCAAGCCCTAATAAAGGATGAATGCCATATTTTTTTGTAACCTCTAGAAAGTCAAAAGCACCATAAAGATTATCAATATCCATTATAGCCAGATGAGTGTAGCCGTATTCTTTAGCTACTCTCACATACTTTTCGATCGAAATGACGCTCTCCATAAAACTATAGACTGTTTTTGTATCTAGTTGTGCGATCAATTTACACTTCTCCTCTATCCTTCTCACTATATTATACCATTTTCAAAAAGAGAAAGACAAAAGCAATGACTCCTATCTCTATTTTATCCTTAAAGTAAAATTTTTTGAATGAAAAAAGCAAAAATACATTTAAAAAATCAAATGATCCGGTAATTTTTTTACTTTTTTATCCCAAGAAGTGAATATATCTTTTAAAATAGAAAGACACATCAAGTTAATCTATTTACCATTATAACTTGTTTTGAACTATAGAGTTGTACCTGTTTTTCATATAAATAATATTCATTATTCTTTAATTAATTTCTTTCTCACTTAATGATTCCCTTTCTCCTATTTTTTTGATATAATAACCTTAATTATTATTTTACAAGGAGGTTTTATGCGCTTTAATCAATTCAGCTATTTATCACTTCCAAGAGATACTATTTTATGTGATTTAAAAAAGTATGGATTTGATTTACCAGTCAACATTACAAATAAAAAAATGTTTGAGGCGTTTCTTATTCGTTTCTTTTTTAATTATAAGGATAGCACCTATCCTCTATCTAATTTAGCAGTTGATAAAGAAACTGACTTACTGAAATTTTTTCAGTCAGACAAGAATTTAACTGCAGATATTTTTTATACTGTTGCTTTTCAACTTTTAGGCTTTTCTTATTTGGTTGACTTCGAAGACAGTGAAGCTTTTCGTAAGGAAACTGGATTTCCTATTGTATACGGTGACTTGATTAAAAATCTCTATCAGTTACTCAATACTCGCACCAAAAAGGGGAATCTCCTGATTGATCAACTGGTAAGTGACGGTCTTATCCCTGAAGATAATACCTACCACTACTTTAACGGAAAGAGTTTAGCAACTTTTTCTAGCCACGATGCCATTCGAGAAGTCGTCTACGTTGAGTCTCGTGTCGATACTGACCAAAAAGGTCAGCCAGACTTAGTCAAAGTCAGCATTATTCGTCCTCGTTATGACGGACAAATCCCTGCTATCATGACTGCCAGTCCCTATCATCAGGGAACAAATGATAAAGCCAGTGACAAAGCTCTCTACAAGATGGAGGGCGAGCTTGAGGTTAAGCCTAATCACAAGATAGAGCTAGAGGAACCTCAACTAAATCTCGTCCAACCCCAAGGTCAATCTGAACTTGTGTCAGAAGCCGAGGAAAAGCTAACGCACATTAACGCTAGCTATAGTCTCAACGACTACTTCCTTCCACGAGGGTTTGCTAATCTCTATGTCTCAGGTGTTGGTACCAAAGACTCTACTGGTTTCATGACTAATGGGGACTACCAGCAAATTGAGGCTTATAAAAATGTTATCGATTGGCTCAATGGTCGTTGCCGTGCCTTTACTGACCACACGCGCCAGCGTCAAGTCAAGGCTGACTGGTCAAACGGAAAAGTAGCTACAACTGGACTTTCTTATCTAGGTACAATGTCCAATGGTCTGGCGACTACAGGCGTCGATGGTTTAGAAGTAATCATTGCCGAAGCTGGCATTTCTTCATGGTACAACTATTATCGTGAAAACGGTCTGGTAACTAGCCCAGGCGGTTATCCAGGTGAGGACTTTGACTCCCTTGCTGAACTGACTTACTCTCGTAATCTCTTGGCTGGCGACTATATCCGTGGCAATGAAGCTCACCAAGCTGACTTAGAAAAGGTAAAAGAACAACTGGATCGCAAGACTGGCGACTACAATCAGTTTTGGCATGACCGCAATTATCTGCTCAATGCCCATAAAGTAAAGGCTGAGGTTGTTTTTACTCATGGTTCTCAGGATTGGAATGTCAAACCACTTCATGTTTACCAGATGTTCCATGCTCTACCTACTCATATAAATAAGCATCTCTTTTTCCATAATGGTGCCCATGTTTATATGAACAACTGGCAGTCCATTGACTTCCGTGAGTCTATGAATGCCTTATTGACTAAGAAATTATTGGGACAAGAAACAGATTTTCAACTTCCGATCGTTATTTGGCAGGACAATACCGCTCCTCAGACTTGGTTATCACTTGATAACTTCGGTGAGCAAGAAAACTTTGAAACCTACTCACTTGGTCAAGAAGAGCAAGTTATTCAAAACCAGTACCCAGATAAGGATTTTGAGCGCTATGGTAAGACATACCAGATCTTCAATACGGAACTCTATCAAGGGAAAGCCAATCAGATTACTATTGACCTGCCTGTGACTAAAGATCTCCACCTGAACGGTCGCGCTCAGCTCAATCTTCGTCTCAAATCCAGCACCAACAAGGGGCTCTTATCAGCCCAACTGCTAGAATTTGGTCAAAAGAAATACCTACAGCCTTATCCAGCTATTTTAAGTGCTAGAACCATTGACAACGGTCGCTATCACATGCTGGAAAATCTCTGTGAATTGCCATTTAGTGCAACTACACAACGAGTCATTACAAAAGGCTACCTTAATTTACAAAATAGAAATGATTTACTGTTAGTAGAGGATATCAAGGCAGGTGAATGGATGGATGTACAATTTGAACTGCAACCAACTATTTACAAGTTAAAAAAAGGAGATACTCTCCGTTTAGTCCTCTATACGACTGACTTTGAAATCACCATACGTGACAATACTGACTACCACCTGACTGTCGACCTCTCTCAGTCCACACTTACCATACCTCACTAAAAAAGGAGTTAAATTATTATGAATAAATCTGAACACCGACACCAACTCATACGAGCTCTTGTAACGAAAAACAAGATTCATACTCAAGCTGAGCTACAAGCTCTTCTTGCTGATAATGATATTCAAGTTACACAAGCTACACTTTCGAGGGATATTAAAAGTATGAACCTCTCAAAAGTACGAGAAGAAGATAACTCTTACTATGTGCTCAATACAGGCTCTATCTCAAAATGGGAAAAACGTCTTGAACTCTACATGGAAGATGCCCTTGTCTTGATGCGCCCAGTTCAACATCAAGTTCTACTAAAAACCCTTCCTGGACTGGCTCAATCATTTGGTTCTATCATTGATGCTTTGAGTTTCCCTGACGCTATCGCTACCCTCTGTGGTGATGATGTCTGCCTTGTCATCTGTGAAGATGCAGAGGCAGCCCAACATTGCTTTGAAGAGCTGAAACGGTTCGCCCCACCATTTTTCTTTGGTGAATAAACAGAAACTGAACTCAAAAACTGCAGAACTCTCAAAATTTTAAACAGTAGTGAATTGATGTCAGCTAACATCTAGCGAATACAATAGCTGATTCCTGCTGAAAAGTGAGCTATGCAGCTTAATAAAACAAAAAAAGAAATCTATCTCATACATGAGTACAAAAGCTCCCCTTATAGTTTCTAGTGAAAAACGAATATTCACTAGAAACTATAAGGGGAGTCTTCATATATCTAAAAGAAATTCTAAACCTGTTTCAGCTTGTTTAGATTCAATTAATTATACATCATAGATAATCCTCTTCAAATCACGTCAGGTTCACATTTCCGTATAAGAGAGAAATTTATTGTTGCAATACTTTTCTTGGTTTGGTACCTTCAGCTGGACCGATGACACCTGCCATTTCGAGTTCTTCCATAAGGCGGGTCGCACGGTTAAATCCAACTGATAAACGACGCTGAATCATGGATGCGCTGGCTTTCTGGGTCTCAATGACTAGAGCTTTGGCTTCTTCAAAAAGCGGATCTCCACCAGATTCACCATCTGAAAATTCTCCTTCATTTTCAGAAACTTCACCCGGATCAAAACTCTCATCGTAGTCCGCATCAGCCTGAGCCTTGATGAAGTTTACGATGCGTTCAACATCATCATCCGAGATAAAGGATCCTTGGAGACGAACTGGATGATTTTCATCAATCGGTTTAAAGAGCATGTCGCCTCGACCAAGCAGTTTTTCAGCTCCATTTTCATCCAAGATGGTGCGCGAGTCTGTACCTGATGATACCGCAAAAGCCACTCGAGATGGGACATTGGCTTTGATTAGACCAGAGATGACATCAACCGATGGACGCTGGGTTGCAAGAATCATGTGGATACCTGCAGCACGTGCCTTCTGTCCGAGACGAATGATAGCATCTTCCACTTCCTTACTGGCTACCATCATAAGGTCAGCCAACTCATCCACAATCACGACAATAAGCGGTAGCGGAATTTGCTTGTACTCAGACTGGGCATTGAACTCTTCTACCTTGGCATTAAAGCCTGCAATATTCCGAACTCCCACCTTGGCAAAGAGTTCATAACGATTTTCCATTTCATCTACAACCTTTTGGAGAGCCTTACTGGCTTTGCGTGGATTGGTCACGACTGGAATCAAGAGATGAGGAATGTCATTGTAAACAGACAACTCAACCATCTTGGGGTCAACCATCATAAATTTAACTTGGTCAGGTCTCGCCTTCATGAGGATGCTAGCGATAATGCCGTTAACAGCTACTGACTTCCCTGAACCCGTTGAACCTGCGACTAGCAAGTGAGGCATTTTAGAAAGGTCAAAAGCTCTTGCGGTTCCATTAACAGCCTTCCCTAAAGGAATTTCCAAGAGATTTTCTGCTTTCGTTTGAGATTGTTCCCATAGTTCTCGGAAGGACACAGTCGCAATCTCAGAGTTGGGTACTTCGATTCCAACTAAGGATTTCCCTGGAATAGGTGCTTCGATTCGGACATCCTTGGCAGCCAAGGCTAGAGCGAGGTCATCTGCTAGATTGGAAATGCGGTTGACCCTTACACCTACTGCTGGCTTGACTTCATACTTGGTCACTGATGGCCCAATTTCGGCCCGTTCAACCGTTACCTTAATACCAAAACTAGCAAAAGTTTCTTCTAGGATTTTGATGTTTTCACGAACGATTTTCTTCTCTTTCGACTGGTCTTTAGGTTTATCAGGGGCAAAGAGTTGTAAGCTTGGAAGTTTGTATTCAAGAGCCTCCTTGGCTGAAAAATCGACCTGAACAT
This sequence comes from Streptococcus sp. Marseille-Q7156, assembly GCF_965119495.1. The sequence continues at coordinate 698,176 of NZ_CBCPLU010000001.1, read as the reverse complement.
CTTCATCATCAGAGTCATCTTCCTGTTCAGGGAATTCAAGCTCTGGTTGAGGCAGGATGATTTCTGGTTCCACCCACTCTTCTTCAGGTATAGGTGGAAAATCCTGAACATCTTCCTCTGTCAAAATTTCACCCGTTTCCATATCAATAGGAGGCAAATCGAGTAAGGCTTTTTCAGCCTCTTCTTGTTCTAATCTAGCTTCTTCCTCAGCCTTTTGACGAGCTTTTTCTTCTTGTTTGACAAAGCGTTCCTCTTTTCGACGCTCATGCCCTTCCTGCCATTTAGCAAAGCCTCTACTGAAAAATTCAGCAATATCGTAAACAGACCAAGGACTAATCAGGAGGGCACCCACTAAAATCAAAATAGAACCAATAAAGTAAGTGCCGATATTTGAAAAGAGAAAGGCAGTTGGAATATAAAGAGCAACCCCAATCAAGCCACCTCCAGCAAAACTGGTCGTTCGAAAACCAGTCAAATCAGTCACAACCTGAGCCATGGTTCCCTTTAGAACGGACTTGTCTAAACCATATTTCCAAACTAAGTAGGCCTCAAAAATCAAGATCAAACCTGCAAATATGGTGAAAAAGCCAGATAAGAGTCCTTCCTGTTTTCGTATCCACTTGAAAAAGAAGAGATAGAGTAGGATACCAAATATTACCAGATAAGCTAAGCTACCCACCAGCAAGCGAATTAGATTGTAAAGGGTTATACCTGCAGCCCCTAATTTAAAGGCTGCGAAAATCAATAAAAACGCGATTCCCAACGAAATCAACATTCGTTGAATCGCTTCTTTTCTTTCGAGTTCTGCTTTAGACGGTCTCCGTCTTGTTTTACTTGTATTCTTGTTTGCCATTCTTCTATTATACCATATTTCACAGGTATTTCGAAAAAGGTCAATATTCTCCTTATGATTCAGGTGACTGTTCATCAAAAAAAGAAGATATGCAAAATTTTGAAATTTTGATATAATAGAACTATCAAAAAGTAAAGGAATGATTGGTATGAACGCAATCACAGCTCACAGCTCACAGCTCACAGCTCACAGCTCACAGCTCACAGCTCACAGCTCACAGCTCACAGCTCACAGCTCACAGCTCACAGCTCACAGCTCACAGCTCACAGCTCACAGCTCACAGCTCACAGCTCACAGCTCACAGCTCACAGCTCACAGCTCACAGCTCACAGCTCACGCTGATTATGTAATCAAGCGTATTTTTTGTCAAGCCCTAAAACAGACTTTTTCACATTTTTGTGAGAAGGTCTTTTCTGTTGTTTCTCAACTCAATGAGTTGATTGTTGGAGGTGTAAAATGGCTCCTCTAGCTATTGATAGAAGTTGGCAATCTGGAAATGAAAGAGCTGACAATTTATTTTTCTGGAGAAATTTCGGTTTTGATGAAAAAGATATTTTAATCGAAAATACTGATGGTATCATTAACGGAGCTCTGTTTGAATTTAAAAATAGCATTGCTGATCTTAATGCTGTGCTTGTTCAAGCTATCCACTATCTGTCTAAATTAAGGATAAAAGGTGGTATTCCTATACCAAGCAAAATCGTTTTAGTTGATATTAATAAAAATCGTGCTAGTGTTTATGATGCAACTCAATATCGTTTAGAAATTTTACAAAATTATACGAATAGTGCATCAAAAAATGTAAATCAGACCACTTTAAAAAATGCTACTAATCCTGAAAAAGTAATTGAATTTGATGTTCTTCAACCAAAAAGCCCTAAAAATCGTGAATTGTGTGAATTATTCCAAATAGACGAGTATCAAAAGTTTGAAATTGATTTTCCAAACATTTTAGGGTGGGCGAACTATATATACCGTCACGATAAAACAACAACAAAATCTCAAATGTTTGAGATGCTCAAACAACCATCTAATTCAATAGTCGAAAACTATATCTTACCTTGGTGTGGAGACGAAAGTGATTTTGACACCGTGATGGACGCATTAAATGACCCCGCAAATAGAAAAGATTTAGGAGCATTTTATACACCACTACCTTATGTTAAAGAAGCAACTAAACTTGTTCGTCAAGCTATTAGCAATCTTCCTAAAGGCATGGACTATGTTATTTTGGACAGATGTGCTGGTACAGGAGCATTAGAGCATTATTTAACTGAAGAAGAGTTAAGCCATGTTATCTTGAATACTTATGAAATAAAAGAATGGCTTGTTTTGTATAACAAATATATTGGGAAGGTACGGGCTATCATACCACCACTTTCAATGGTACAAGAAAACAAGGGGAACTTAGTAACAGGTGGGGATGCTTTAGCAGAAGAGTTTTTATCAATTCCAATGGAAACAGATGGAAAACATAATACATTACAAGAAGTCATAGATGACAAAAATGTTGCGATTATTGGTTTTGAAAATCCCCCTTATTCTAGCGAATTAGCCCGTGCTCAAGAAGGAAATGTTAAATCGATAGATAAATTTAGCTATATAAGGAAATTGATGTCCGATGAATTTGTTGGTGATAGTAACCATGCAAAAGATTTGCTAAATCAATTCGTTTGGTCTTTTGAAAAATACTTTATGAGAGATGAAAACGACTATTATATTTTATTTGCTCCTGTTAAGTATTGGAAATCAGTTGGTCTAATGCAAAAAATCTTTATTAATGGTTTTCTAGCAAACAGAGGGAACTTTAAAGCACAAGAAAGTTCCGTTTTGGTAGCACTTTGGAAAAACGATCAAGATAACGGAACTGAAAGTATTACTGTAACTGCTAAAGAAATATGGAGAGATAATAAAAAATGGGGAACTGGGAAAGGAGCAGCAGTCATTGATGTACCTGAGGATGCTATTCTTAAAGATGTGAAGCATGTCACTATAAAAAAAGTATACAAAACGCTAGGAGAATACTATTCTAAAAAGTTAAAAACAGATGTGTTATCTAAAATTGCTACTGGCTACGATGGTAAAGAAGTGCCATTAAAAAGCTATGGAAAACCTGTTTATAATGACAATATTTTAGCGGTTATAGAAGCCAGTGGTTTTGGTACTACTCCGCAGGACATAAGAATGACTAGAATTGCTATTTATCATGGACGAGGTAGTCAAGTTAGAACGAATAATTACGCAGAGCAAACTGCTTTATTTGTTGCCAAGCAATACCCTCAAAAAAACTGGTATGAAAGGGATATTTACTATACAACTGCTGATAAAGGGGATTTGTATACAGAGGATACAGATTTTCTTAGAAAAGCTACATTATGGACTTGTATCTCTCAAAAAAATCATTGTTTGAGCTTTGATGGTTCTGATGGAAAGTTTTATAGTAACGAAATGTGCCTAGATAAGAACTCTCTAGTTCGTAAAGAATTGGTCGAACAAGAAAAATATGGAAAACTTGATAGAGCTGACTTAATGTTGCTAGGTGTCTTCGATGAATTACTTGAACTAGCTAAAAATACTCAAGAATATAATCCAAAATACAATTATGGTACTTATCAAATTGAATTGGACATAAATACATCATACAAAGATGGTAATGATAAAAAGATATTCAACAATGAAAAAGTTAACACTAAACTAAAAGAACTTAAAACAAGGTTAGCTGAATACTACGAAAATGAGCTTGAAAGTAAATTATTTGAGTATGAACTATTGAAATAGTGAGAAGACGATTTCCAAACGGAAATCGTCTTTTTCGATATTGTTGAAATACTACATTTTGTGGTTGGTTTAAACTGGTATATAGTTCCCTTTTATTTAACTGCTTGTGGTTTGCGTAGGTAACCATAGACAACACCACTTACAATTGCTCCTACCAAGACAGAAACGAGATAAAGAAGGGCATTTGAAGTAAGGGCGATCACGAAGATTCCACCGTGTGGCGCCATGAGTTTGATACCAGTAAGACCAACGAGGCCACCTGCTACTGCTGAACCAAGGATGAAGCTTGGAATAGCACGAGCTGGGTCAGCTGCACCAAATGGAATCGCTCCCTCAGTGATAAATGACAAGCCCATGATGATGTTTGTCAAACCAGAGTTGCGTTCTTCCTTAGTAAATTTATCTTTGAAAAGAAGAGTTGCGATAAAGATGGCAAGTGGTGGCACCATTCCTCCAGCCATAACTGCTGCCATAGCTACAGAACCACCTGAAGAAACAGTCGCTGCAAGCGTACCTGTACCAAAGACATAAGCCGCTTTGTTAACTGGTCCACCCATGTCAACAGCCATCATTCCACCAAGGACGATACCAAGAAGGACAGCTGAACCTCCTCCAAGACCACCTAGGAAGTCATTCATGGCAGTGTTGATTGCTGCCATTGGAATGTTAACAGCTAGCATGACAAATCCAGTCAAGATTGTTCCAAGAAGTGGCAAGAGAAGGATTGATTTTGCACCTTCAAGTGAACGAGGAACTTTAACGTATTTCTTGATAGCAAGAACCAAAGCACCTGCGATAAATCCACCAACAAGGGCACCTAGGAAACCAGATGAGACACCTGCGAGAGTTGAAGTTGCTTCACCACCTGCGGCATAAGGAATTTTACCAAAGGCAAACCCTTCTTTGGCAATAGCACCAGCCACGAAACCTGCTACCAAACCTGGTTTTTCAGCGATAGAGTAAGCAACATAACCTGCAAAGACTGGAAGCATCAAACCAAATGCAGCGCCACCGATTTTCATGAACATAGAAGCTAACTCATGGTAGGAACCAAGATTGCTAAGGTTTTCATTTGGAACACCTAAAGCACCATCAATCAAGAAGGCAAGGGCAATCATGATACCACCACCTATAACGAATGGCAACATTTGAGAGACACCACTCATCAAGTGTTTGTAGAAGGCGCCACCAAGGCTTTGTTTTTCGTTAGAGGCTGTTGCATCTTTTGCTCCATTAGCGGCACGGTAAACTTCCGTATCTCCTGAAAGAGCCAAGTTAATCAATTCTTCTGTTTTACGGATACCATCAGCAACCGGACGACTGATCAATGGTTTGCCATCGAAACGATCCATTTCAACTGCCTTGTCTGCTGCGATGATAACCGCTTTAGCCTTACGGATATCTTCAGCAGTTAGTTGGTTTCCAACACCGCTAGCACCGTTGGTTTCGACCTTGATACCAACCCCCATTTCAGCAGCTACTTTTTGAAGGGCTTCTTGGGCCATGTAAGTGTGGGCAATACCTGTCGTACAAGCTGTAACAGCCACGATAAAGTCACCAGAGTCATTAGCAGGTGCTTGAACAGGCTCTTCAGTTTTTTCTGAAGCTTGGTCAAAGAGCTCAATGACTTGGTCAGCTGATGTTACTTGACGGAGTTTGTCAGCAAATCCGTCTTTCATCAAGTATTGAGACAATTCTGCCAAGGCTGCTAAGTGAGTATCATTGGCACCTTCTGGAGCTGCAATCATAAAGAAAAGGTCAGTTGGTTGCCCATCCAAGCTCTCGTAGTCAACACCCTTGTTTGACTTGGCAAAGAGAACTGTCGCTTCTTTTACAGCAGAATTTTTGCTGTGTGGCATTGCGATACCGTCTCCTAAACCAGTAGAAGTCAAAGCTTCACGCGCCAAAATGCCTTCTTTAAAGGTTTCAAAATCTGTCACATAACCGTGGTCTGTCAAACTTTTAATCATCTCGTCGATGACAGCTGTTTTTTCAGTTGCCTGCAAATCCAGCAACATGACATCTTTTCTCAATAGGTCTTGAATTTTCATCGTTTTTCTACCTCAACTTTTTCATATGTTTCTTTAATAAATTCTGCTGTTGCCAAGTCATCCGAGAAGGTAGTTGCCGTTCCACAAGCAACTCCCCATTTGAAGGCTTCTACTGCGTCTTTTGATTTGACAAATTCACCTGTAAATCCAGCAACCATAGAGTCACCAGCTCCAACTGAATTTTTGACTGTTCCCTTGATAGGTTTTGCGAAGTAAGCTCCCTCAGATGTGACAAGAAGAGCACCGTCACCAGCCATAGAAATAATGACGTTTTGAGCACCTTTAGCCAGTAACTCACGAGCGTATTTCTCAATTTCATCTAAACTTTCGAGTTTCACTCCAAAAATCGCTCCAAGTTCATGATTGTTTGGTTTGACCAAAAGTGGCTGGTAGTCCAAACTATCAATCAAGGTCTGTCCTTCAAAATCACAAACGACTTGCGCACCAGTCTTGCGTGTCAAGGCAATCAAATCCTTGTAGATGACATTACCTAGATTTTTAGCACTTGAACCTGCAAAGACAACTGTATCTTCTGCAGTCAAACTAGATAAAATAGCTTTCAATTCTTCTAGCTGAGCTGGTTCAACATTTGGACCAGTCCCGTTGATTTCTGTCTCTTGGTCTGCTTTGATTTTAACATTGATACGAGTATCTTCTGCCACTTGGACAAAACGTGTCTCGATTTCTTCCTCTGTCAGAGTATCTGTGATAAATTTACCAGTAAAACCTCCGATAAATCCAGTCGCTGTATTTGGAATACCCAAGCGTTTCAAGACACGACTGACATTGATTCCTTTCCCACCAGCAAACTTATCATCACTGTCCATTCGATTGACACTACCGACTTGAACTTGATCCAAACGAACGATATAGTCAATGGATGGATTGAGTGTGACTGTATAAATCATACTTCTATTACCTCCGTTTTCTCCTTAATAGCCTGCAAGAGCTCATGCCCTTGACTTGTGATAACAATAGCTCGTTTGAGTGGTGCTACCTTGGCAAAGCAAGTTTGTCCAATTTTAGACGAATCCACCAAGACATAGGTCTGTTTGGCATTTTCTAAAATAGCACGCTTCACAGCTCCCTCTTCCATATCAGGAGTCGTATAATAACCATCGTCCACACCATTCATCCCGATAAAGGCACGGTCAAAGTGCAATTGGTTAATCTGGTTAAGAGCAACGCCCCCGATACTAGCATCTGTCGCCATCTTGACACTTCCTCCAACCATGACAGTTGGAATCTGCTTTTCAACCAACTGAGCGGCATGGTGAATCGAATTTGTCACAACAGTAATATTCTTATTAACCAATTCATGAATCAAAAAAGCAGTTGTTGTTCCAGCATCGATAAAGATGACATCTTGTTCCTTGATGAGAGAGGCTGCCTTCTGAGCCAGCAACTTCTTTTCTTGAAGGTTTTTGACAGATTTTTCTTGAATGGTTTCTTCTTCCTGCAAGGAATGGGGCAATTCTGCTCCACCATGCACGCGACGAAGCTTGTTTTCCGCTTCCAACTCATCCAAATCTCTTCGAACCGTTGATTCTGACGTTTCTAACAAACTAACTAATTTTTCTAGAGAAACTACATGATGTTGATTTAACTCCTCTAAAATCAGTTGCTTCCGCTCTGTTTTTAACACTGAATCACCTCCTGTTATCGTTTACACTATTCATTCTATCACACTTTCTTTCAAAGTCAAGCGCTTTTTGTCATTTTCTTTCAAAATCTATCATTTTTCTTATTTCCAAAATTTTTATTGCAAGATAAGAGCCTTTATGGTAGACTATTTGAGTAAGTATTGGAAGATTACTCAAGAGGCTTAAGAGGCCGTGTTGGAAACGCGGTAGGCGTGTAACAGCGTGCGTGGGTTCGAATCCCATGTCTTCCGTTTATTTTAAAAAAGATACCCAAGAAATCTTGGGTATCTTTTTTCTTATATGCTTGTTTTATAACTCGGGTGAATTTCTTAGAAAATATCAAATAACAATTTCACATTGAGAATTGTTAAGATAATGGAAACGATATAGCCAAGGATGGTATTCCATTTGGCATTGGTAAATTCTCCCATCAGTGATTTCTTAGAAGTTAGATAAATCAGTGGGAAGATTGAAAATGGAAGAGCAATCGAAAGAAAGACTTGTGAATAAACCAATAACTGATCCAATGTTTTTTCCTGATGACCAAACAGAACCGCTACAATCATGACAGGCAACAAGGCAAAGAGACGAGTTGCCAAACGAATGAACCATTGAGGTAATCTCATATGCAAGAAACCTTCCATAACGATTTGTCCAGTCAAGGTACCCGTAATTGTCGAATTTTGACCACTGGCTAATAAAGCCAAGGCAAACAAGGTTGATAAGGTCGAGCTAGCTATAGCTCCTGCAATAGTAGAATCCTGCAAGGCATTATACATTTGAGAGAAGGCAGAAATCTCAGATGCATGGCCGAAAAAGAGAGCCGCCCCGAGAATTAATAGAAGGGAGTTAACCACAAAGGCCAAGGATAATTGGAGATTTGAATCCCAGGTCATAAAGCGCACCGCTTTTCGAACATCATCCTTGTCCTTGTGATTGATTTTCCGAGTTTGAGACAAGGAAGAATGCAAATAGAGGTTATGAGGCATAACCGTCGCACCTACAATCCCCAGAGCTAAAGTTAATTGACTTTCATGACCTGGCAAAGGACTCTCAAATAAGGTCGAATTGGGTAAATAACCCTCAGCGATTCCTTGGAAACTTGGATTTGATAAAGCTACCAGATAAGTAAAGATTGCTAAAATCGTTAAAATCAGTGTTGTCACAATAGCTTCTATCTTCTTAAAGCCAAATTTCATCAAAAGCAATAAGAGAAAGACATCTAGAACCGTCAAAAGGATGGCTATCATAATCGGAATCTTAAAAAGAAGATTGAGAGCAATCGCTGAACCTAGAACTTCTGCCAGGTCTGTCGCCATCAAGGCCAACTCCAAAATCACCCATAAGCTATAACGAAGCCATTTGGGTGAATGATGACCCGTTGCTTGAGCCAAGTCCATTTGAGTTACAATTCCAAGCTTTCCTGACATCTGCTGAAGCTGCATAGCAATGAGTGATGAAATCAAGATGACAAATAAGAGACTGTGCTTATAGGATGCACCTCCAACCACACTGGTTATCCAGTTTCCTGGATCCATATAACCAACTGCGACAAGGGCACCTGGACCCAAGAAGGCCTTTAAATTTTGCCAGAAATGATTGTTATTTGGAGTATCGATAGATTGATTAATCTCAGAGAGTGACACTTTTTTATGAGAAGACATAGATACTTACCTCTTTCTAAACCTACTTTTTCATTATTTTCTATTAGAGAAAAATAAGATTGACTTTAAACTATTAAAACAATGAAAACTATATGAAAAACATTTAGTTTTTTCATTATTTTTCTTAAGGCACCTTAATTATAACAGAAAATATGATAAAAACTTAAGAAAATTCAGGACTTGATTTAATATTTAGGATACAACAAAATGTTGTATTCTTTTTTGCAAAAGAATACCAAAAAATAAAATAAAAAACGTTGTAAAATTCAACACCTGATATTATGCGTTTTCTGATTTTAAAGACTTTTTGCCTGACCCTTTTCACCTTGTTAAAACACCATTGATCTTAACTCATCACTTACCTCTTAAAAAATCTTTAGAATTGCCTTAATCCCCTTTATTGTATCGCGTTTGGAGTTTTTTAGGTATAACCTTCGACGCGCACCTTACGTAGGACGACAGACTCATAGCTTTATACATAATAGAACGAGTATCTCCATCTGTAGAGATACTCGTTTTTTGCTATTTTCAAAGTGTTCTTTTTGACCAATCCCATACATCATTTTTATAGTAAATTGAAACTAGAATAGTACATCGTGGATACTAAAACATTTCTAGAAATTAATTTGATTTCCCTAATCAAGTTGCACACATCTTATTTCAAACTACTATATATTCAATGAAAATCAAAGAGCTAACTAGGAAGCTAACCGCAGGTTGCTCAAAGCACCGCTTTGAGGTTGCGGATAAAGCTGACGTGGTTTGAAGAGATTGTCGAAGAGTATTAAGGAGTATAGAATAGTATTTTAACTCCATCCTCTAAAGTGCTCCCAATAAAAGATACTTGAACACTATATTCAGCATATAAGCTTTATGCCCTAAGTCAAAACAATCATTCTTTTCTAATTTATCGTAAATAAATCTAAAATCACAGAATACTGTCAGATGACTTAAAAAATGATTCTTTGGAAAAAGCGAATCAAAACTTGATTTATCACTTTTTATTCCACTATCTTTTTGTCACACATATTTATAAAGTACTGGTGCAAGCGAACATCATCAGTCAATTCTGGATGAAAAGAAGTTACCAACATATTTTTTTCTTGGGCTGCAACGATTTGATCTTCAACTGTTGCTAGAATTTCTACACCCTCTCCAACACTGCTGATAATTGGACCACGGATAAAGGTCATTGGAATCTGACCGACTCCCTTACATTCTGCTTCCGTGTAGAAACTTCCTAGTTGGCGCCCATAGGCATTGCGCTCGACCACCATATCCATAGTTCCAAGATGACTTTCTTCCTGAGAAGTAATTTCCTTAGCCAGCAATATCAAGCCTGCACAGGTTCCAAAGGCTGGTAAGCCAGATAGAATGGCTTCTCGAATGGGAATCAGCATGTCCTGGTCGCGTAAGAGTTTGCCCATGGTTGTAGACTCTCCTCCAGGTAAAATCAAACCTGACAAGTCACTCTGATGTTGCTGAAAATCCTCTAAATTTCTGATTTCAACACTCTCGACACCTAATTGATCCAACACTTTTGCATGTTCTGCAAAGGCACCTTGCAAGGCCAATATTCCAATTTTCATCTATTTCCCTCGCTCAGCCATGAGGATTTGGATCTCATTTTCATTGATACCAACCATGGCTTCCCCTAGATCTTCAGAGATTTGAGCTAGAATTTGAGGATTACGGAAGTTAGTTACCGCTTTGACAATGGCACTCGCTCGTTTAACAGGATCTCCTGACTTGAAAATACCTGAGCCGACAAAGACACCCTCTGCCCCTAATTGCATCATTAATGCCGCATCTGCTGGCGTTGCAACGCCTCCAGCCGCAAAGTTTACAACTGGCAATTTTCCATGCTCATGGACATATTGAACCAATTCTACAGGGACTTGCAATTCCTTGGCAGCAACATAAAGTTCGTCCTCACGTAGATTTTGAATGCGGCGAATTTCCTGATTCATCATACGCATATGGCGAACAGCTTGGACGATATCTCCTGTACCTGGTTCTCCTTTGGTACGAATCATAGAGGCACCCTCAGCAATACGTCGCAAGGCTTCACCCAAGTCCTTAGCCCCACAAACAAAAGGAACTTGGAATTCTTTTTTGTCCACATGGAAACGGTCGTCTGCTGGAGATAAAACTTCACTCTCGTCGATATAGTCAATCTCAATGGCCTCTAAAATCTGAGCTTCAACAAAATGCCCGATTCTGACCTTGGCCATCACTGGAATACTAACCGCTTCTTGGATTTCCTTAATCATCTTTGGATCGCTCATGCGGGAAACTCCACCAGCTGCACGAATATCAGCTGGAATCCGCTCCAAGGCCATCACAGCTGCCGCACCAGCAGCTTCTGCAATACGGGCCTGTTCAGGATTCTGAACGTCCATGATAACCCCACCTTTGAGCATCTGTGCCAAGTTTTTATTTAGTTCATAACGATTTTCAGTCATTTCTTTTTCCTCATCATTTATATTGGTAGCTACCATTTCATTTTAATTCAGAACAGAAGGAATCACAAGATAAAAAAAGAATAATTGTATGGGTACAGATTGGCTAAAAAACTATCTGACCTTAACTTAAGGCCAGATAGTTCATCAAATTTTATTTTTCAGCTGTAAGTGCAGCCATTGTGATGTAGTTGTATGGTTTGTTAAAGTGTGGCAAGAAGAATAGGTCTGTCAATGCCAATTTATCAATTGTCACATGCTCTTGGATAGCAAGTGAGAACATGTGGATTCCCATGCTAATTGCAGAATCGTGTGAAACCATTTGTGCACCAAGAATTTCACGGCTATCTTTGTCAAAGACAATCTTGATGGCAACTTCATGGTTATCATGTTTCATAAATTCTGGTTTTTGAAGATCGTTAAAGCCTGTTTCAGTTGCATTGTAACCAGCAGCTTTAGCTTTTTCAAGAGTCAAACCAGTTGAAACCATGTGAAGTCCGTAAATTGAGATACCATTTGATCCTTGCACACCGATTCCTTCCAATTCATGTCCACAAGCGTTGTAGGCACCAACGATACCAGTACGAACTGCATTTGAAGCAAGGGCGATATAGCTTGTGTCTTTGCGAGCGTTGTCATAAACAGTCGCACAGTCACCAACGGCAAATACACCAGGAAGTGAAGTTTCTTGTTTCTTGTCTACAAGGAAGGCACCGTTACGGAAGAGTTCAATCTTACCATCAGCAAGGGCTGTATTTGGACGGAAACCAACTGCAAGAACAACCATATCCACGTCGAAAGTTTCTTTATCAGTAATCAAGCGTTCAACTTTACCGTCACCCTCGATTGCTTTAACAGTTTGACCAAGCGCCAAGCGGATGTTGTGGTCTTCCAAGTTCTTCGCCATCATTTGTGTGAAGTCTTTGTCATAGTAACCGTTCAAGACTGTATCAACAATATCAACAAGGACAACTTCTTTTCCAAGACGCTCAAAGGCTTCAGCAAGTTCAACACCGATGTAACCACCACCAACAACGGCGATACGGTCAAGGTGTTGACTCTTGTCAGCAAGTTTATTGATAACTTCTTCAGCGTTTTGGTACAATTTAACGAATTGTACATTTTCAAGAGTTGCTTTAAATTCGCGGTTGCCTTTAACAATTTCAACACCTTCGATTGGTGGCAAGATTGGTGTAGAACCTGTAGCGAAAATCAATTTCTCGTATGATTCTTTGTGTTCTTTTCCTTCAACTTCTGCTGTAACTACTTTGTTATCATAGTCGATTGAAAGAACTGGTGAGTTCATGTAAACCTTAGCACCTTTAGCTTCCAATTTTTCTTTATCAGAATAGAACAAGCCTTCAGCACCGTCAATTTGTTCACCAATCCAAAGAGCCATTCCACATCCTAGGAAAGAGATGTTAGAGTTTTGGTCAAATACAACGATTTCGTTCTCATTTCCAAAATTATCCAACATAGTATTAATACATGCTGTACCAGCGTGGTTAGCACCGACTACAACGATCTTACTCATAAAAAATTTCCTACCTTCATTCTAAATTTACCCTACTAGTATAACATTTACTGTTAGCGTTTACAAGAGTTTGGCTGATTTTTCCTATTTTTTTGTAAAAAATTGTAAATAATCTGTATCTTAACACAGATTCTTGCAATTTTTCTTCATTTCCTGAGCATATTTCTTGACATCTTTACAAATTTTATTTGTGAAAACGCTGACTTTATGGTATGCTAGTATCATGGAAAGAAAATGTAAGGGGTTCATTTTTCATAAATTTACTATATTTCAACCTTCTTTTCATAAGAGAAAGGAGTTGGTAGCTTGCCTCTTAGTTCACATTCTGAACGCCTAATGGGAACCACTATCACTATTTCATTAGTGGATGAGCGAGCCGATAGCTTGCTCCAGAAATCCTTTGATTTACTCAGAGAGCTCGAATACCGCTTCAATGCCAATAGCCAAGAATCTGAGTTGATGGAAATCAATCATCAAGCTGGAATAGCCCCCGTCAAGGTTCATCCAGACCTGTTTGAACTGATTTCACTTGGGTTAGAGCATAGCCTAGCGCCCTCTAGCCATCTCAACATCAGTATTGGTCCCTTGATTCAAACCTGGCGTATCGGTTTTTCAGATGCCAAGGTCGCCCAACCTCAAGAAATTGAATCGGTGCTCCCTCTAATCAATCCTCATTATATCGAGTTAAATTCTTCCACTTCCACTGTGTTTTTAAAACAGAAAGGAATGAAAATCGATCTTGGTTGTTTAGCCAAGGGTTATAGTGCGGATAAAGTTGCCCAATTTCTTAGAGAAGAGGGAGTGACATCTGCCTTAATCAATCTGGGAGGGAATATCCTGACCATTGGAAAAAATCGGGCAAGAGGGAATCAACCTTGGCAAATCGGGATTCAAGACCCAGCCAATCCTCGGGGTAATCACTTAATGACCATCCCCGTTGTCAATCAATCTGTCGTGACTTCAGGCATTTATGAACGTCACCTGACAGTCGATGGAAAAGATTACCATCACATTTTTGACAGCCAGACAGGATATCCTGTTGAAACAGAACTCGCTAGTCTGACAATTATCTCTGATAAATCAGTTGATGGCGAAATCTGGACAACTCGACTCTTTGGAGAAAGACCTGCTTCTATCCTTTGGCAAGTCGAAAGTTTGGAGGGAATCGAAGCGATTCTGATTGATAAGGAAGGTCACCTAAGTTGTTCTTCAGGAATTCCTACTCTATAGAAACAACTGTTTCAATGGAGTTTTAAAATCGTATTATGTAAAAAGAGAAAGGAAATCTCATGTTAAAACTTATTGCTATTGTTGGAACAAATTCAAAACGTTCTACAAACCGTCAATTGCTTCAATACATGCAAAAACACTTTGCTGACAAAGCTGAAATTGAACTTGTTGAAATCAAGGATATCCCTGTCTTTAACAAGCCAGCTGACAAGCAAGTACCTGCTGAAATTCTGGAAATTGCTGCTAAAATCGAAGAGGCAGATGGCGTTATTATCGGTACTCCTGAGTATGACCACTCTATCCCAGCTGTTTTGATGAGCGCTCTTGCTTGGTTGTCTTATGGTATTTACCCACTCTTGAACAAACCAATCATGATTACAGGTGCTTCTTACGGTACACTTGGTTCATCACGTGCCCAATTACAACTTCGCCAAATCTTGAATGCTCCAGAAATTAAAGCAAGTGTCCTTCCAGATGAATTCTTGCTTTCACATTCTCTTCAAGCCTTCAACCCAAGTGGTGACCTAGTGGATCTTGATGTTATTAAAAAAATGGATGCCACTTTTGACGACTTCCGTATCTTTGTAAAAATTACAGAAAAATTGCGCAACGCACAAGCCCTACTTCGCAAAGATGCTGAAGACTTTGACTGGGAAAATTTGTAAGATAGGAGACCAAAAAGAATGAAATTTGTTGGACTTGTAGGATCAAACTACGATCAATCATATAACCGTAAACTCTTGGAATTCATCCGTCGTCACTTCAAACTCAAATTTGAATTAGAAGTTCTCGAAATTGACGAAGTTCCAATGTTCAACCAAGACGAAAAATGGGATGAAAGTTTCCAATTGCGTCTCTTGTATAACAGAATTACTCGTGCTGATGGTGTCATTATCGCTACTCCTGAGCACAACCACACAATCTCAGCTTCTCTTAAATCTGTTCTTGAATGGCTTTCATACGAAGTTCATCCATTTGAAAACAAACCAGTCATGATTGTGGGAGCTTCTTACTACGACCAAGGTACTTCTCGTGCCCAAGTTCACCTTCGTAAGATTCTTGATGCTCCAGGTGTTAATGCCTATACGCTTCCAGGTAACGAATTCCTTCTTGGTAAAGCCAAAGAAGCATTTGACGCAGAGGGCAATATCACAAATGAAGGAACTATTAATTTCCTTGAAACATGCTTGGACAACTTTGTAAAATATGTGGGAGTCGTTTCAAAATTGAAAAAACCAAAACCAATTGCACCAGAAGATTTATATTGTACAAATTCAATTGCAACTACCATTCAAGGTGTTGATCCAGACGATCCTGAATGGGTAGAAAAAGCAGCTGAACTTGTTGGAGCTGTTTCTGGAGATACTTACGTTAAATTAGACCACGGTATCTTGACAGTTAACCAAATTGACATGTTCTTGAAAGCAATGCCATTTGAGTTGACATTTGCAGATGATAATAATCAATTCTTGTACTTTAATAACGCACACCAAGATCCAGATACAATGTTTGGTAAACGTGTACGTGCTCAATCAGGAAATAGATTAGGAACAGTACACGGTACATTGCCAGATTCTAGAATGAAAAACGTTGAATGGGTTGTCGGCGTATTGCGTAACGGGGATCAAGAATATGTCCGTACAATTGTGCCAGGAACACCAGAAGGCGTTATTAATACCCATAATTACCAAGCAATGTACTATCCAGATGGTTCATATGCTGGAATCAATGAAATCATCTTTAATTTCCAACCATGGCTTGACTGGTACCTCAATACAACTGGTCAACGTCTAGTTGGTGGAAATGCTGCAGCTCCTGCTGGAGGACATGGCAATGCAGATGCTACATCTGGAGCTTCTGATGCAGGTGATGCTGGAGGCCACGGTGGTGGCGCAGACGCTACATCTGGAGCAAGTAACTAATAATTTTAGGAACCGTTATGGTTCCTTTTTTAGTGACTCTTTATCAACTGTTCTTGGTGGTATGTCAATCCTTCTCTATGGAGTTATAGCCAGCAACGGTTTGAAAGTCTTGATTAAAGAACGTATTGATTTTGGTCAAATGCGTAACCTCATCATCGCAAGTGCTATGTTAGTCCTTGGACTTGGAGGAGCTATCCTTAAACTTGGTCCAGTTACCCTTTCAGGTACTGCCCTATCAGCCATGACAGGAATCATCTTGAACTTGATCTTGCCATACGAAAATAAAGACTAATACTCTTCGAAAATCTCTTCAAACCACGTCAACGTCTCCTTGTCGTAGATATGGTTACTGACTTCGTCAGTTCTATCCACAACCTCAAAACAGTGTTTTGAGCAACCTGCGGCTAGTTTCCTAGTTTGCTCTTTAATTTTCATTGAGTATAAGAGTCTAAACACATCAAAAACGAGCATTTCCAATTACGGAAGTGCTCATTTTTCTTCTTTCTAAAAAAGGAAAGCCCTACGGCCTTCCTTTATCTTACTTACGTTTCTTCTTCGCTTTCTTCATTTTATTCGCCATGCGTTTCATGGACTGTTTCATGGCAAATTCACCGATTTTACCTTTGAGTCCGCCACCAAACATCTGACTCATATCTGGCATTCCTGCTCCTCCGAGAGCTGACAGGTCAGGCATGCCACCTTGTCCCATCATTCCTTCAAGGGCAGACATATCCATTCCTCCCATATTTGGCATATTTTTAGGAAGGTTGTTTGGATTGATTCCCATCTGCTTCATCATCTTGTTCATATCTCCAGACATGACACCCTGCATGAGCTGTTTAGCCTGGTTAAAGTCCTTGATAAATTTATTGACTTCGACAAAGGTATTTCCAGAACCAGCAGCGATACGACGGCGACGGCTCGGATTTAACAAATCTGGATTTTCACGTTCTTCAGGTGTCATTGAAGACACAATAGCACGTTTGCGAGCAATCTGGCGCTCATCTACCTTCATGTTTTGAAGGGCTGGATTGTTGGCCATACCTGGAATCATCTTGAGTAAGTCTTCCATTGGCCCCATGTTTTGCACCTGATCCAACTGATCAATGAAATCATTGAAATCAAAGGTGTTTTCACGCATCTTCTCAGCCATTTCAAGGGCTTTTTGCTCATCGTATTCCTGAGAAGCTTTCTCAATCAGAGTGAGCATATCCCCCATACCAAGGATACGGCTAGACATGCGATCTGGGTGGAAGGTTTCAATGTCTGTAATCTTTTCACCCGTACCAGTGAACTTGATTGGTTTTCCAGTAATGTGACGAACAGACAGAGCAGCACCACCACGAGTATCGCCATCAATCTTGGTAAGGATAACTCCAGTTACTTCTAACTGAGCATTAAACTCACGCGCAACATTGGCCGCTTCTTGACCAATCATGGCATCAACCACGAGGAGGATTTCATTTGGTTGAGCTAGTGCTTTCACGTCACGAAGCTCATTCATCAGAAGCTCATCAATCTGCAAACGACCTGCCGTATCAATCAAGACATAGTCATTATGATTAGCTTGGGCTTGTTCCAAACCTTGACGAACAATCTCCACAGCTGGAACCTCTGTCCCAAGTGCAAAAACAGGCACATCAATCTGTTGACCCAGAGTTTTCAACTGGTCAATGGCCGCAGGACGGTAAATATCCGCCGCAATCATCAAAGGACGAGCATTTTCTTCTTTCTTAAGTTTGTTGGCCAATTTACCTGCAAAGGTTGTTTTACCAGCCCCCTGCAAACCAACCATCATGATGATTGTAGGAATCTTAGGTGACTTGATAATCTCAGCTGTATCAGAACCTAAAACGGCTGTCAGTTCCTCATCAACGATTTTAATAATTTGTTGCGCAGGATTAAGGGTGTCAATGACCTCATGCCCGACTGCACGCTCACGAACTTTCTTGATAAAGTCCTTTACAACAGGCAAGGCAACGTCGGCCTCAAGCAAGGCCAAGCGAATTTCTTTGGTTGCCTCTTGGACATCAGATTCAGAGATTTTTCCTTTTTTACGTAGATTTTTAAAGACGTTCTGCAAACGTTCTGTTAAACTTTCAAATGCCATTTTTCTTCCTCTTATTCTCTATTATCAATGCTTGTTAAAATTTCTATCTGCTCCTGCAGAAAGTCATCCTTGGGATAGCGCTCCAAAATCTGATCAAAAATCTGACTTCGAACAATATAGTCCGAGTACATGTGCAATTTCATCTCATAATCTTCCAGAATCTTTTCTGTCCGCTTGATATTATCATAGACAGCCTGACGACTGACACCAAACTCCTCGGCAATCTCAGCAAGGCTGTAATCATCAGCGTAGTAGAGCTCTATATAATTCATTTGCTTGTCTGTCAAAAGCGCTGCATAAAATTCAAAGAGCGCATTCATACGATTGGTTTTTTCGATTTCCATAACTTTTATTATACCAAAAAATAGCCTAATCTACCACACTAGGGAGCCAATCCAAGAAGATAGCTAGATAAATTTGAAAAAGACAAGTGACTAACCCCAAGTAATTTCCAATTGATAGCGGGCAAAGGGTTGCCCCTCTTGATTTTGTAGTTGATAATCTAAATGAATCTTTTGTCCATCAACTTCATAACGGTTCGTTTGGATGATAAACTCCTGCATGCCCATAGGTGTGGGAATATAGGCTAAACTATCACTATCCTTTAAAAAGCGCATAATGGTCTTGGGATTGGAAAATCGGCTCATCACCAGTTCTTGACTATGAAATTTAATCACTACTTTTTCCTTTTCCTCATTATAGAAAAGCAGGTAGCTATAATCTCCTTTTTCATGCACTTCCACGTCATAAAGCTGGTCAATCACTTCCAACTGCTCATCAAACTGAATCGTATTTCGCATCCGAATCTTCACATCAAGTCCTCTTTCTTGTCTCTTGTCCTACTATTTTACCAAAAACTCTAGCTTTTTGCTATAATGGTCATATGAACGAAAAAGTATTCCGTGACCCAGTTCACAACTACATCCATGTCGATAATCAAATCATCTATGACTTGATTAATACAAAAGAATTTCAGCGTTTGCGCCGGATCAAGCAACTGGGAACTTCCAGTTATACCTTCCACGGCGGGGAGCACAGCCGCTTCTCCCACTGTCTAGGAGTCTATGAAATTGCACGACGCATCACAGAGATTTTTGAAGAAAAATATCCTGAAGAATGGAATCCTGCCGAGTCTCTCTTGACCATGACCGCTGCTCTCCTACATGATCTTGGACATGGTGCCTACTCCCATACTTTTGAACATCTCTTTGATACAGACCACGAAGCCATTACTCAGGAGATTATCCAAAGTCCTGAAACGGAGATTCACCAAGTCCTGCTACAAGTTGCGCCAGACTTTCCAGAAAAGGTTGCCAGTGTCATTGACCACACCTATCCTAATAAGCAGGTCGTGCAGCTCATTTCCAGTCAGATTGATGCGGACCGCATGGACTATCTCTTGCGCGACTCCTATTTTACAGGAGCTTCCTATGGAGCATTTGACCTGACTCGCATCCTCCGAGTCATTCGTCCTGTCGAAAATGGTATCGCCTTTCAGCGCAATGGCATGCACGCCATCGAAGACTACGTCCTCAGTCGCTA
Organism: Streptococcus sp. Marseille-Q7156; assembly: GCF_965119495.1. The sequence goes on along the minus strand of NZ_CBCPLU010000001.1, from coordinate 678,387 downwards.
CCAGATGTACATGCAGGTTTATTTCCACCCAGCAACACGCGCCATGGAAGTTCTCCTGCAGAATCTTCTCAAGCGCGCCAAGGAACTCTATCCAAAAAACAAAGATTTCTTTGCACGAACTTCCCCACATCTCCTGCCTTTCTTTGAAAAAAATGTGACCTTGTCTGACTATCTGTCTCTGGATGATGGTGTGATGAATACCTACTTCCAACTCTGGATGACCAGTCCTGACAAGATTCTCGCAGATTTGTCGCAACGCTTTGTCAACCGCAAGGTCTTTAAATCCATTACCTTTTCACAAGAGGACCAAGACAAACTTGCTAGCATGAGAAAATTGGTTGAGGACATCGGCTTTGATCCCGACTACTACACTGCTATTCATAAGAACTTCGACCTCCCTTATGATATCTATCGTCCCGAATCTGAAAATCCACGGACACAGATTGAGATTTTACAAAAAAATGGAGAACTGGCCGAACTCTCTAGCCTGTCTCCTATCGTCCAATCCCTTGCTGGTAGTCGTCACGGAGATAATCGTTTTTATTTCCCGAAAGAAATGTTAGACCAAAACAGTATCTTTGCTAGCATTACCCAGCAATTTTTACACTTGATTGAGAACGATCATTTTACCCCAAATAAAAACTAGAAGAGGAAATTTATGAGTATTAAACTAATCGCCGTCGATATCGACGGAACCCTAGTCAACAGCCAAAAGGAAATCACTCCTGAGGTCTTTTCTGCCATCCAAGATGCCAAAGAAGCTGGTGTCAAAGTCGTCATTGCAACTGGCCGCCCCATCGCAGGTGTTGCCAAACTTCTCGACGACTTGCAGTTGAGAGATGAAGGTGACTATGTCGTAACCTTCAACGGTGCCCTTGTCCAAGAAACTGCTACTGGCCATGAGATTATCAGCGAATCCTTGACCTATGAGGATTATCTGGATATGGAATTCCTCAGTCGTAAGCTCGGTGTCCACATGCACGCTATTACCAAGGACGGTATCTACACTGCCAATCGCAATATCGGAAAATACACAGTTCACGAATCAACCCTCGTCAGCATGCCTATCTTCTACCGTACACCTGAAGAAATGGCTGACAAGGAAATCGTCAAGTGTATGTTCATAGATGAGCCTGAGATTCTTGATGCTGCGATTGAAAAGATACCAGCCGAATTTTATGAGCGCTACTCCATCAACAAATCTGCTCCTTTCTACCTCGAACTCCTTAAAAAGAATGTGGATAAAGGTTCAGCCATCACTCACTTAGCTGAAAAACTCGGATTGACCAAAGATGAAACCATGGCTATCGGTGACGAAGAAAACGACCGTGCCATGCTGGAAGTCGTTGGTAACCCCGTTGTCATGGAAAACGGAAATCCAGAAATCAAAAAAATCGCCAAATACATCACCAAAACAAATGACGAATCTGGCGTTGCTCATGCCATCCGTACGTGGGTACTGTAAAAGGAAAGGATAGACGAAAACCGCTCGACTGAGCGGTTTTTGAATGTCTAATTACTGCCCCCTGCAGGAATCGAACCTGCAACTACTCCTTAGGAGGGAGTTGTTATATCCATTGAACTAAGGGAACTAGATAAAAACTCTGCTGAAAAGCAGAGTTTTTTAGTCGAATTAACGACGGATTTCTTTGATACGAGCTGCTTTACCTTGAAGAGCACGCAAGTAGTACAATTTCGCACGACGTACTTTACCGTAACGTACAACTTCGATTTTTTCAACACGTGGAGTGTGGATTGGGAAGATACGCTCAACACCTACACCGTTAGAGATTTTACGAACTGTGTAGTTTTCTGAGATGCCAGCACCTTTACGTGCGATAACAACACCTTCAAAAATCTGGATACGTTCACGGTTACCTTCGACAACTTTCGCGTGTACACGAACAGTGTCACCAGGACGGAATGATGGGATATCTGTACGAAGTTGACCTTCAGTCAAGCTTTGGATTAATGGATTCATTTTATTCTCCTATCTTTGTCAATCTTGAGGAATCTTCCTCAGCGGATAAACTGTATTTTTGTGCGTCCATTACACACAAGATACAGTTTACCAAATTTCCACAAAAAAGTAAAGAAATTTATAGCAGAATTCCTAAAAAAATCGCAACCAAACCACCTAGGTAGGTCAAAGTCAGGTAAGAATAAAAGACCTTCTTATCACTTAGCAGTCTTTGAAGTTCATCATTCAAGGTCGAAAAAGTCGTTAAACCGCCACAAAATCCTGTTGCTAGAATAGCATAGACTTCCTTAGATTCCACATGATTGTAAAATAATCCAATTAAAAAACAACCCAAAAGATTGGCTATGAGCGTTCCAAGTGGCAATTTAGAAGCTTGATTATAGCGGGAAAAGAAATACCGTACCAGGGCTCCAAGACCACAAGCGATTGCAAGATAGACCATTACCATTTTTTCCTCCCTAGAAAATAAGCCAAAAGTAGGCCTCCACCAATACTCAAAAGCAAATACATAACTAAACTAAGATAACGCCCTGTATCAAGCAGTTTCACAGCATCAAGCATGAGACTGGAAAAGGTTGTTAAACCGCCACAAAAACCCGTCCCCAGTGCTAAAACCAATCCCTTACTAGTCCCCTTATAGACCAGATAACCCTTGACAAGATAAACCAGGCAGAAAATTCCCAGATAGTTGACAAAGAGAGTGCCCCAAGGAAAGTCTGGACTGGCTGGTAACCAAGTGGAAACTAGGTAGCGGACAAGTCCGCCCAACATAGCAGCTAGAAAAATCCCTAGCGGATAAAATTGTTCTTTTTTCATTTGATATTTTGATCCTGATAATCACGCGAACGTTTGAGTATGTCAGAAAAAGTCGCTACAATAGTTTCCTGATAGCGCTTGTCCTCTACACGACTCCTAACCTTTTCAAAAATAACTGCTTCTCTCTTGGTATCTAAAATCGGTTTACCTGATGCTTTCTTATAAGCAACTACACCCTCAACCAAATGCATTCGTTCTTCTAGAAGTTTAACAATTTGGTTGTCGATTTGATCAATTTCTTGGCGAATAATATCTAAATCCATACAGTCTCCTCCTTTATTTGAATTATTGTATCAAAAAGCCACCAAATAGGCTAGTAAAATCCCAACTCACGATAAGAAAAATGCACTGATTGATTACATCAGCGCACTTTTGTGCTTATCCTACTTTAGCAGCCAATTCTTCTGCGAATTGTTCCAAACGCTCAATGTCTTCTTCCTCAGCAGAAAGATCAACTTTAACACACTCTGAACCTTTTTCTGCTCCTGTTGACACAAAGACACGGTCAAAGTCATCAACAGCCTTACAGAATTCATCGTAGAAGGTGTCACCTGAACCAACCACTCCGTAGATTTTGCCATTCAAGTTGAGATCTGCTAGGTCTTCGTAGAAGTCCATCATCTCATCTGGCAATTCACCATCACCATAAGTATAGGTCGCAACGATAGCGATGTCTGCTTCCAAGAAGTCTGAAGCGTCAACAGTTGTACATTCATCAACATCGACATCCAAGCCCAAGTCACGTAATTTGTCTGCTACAATATCTGCAATTTCTTCGGTATTACCGGTCATACTGGCAAATACAATTTTTGCTAATGCCATATCGTCCTCCTAAATTTATCTTTCTCCATTATATCACATCTTTTTCATTTTAAAAATAAAAATTCTTGTGCTACAATGAAATGAGAAAGAATTGAGGTTATTTATGGACATTTGCCATCAAATTTTAGAAAAAATCAAAGAATACGACACGATTATCATTCATCGTCATATGAAACCAGACCCTGATGCCTTGGGAAGTCAAGTGGGCTTGAAAGCCTTGCTGGAATATCATTTCCCAGAAAAAACCATCAAAGCCGTTGGTTATGATGAGCCAACTCTAACTTGGATGGCTGAGATGGATCTTGTTGAAGATAGTGTCTACCAAGGGGCACTTGTTATCGTCTGTGATACGGCTAATACTGCTCGTATCGATGATAAGCGCTATAGTCAAGGTGATTTTCTCATTAAAATTGACCACCATCCAAATGATGATGTATATGGTGGCCTATCTTGGGTAGATACTAGTTCAAGTAGCGCTAGCGAGATGATTACCCTATTTGCCCAAACAGCTCAACTGGCCTTGTCAGATCGTGCTGCTGAGTTGCTCTTTGCAGGTATTGTTGGTGATACAGGTCGTTTCCTCTACCCTTCTACCACTGCACGGACTCTTCGCCTGGCTGCCTATCTGAGAGAACATAACTTTGACTTTGCGGCTCTCACTCGCAAAATGGAGACTATGAGTTACAAAATTGCTAAACTTCAAGGCTACATCTACGACCATCTGGAAGTGGATGAAAATGGTGCTGCTCGCGTTATCCTGAGTCAGGAAATCTTAAAACGATTCAATGTTACCGATGCTGAAACTGCAGCCATTGTCGGTGCACCTGGACGTATTGACAGCGTCAGTCTCTGGGGAATTTTTGTAGAACAGGCTGATGGCCACTACCGTGTTCGCTTACGCAGTAAAATTCATCCTATCAATGAAATCGCCAAGGAACATGATGGTGGAGGCCACCCTCTAGCAAGTGGTGCTAATTCCTATAGCCTAGAGGAAAACGAAATCATCTACCAAAAGTTAAAAAACTTGCTTAAAAACTGATAAAATACTTGCCAAACTTTTCAGAATCTGATAGACTAGTATGGTAACAATCTATGGCTCGCAAAGAGACCATGGCAGAAAGGAAATATTGCAAAATGAAAAAAGATATCCATCCAGAATATCGCCCAGTTGTCTTCATGGACACAACTACTGGTTACCAATTCCTTAGCGGTTCAACAAAACGCTCTAACGAAACAGTTGAGTTCGAAGGCGAAACTTACCCATTGATCCGTGTGGAAATTTCATCAGACTCACACCCATTCTACACTGGACGTCAAAAGTTCACTCAAGCAGATGGACGCGTGGATCGTTTCAACAAAAAATACGGTCTCAAATAATGATAAAAAGACAGCTTCGGCTGTTCTTTTTTTGTTTCTTGAAATTAACTGCTGTTTTCATATTCCAGACTCAAAAAACTTTGAACTCTCAATAAGCAAACAATGGTTCCCAGAGTATAGAGTTTTTTCTTGCCTAAAAAATAGAAAAGATATATACTAGCTATATATAGTATAGATTGGAGGTATACCATGACGACATCACTTACTAAGCAATACAATTTTAAAATCAACGAGTCATCAATGGAACAAGCTAGAGCTATCATCAAGGAAAAAGGAATGACTATGACGGATGCTATTAGTCTTTTTATCGAGCAGATTGTTCTCGAACAGGATTTGCCAATAAAAACTGCAGAAGATTTACACCGTGAACGATTGATTCAAGAACTACAAGCCCAATCTGAACGCGCCTTAAGAGAATATGAATCCGGACAAGGAACTTCCCTAGATGATATGAGGCTACGATATGACTTATAAAGTGATTCTATCTACTGAAGTGAGTCAAGCAATTGACAGTATCCATAACTACATCAGCACTGTTCTTTTATCACCCCAGTCAGCTAAAAATACTGTGGCCAAAATTTTAGACGGCTTAAAAAGTTTAAATACCTTTCCTGAAGCTGGCTTTGATGCAGATGAAAAAATAGGACTAAAAATCAACAGTAAGTACCCCACGCGAGGAAAAATTATCGGGCAATATATCTTGCTTTACTTTATCGATCAAACTCAAAAAACTGTTTTTCTTTCCCACTTATTCCACACAAAAAGCGACTATGTTACCTTGCTACAAAGCAAAAATAATAAAAATTCAAAATCATCATTTTAATATCCACTGCTCTCTTAATAACCTTGTACTTATAAGGAACACAATCTTCATTTTCATAAAAAATTCAAAAATCTTTGCACTCTCGATAGTCACACGATGGTTTCTAGAGTACAAAGTTTTTTTATTAGAGCAGATTTAGTCTTCCTTATCTTGATTTTCAGTTCCTTTAGTGGTATTGTCTTCCCAAAGGATACGCTCGATACGATGGAAACCTGACCAACCTTTCTCGGTCTTGTTTTCGTCCATATAGTCTGCCAAACTGAAGTAAATCTTGACATCTGACTCACCAAAACTCTCAGCGATTGGTTCTGAACGCTCATAAGACATACGAATCAGTGAATTGACCTTCTTGGCTTCTTCTAACTTACCTTCTTTCAAAAGTTTGACAAAGCCTTCCGTATCTGTCAAAAGTTTATCGATTTGCTCTTGCACAAAAGTCTTATATTCCGCAGTGGCCTTATCAAGCATTTTCTGCTTGTCTTCAAACAAGGCTGTGACCTTAGATGAATCGGTTGTATCTGCTGATTTTTCAAACCTAACAGCACAAGCTTGTCAATAGCAAGGCTGAAGATAAAAGGACAAAACCTAGTTTTTTCATTGTTTACTCCTATCGGTTCAGGAAATCTGAATTAATTTTACGTCTCATTATACCACGTTTCCACTCATTTTTTAATAGATTTTCAGAAAATTTAATGTTGGGGGATTTATACTAACAATAGACTTTTAACCTCAAAATTGATAAAATAAGAAAGAAAATAATTGTAAAAGGAAACTGTAAATCAACATGATGAACATGCAAAACATGATGCGCCAAGCACAAAAACTTCAAAAACAGATGGAACAAAGCCAAGCAGAACTTGCTGCTATGCAATTTGTTGGCAAATCTGCTCAAGATCTTGTTCAAGCGACCTTAACTGGAGATAAGAAAGTTGTCAGCATTGACTTCAATCCAGCTGTCGTTGACCCAGAAGACCTCGAAACCCTTTCTGATATGACCGTTCAAGCCATCAACTCTGCTCTTGAACAAATCGATGAAACGACTAAGAAAAAATTAGGTGCTTTCGCCGGGAAATTGCCATTCTAATAAAAAGGCTCTGTAATATTTATAGTGGGTAAATCCCATAGATATTATGGAGCCTATTTTGATATAGAAAAAGTCCCATAAAATCTATAATAAAAAGCGATGAAGGCATCATTAAAAGAATTATATAGAACAATTATATTTTATTACAACTGCTTGATATTGAAAACTTTTTCTCATACTAAGTCCTAGACTCTAAAATCATTCTTAATCTTTTTTACCATTTGTTATTATATTCCTAAATTCCGGCTAAAATAGTCTACCAGACTGTTCTACTTCAATACTTAAGGCAAGTTGTAAGTCATGCCAAGCCATGAAGCAATTTAATCAAAGATTTCATGAGTACATGGTTATCACCCCCTACTAACAGCATAGTAGTAAACTATTGTATCGCCTACTTTTTGTATGTGCTTAACTACTAAAAAGATTATAGAGACACTCTTGAGTTGCTAAGAAGAATGAAAGCATCACTATAATCTCTTACATTTTTACTTCTAAAGTAAGGTTTTGCGTACTCATTGAGAATAATCTAAAGCTAGCCTATCCTCGCTTTCAGGCTTTTTTTAGAATCTTTCTAAAGAAAGCATCACCGCCCTTCAATTATTTTATTCCAACGTAAAATTAGGAGAGACTAATAATCTTATCCAATGCAATTCCTTTGCTTTTCGGAACTTTGAAAACTTCAAAAAACAGATTTCCACGATTCGCAATATCAAAAAAGAAAGGACAAAATTTGCCCTTTCTAGATCTTAGCTTTTCTTCAACCCACTACAGTTTTATCTTAGTTAAAATAAGTTAGAATATGTAAGTGAATATCAGATATACCAAGACATCGTCACCATCTAAATTATATTCAAAATACAAAAGTTGACCAAAGGTTGACCAACTATATTTCTGGATATCCTTATATATTCATTCTCAAAATTAGTTTAAATAGCGTAGTCTTTTAAACTAGTTTATGAATCAATTTTGGACTGAAGTTTAATAATAAATCCAAAAAATCTTCCTATTTATAATAAGAAGATTTTTTTATTATTCTAATTCTTTCTACGTACTGTTACGAGTCCAAATACTCCAAGAATTGCACCGAGTACCAACATTGCAACACTTGATGACTCGCCTGTATCTGGTAATGATTTTGCACGTTCTACTCGTGAATATGTTACTTTTTCATCTGCACCTGATTTCACGGCTGGAGCTGAATATGTTTGTTGCTTATCTTTTGTTTGTTCTTTATCTTTCGCAACAACTTCTTCTTTCTCATCCAAAGCAACATCTTTACCTGATTGTGAAGCTGTCTTCGATTTATCAACAGTTTCTTCAGTATTTTCTTTAGGTAAAGTATTAGAATTTGAATCTACTCTAGGTACAGCAACAACAGTTCCGTCTGGTAGAGTTGCGACTACATTATCTTTAGCTTTGTTTTCTAAGTCTAGCAACTTATCAAACTCTTCTTGGATTTCAGCTAATTTAGCTTGTTCAGCTTGCAATTTAGCTGTAACTGCGTCTAATTTATCTTGTGCCAATTTTGCAGTAGATTTTGCTTGAGTTAGTTTTGTTTTCAAGTCAGCTACTTTTGTTTGCACATCTGCAAGATTTTTATCTGCGTTTAGATAAGCACTCAATTCTGTTGCAATTGCTTTAGCATCTGACACCAATTTGTCTTTTTCTGCATGGAGCTTCGCTTGTTCATCTTGAAGTGCAGTCAACCTGTTTTCTTCTGCTTGCAATTTTGCTTGCGCATTTGTAAGAGCAGTTTCAGCATCTTTTTGGGCAGTTTTGGCTGTAGCAAGTTCAGCTTTAGCTGTTTCAAGAGCAGTTTGTTTTTCCGCTTGGCTTCTTGAGAAGTTTTCAACAGCTGTTTCAGCGTTTGCTTTACGAGTTTGAGCATTTGTCAAAGCAAGATTTGCCAATTGCAAGTTCTTTTCAGCAACTTCTGTTTGAAGTGGACTATTTGTTTTACTTGCCAATTCTTTTTCAGCTTCTGTCTTAGCTTCAAGTGCAGAAGTATATTTGCGTGAAGCAGCTGCCAATTCTGCTTTAGCATTTGTAAGAGCAGTTTGAGCTTGGCTGTTTTGTTTTTGTGCTTCAGCTAGTTTTGCTTCAAGTTGGGCAAGGTCTTGGTTGAGGTTGATTTTATGTTTACCATCGCTACCAAATGAGTTGACAAACCAACGTTTACCATTGATATTAGCGACAGTCATTGCAACACCACCACCGTTTAGGTTGTTATTCAAATGTCCCCAATTAGCATGTTTATCAAGGAATGAATAATTTTTGAAAGCACGTAATGCAGAATTTTTCAAATCTTGCATTGTTGAAATATCATCACTAGCATAAATTGAAGCTAAGTTTTCTACACCATTGTTTTCGCGAATATGACCAGCCATAGCAGGGTCAGTTCCACGAGCTTCATAGGCTTTTGCCATTTTCTTGCTATGTTCAAGTGTATCTTGAGCAGCATAAGCTCTATATGTTGTAGGATATCCCATATTTTCTTGCAAGACATTTACTAATTTAGCATAGAAATCACTAACTTCAGCAATTTCAGCATCTGTTAAATTATCAATATCCACTTTACGGTTGGCATCGTTTTTGTTGAAATCAACTGTAAGAGAGTATACATTTTAGCAGCTGTAAGCATCATTAAACGATTAGCTTTACCATCTTCTTTTATAACTGTTATTTGCATAATAGCTAAGTGCATCTTTAAATGTGATATAGTTTTTATCAAGACCATAGTAAGCTTTTTCTTCATCTGTCAAATGGTGAACTGGATTTCCCATATGAATAACAGCTTCACCAGAGCGAGCTTTTTGTGCATCCAATGAAGTTTGCGCTTCTTTTTCTTTAGACGCTGTAGCATCTGCTTTTTGTTGAATGGATTCAACTTTTGTTTTATCTGCGTCCATCATTTCTTTAGCTAGTTTCAAGGCGTCATTTTTGACATTCACATTGTTTGTAGCTTGTTTGATAGCATCTGCGCGGTTACTATCTGCTTTCTTAGCTGTTTCGACAGCTTTTGTTGCATTTGAGATATTCGCATTTGCTTGTTCAATATCTTTTTCTGCTTGGGCAAGAGAGGCTTTAGCTTCACCAAGTCCTGAACCATTTAGCGCGTCTTCAGCTGATTTGACATTCGCTTCTTTAGCGGTTACTGTTTTATCCGCTTCAGCTTTTTTACTTGTTGCGCTTGCAACGTTAGCTGTTTCAGTTGCTACAGTCTCAGTTTGCGCTTTAATCGCTTCAGTAGACGCTTCAGTTGCTTTTTGATTGGCTTCCTGAGCTTTTACATTGGCGTCTTGTTTAGCTTTTGTAGCAGTGATATTTTCTTCTGTAGCATTGGCTTTAACAGCTTCCGCTGACTTCAAGTCCTCTTTAGCGCTTGTCAAAGCAGTTTCGGTAGTTGTAACAGCTTGGTTAGCAGAAGTAGCTTCAGCTTTTGCTGTTTGGCATTTCAGCTTCAACTTGCTTAACAGTAGACTCTTGAGCATCAAGAGCAGGTTTGACGTCAGAAGATTTCTTCACTTCTGGTTTTGCATCAGCTACAGGTTTTGAAACAAGAGGTTCATTGACAGCAGTTGACAGCAGTTGTATCAACTGCTGTTGTAGTAGTTGCTTCCTGTGCAAATGCAGTTCCACCAACAGACGCAAGCGCAATAGCTGTTGAAGTTGTGAGGGTTTTCAGTTTCTTCATCATTTTCTCCTTTGATGGCTGATAAAATGAGCTAATTTTTATAGTTTTACTACACTATTTTATCATTATATAGTGCAATATTCAACACTTATATATTATACAAGTGTAATTTGTACTACTTATTATTTATAATGTTTATCTTTAAAATAATAGTGAAGGTAAACAATTATGAATCAAAACAACTTACAAACTTTTATTGCAAAAAGAATTAGATATTTACGATTAACAAAAGGGCTAAGCCAAGAAAAACTTTCCGAATTAGCTGGCTTAGGCTCGAAACATATCCACAACATAGAAAATGAAAAATATAATTTTCAAATACAAACACTGAATAAAATACTTATAGCTCTTGAAGTAGATGAAAAAACATTTTTTAATTTCGGTTTTCCAGAAAAGAGTAAAGAAATTGAAAATATTATCAATCAACTTGAACAGATACCAGAACCACAAAAAACAGATATAATTGATGCAATAGCAACCCTATTGAATAACATAAACAACCGCTAAGAAAAAAATCTTAGCGGTTTATTTTTACTCCAAAATTATCCTCTAAATTGCTTAGAAAATCATCTCTCCAAAAAGAGTCATTTATATTCTTGTAAAATTCGACTAAATATCGTTTAAACGAAATTTCAGTTATAACTCTATTTTTATTTTGTTCTTCAATCTTTTCTTTATACTTGTTAATCTGATACTTTTCAAATTCATATATTTTCTTAGCAAGAGAAGAAATCACGTTCTTGTTTGCTTGCTTCATATAAAATTTTTTAAACTTACTAACAGATTCTTCAATTTCAAAAGATAATGTGAATTCTTGATTCTTTAAATTATTATAAAATTCTTCTACTTCTTCTAATCTACTATTGTAAGAATCCAATGCCAATTCTGGTGCTACAGACTGTAATATTTCTGTCCGCCCCCGAACATCCTCTAATAATTCACCTACTTTTTCAGCTTGTTCAATGCATAATTTCTGATTTTCAAACCAATCTTCTTTTAATCTTTGTTCAAATTCTTCTAATAAAGTATTTATAGTTAATTCAAAATTAGTCTCCAACATTTCTTCATTAATTAATTGCATAATTGTTGATTTAGTACGTGGCTGAATATGAAAAATTTTTATCGGTAGTTGACGTCTTTCAATCTCCAGCTTTAATGAGAAAAGATAATCTTCATTCATTAAATACGCAGGTTTCCCAGAGTTTTTAAATTCTTCTCTAATTTTGTCTTCTGTTGTTTTAAAACCTTCCCGTTGTAATTGCTTCACTAGCTTATCTTCTTTTTTATAGAGATTATCCCAACTCGAGAGAATTTTGGAATTTTTCCCAAATTTTGGAAATACATATAAAGTTTCAACTACCTCATCGCCTTGAAAATTTATGTATGATTCAATTATATGTTCTCCCTCTGAAAGTTGCTTATATTGGCCTAGTACATCTTTTTTCAAAATATCACGAATTTGTTTTTCAGTTATATTCATATAAAATTCTTTTTCTATTCTTCCGCTAGGATAACTTCTAATATAATCTAAAGCTTCTTTTACATTATAATATTTTTCTTTCAATATAATGTCCTCCTTATCGTTATTTTCAGCTTATCAAATAAAATTTCTTAATGCAAATTTTTTATTTTTTCCCTTATGGTGCATTTGACGACTGGAATTTTTAATCGTGATACACTTGAAATGTAAATAACGAACGTTCAAATATTTACAAGAAAGATTTAACAGAAAGAACTAGTTTTTATCTAGTTTGCTAAAAAATATTATAAAGGAGGCCGATTATGGCATTTTTTAAAAAAGTTAACGGTTACAGTTCTAGCCTTGCAGAAGAGGCTCTTTCAGATGAAGTTGTTAAGTTGGTAGGTAAACAACTTGAGACTCAATATGAATTCGAAAAAACTGGTGAAATTGTTAAGGGTAAAGAAAAAATGAAACGTACTGATAAAATTTTAGGTTATCAAGTATACGTTGCGACCGATAATCATAACCCATTCAAAGTAAAATTTTTACCCAATAATAAACCAGACCTGTCTAAGATTGATATCGGAGATATTGTTGAATTTGAAGATTTAGAAGCATTTGAGAACCAATATGGACAGCTATATTTTCGTGCAAAAGGTATTAAGAAGAAAGGAAAATAATGCATGGCTTTTTTAATGAATAAAAGTCAAAATCAAGCTACATCAGCAACTTCTGCTGATGTAGCTGAATTTGGCAAAAACAAGTTCGAGTTAGAACAATTTATTTTGAGAAATTTGAATAACGCTCTCAATATTAATGATGAATCATCTTATTTAAATTCATTTGATATTAAGGTCGCAAGCAATGATTCTGGCGTTTTTTACGTCCCAAACCTCCCGATTTCATATTCTTTAAGCAAAAAACTTTACTTTGATATTTTTGCAATTTGTGCTGGCATACTCTACCCATTCAAGACTCTCTTACCACAGAATAATGCTTTTTTTGTTCCTTATGATACAAAAAATGAAAATCAAGCACGTGCATTTTTCTTTCCTTGGGTTGATGGGATTCCAACTCGGTTAAAGATTGATAATCTTTCATCTTTTATTAAAAAGAACGTGTCAGAAAATACTCTCCCAATTATGGCTAACAATATTTGTAATATTCCAATGAAAGCGGTGACAAGTTTGGCGGTGAGTGGAGCATCTGGTACAGGAAAGACTCATTTCTTACGTTATTTGATTAGTTGTCTAAAATCTTTCACAAATCAAATTATTTGCGTCGACCCTAAAATCGCTGATGTTTACTTACTAAGTAAGGAATTAGGTTTAGAAGTATTAGCACCAACACATGGTTCAAACTTAAACAGTTTTATTACAGAGGTCAATGAATTGTTGGGTCGAATCATTAATAAGATATATGAACGGCAAAAAATATTATTAACAAATCCAAAAACTCAGTTTGAACGCATTTATATTGTTATTGATGAACTGTTGGCACTTGTTCAGGGGAGCTCTAAGCAGTCTCGTGAATCATTTGGGCAATTACTTGGGACGATTGCTCTTCTCGGCCGTCAGACCTCCATCTCACTCATTTTATGTAGCCAACGCTTTGATGCAACTGCATTTGGCGGTAATACAGCAGTACGTGAACAAATTAACTGTATCTTTATTTTAGGTGAGATAAATGCGAATACTTGTCAGTTTTTATTGCCCAACATCAATGTTGATAATATTGTAGTCCCACCTGGTATTGGTACAGGTATAGTCAAGTTTACAGATAGTGAACATCGAACGCATATTATGCCACTTCTAACCCCCTCTTATAACATCAGGAAGGAAGAAATCACATGAAGAAATACTTTAATAAATATAATGTAGTTAATTTTACAATTTTTGTTTCTATTATATTTTTTATTTTAGAGCGTTTGGCTACATTTATCATTTTTCAAATACATCTAGAAACATTTTTTTATTTTATTGTTTTTATATCAGTACTACGTTTAATTTCGAGTGTATCATTTATATTATTACTATTTATAATTAATATCGATTTTGCATTTAGAAATGCTGAATTTGATTATTTCAGAAATAGCATTAAGTCATATGTTGCGACGTGGCAAATGAGACGATTTTGTAGGCAGATAAATGTAGAGCCAACTTTGGAAGAATCTTCTCGCTACAGCAATTCAAAACAAGAAATTATTAGAAAAGCGAATCGTTCACTGTTAACATTGACTGTTATTTACTATGAAGAAAAAGCTGTTGCAAAATGGACTTTTCCACCTAACTGTGAAAGTTACAATATTATGGAAGAATTGTTGTCTCAGGTTAAAAGAGAATTGAATCAGTTAGATAGTAGTTATTTATTTAATGATTTCATTAGACTAGAAAATAGTAGGACATTCAGCTCAACAGCATTTAGAAAAAAATAAAGGTGCGGTGTACTGCTACTGAAGGTAAGCAAGTACACCAGCACCAAAATATTTAAACAATCCATGTCTAATGAATACAAATTTTATGTTGTGATGTGTCAAGTAACTATGATGTTTGTTTGGATGTGGATGCCCAGTTTTTCTCCGTCTGGGCATCCACATCCAAACCATATCACATCAACTCAAAATCAACACACACTCATTATTTTGTGTCAAAAACAGAAAGGTTTTTATGAAAATTAATCAAAATGATAGAAAAAGAAAATTTTTTGGGCAAATTTCATTTGAATATGAACACAATGCAAATTCAGAATTAACTGAAGAGGATTTTCGTGAATCAGTTGTTCAACGTATTAAAGACTATTGTAAAAATGAAGATGATAGGTATCATATTATTTTTCACGATAAAGATTTAAAAGATGACGGAAGTTCAAAACCATTGCATGCCCATTTTTATATTGATTTTAAGCATGCTCATACTTATTCATCTGTTTATAAGGCTTTATCAATTTCAAGAGAACAAAATTTAGAATTTGTTCGTAGTTCGATAAAAGCATGCAGATATCTTACACATCGCAATGAGCGTAACATGGCAGAACACAAATTTCCCTATGAAGTAGCTGAAATCATTTCATCAAATAATGCCAACTATATTGATGATATCATGGGAAAAATCAAAAATCATAGCAAAGAAAAGGCTGATAACGGTTTAGAAATCGATGAATATTGTTTAGAGTTAAGTTATCAAATCTCAGAGGAAGGACTTCTTATAATGGAAGCAAAACAACAATTATTTGAGCAATTCACTCAACGGATAGCACAAAAAGCATGGAATTCAAATAAAAGGCAGTTCGAGGAAAACAGACAAGAATATATTCATAAGGAGTTTATTCGTATGAGTAAGGGCGAACGAAATCATACAGGTATTTATATCCAAGCTGAAGGAGGAACAGGAAAATCATATCTAGCACGCTTACTTGCAGAAGAACATGATAGATTAGGCGCACATACCCCATCCATCAATAAGAAACGATTCGATTTGGGTTCAGGTTATAAAGGGGAAAAAACGATTGTAATCAATGAATTAGATGCAAGTTGTGGCATGACATTTAGAGAACTGTTTCAAGTATTAGAGCCAGATTCTGCAACTCAGCTTAGTTCACGGTTTAAAGATGCGTACATCATCAATGACTTAACAATTATTACAAATTCAGATACTTATTGGGATTGGTGTGATTCGTGGTTTGGTAAGAAAAATCAAGAATATCATCAACTAATGAGAAGAATCAGGTTTATAATCAAAATGGTTCATGATGAAAAGAATAAGGTTATCAAAATTGAATTATGGAATTACACAGCTACACGTGATTTAAAAGAAAAATCGAAACAAGCATTTAAAAAATTAGATACCTACACATTAAAAAGTGTAGAAAATGAAGAAGAATTTCGAAAAATTGCTTCAGATATATTGGAAAGAATTAAGAAAGAAAAAAATATTGATAGTAAAAGAAAAGTTATCACTACAGACTCAACCGACCAAAGCGAGGGTAGCGATAACTCAAACTAGTAGAAATAATAAACAATATTTCTGCTCCTATTTTATCATAGAATAAGGAAAAATTATATGACAGATAAGATTTTAATCAAAATAGACAATTTAGAAGTAAATCTTCCCAACACACATATCATTGTAGAAAAGGAAGAATATCTCAATATGAAGAAGCAAGCTTCAGAAGGGAAATATATGAGCTTATCCGAGGTTTTAGAGATGGTTTCAGTCTCTAGACCTTGGCTGTTAGAAAATGTTCTCTATCGAGCTGATATTCGGTCAAAAGTTGATATTGATAAAAATAAAGATGGTTTTGTAAAGTATCCGCAAAATCAGGGTGGAAAATACATATTTCTTGCTTCTAAGACGAGAGCATTTTTTGAACAGCATTTCTCAGAGTTATTAAAAGAAACATGATATAATAGCCAAGACGATGTCTTGGTTATCTTTTTAAAAAGAAAGGATAATCGTATGGCAATTTCATACAGACAAAGAGGTAAAAAGAAAACTTGGGATTATAGAATATTTGATAAGAATAAAAAGGTAGTTGCTTCAAACTCAGGATTTCAAACGAAAAAAGAAGCAATATTGGAAGCAAGTAAAATTGAATTAGAGTTATTAAACGGTAACGTAATTGATTCAAATATTTCTCTCTATCAATTATGGCAGGAATGGTATAATCTGCAAATAATTCCTTTAAATAAAAGTCAAGGGACAATTGCACATCATAAACATAGAGGTAAACTTATTTTAGATTATTTCAAAGATAAATCAGCTACTAACATCACTTATAGTGAGTATCAAGAATTTATCAACGAATACGCAAAAAGAGTTGGAAAAGATACGGTTCGGCGTTTAAATTCGGAAGTTAGAAAAGTCATTCAATTTGCGAAAAAAGATAAGTTATCAATCATTGATTTTACAGATGGTGTTGTTATTACAGGACAAGCAAGCCGAAAGATTAAAAAAGAAAAAGCTATCAAGAGTTCAGCTGATTATCATAAATTATTGAAAGAGGTAAAACATAATATTGAACTGAAGTTTAATATTATTGACTATCTTCTTTTTATTCAACTAAAAACTGGCTTGCGTTTCGGTGAGGTGCTAGGCTTAACATGGGATTGTGTTTTGAATGAAACTCAAGAAATCAAAACATACAGGCGCTATGACCCTAGAAAGAAAGAATGGCGACCAGCAAAAACAGCTACTTCTGTTCGAACTATTCCAGTCGATTCAGAAACATTGAATGTTTTGAATCAATTAAAAGAGATTCAAAGTAGAGATATTGAACAAACAAATATTAAAAATAAAGAAAATCATATCTTTTTCGATTTGTATACTATCGTTCCAAGTAATCACGAAGTGAATAAGCGTTTAAGAGAACATCTCAAGAAGTTGAAACTCAAACCACTCGATTTATCAGCTACAGGTATTAGGCACACATACGCAAGTATTATGTTAGGTTATGGAATCGATATCTGGGTTATAGCTTCAAATATGGGACATAAAGATATTACACAAATAACTCAAACATATGGTCATTTAATCAAGGAAAAAGAAGAATCAGAAAACAAACGTGTTAGAGAATTATTAAGTCAATAATTTTTTTATAAAAAAAGTTGACCAAAAATTGACCAAATTCAAAAAAGACCTTGAAAAATCAAGGTCTAAGACTATTATATCAACCCACTACAGTTGACAAAGAGCCTTTAATTTTAAAGACTTTTCCCAGCCTCTTTTATATATCTGTCAATGGTGTTGCGGTATCTGGTGAGGTATCATAAACTTTAAAGTCTACTCCGACTCCCAGATCAGCTTGTGCTAGCTGATTGACCATGGTCATGTGAGCCAGCTCCTTGATATTGTTTTCCTTGGATAGATGGCCAAGGTAGATTTTCTTAGTGCGATTTCCTAGCGTCCGAATCATGGCTTCAGCGCCATCCTCGTTAGAAAGGTGACCCAGATCCGATAGGATTCGTTGTTTGAGTCGCCAAGCATAAGAACCTGCTCGCAAAATCTCTACATCATGGTTGGACTCGATAAGATAGCCGTCCGCATTTTCAACAATTCCTGCCATACGGTCACTGACATAACCTGTATCTGTCAAAAGGACAAAACTTTTATCATCTTTCATAAAGCGATAGAACTGCGGTGCGACTGCATCATGGCTTACACCAAAACTCTCGATGTCAATATCTCCAAAGGTTTTGGTTTTGCCCATCTCAAAGATATGCTTTTGCGAAGAATCCACCTTGCCGAGATACTTGCTATTTTCCATAGCCTGCCAGGTCTTTTCATTGGCATATAAATCCATACCATACTTGCGAGCCAAAACGCCTACTCCATGGATATGATCTGAATGCTCATGGGTAATCAAGATGGCATCCAAGTCTTCTGGCTTACGATTAATTTCAGCAAGTAGGCTGGTAATTTTCTTACCAGATAAGCCTGCATCCACTAAAAGCTTCTTTTTTGGAGTTTCCAGATAAAAGGAATTTCCACTGGAACCCGACGCTAAAATACTGTATTTAAAGCCTGTTTCACTCATTCTAGTCTTCTACTTCATCCTCCCATACTTCTTCTTTCACTGCATCCTTATCATAAGGGAGCACAATTGTGAAAGTTGATCCCTTACCGTATTCACTCTTGGCCCAAATAAAGCCCTTATGTTGTTTGATAATTTCTTTGGCAATAGACAGTCCTAGACCTGTACCACCCTGGGCACGACTTCTAGCACGATCCACACGATAAAAACGGTCAAAAATACGTGGTAAATCCTGCTTAGGAATACCCAAACCTTGGTCTGAGATGGATAAAATCATCTGATCATCAGTCGTCTTCATAGTCACTGTGATTTTCCCACCATCTGGCGAATACTTGATGGCATTGTTAAGAATATTATCAATCACCTGTGTCATCTTATCTGTATCTATCTCTATCCAAACTGAGGTAATGGGGTAATCTCTCACCAGTTCGTATTTCTTCTCTTCATCCTGCCCTCTTATCTGATCAAAACGGTTGAGGATAAAGGTAATAAAGGCAGTAAAGTTAATCAGTTCCACATCTAGGTGACTGGTCGCATTATCAATCCGTGAGAGATGGAGGAGATCCGTCACCATTCGCATCATACGGTTGGTTTCATCTAGAGATACCTTGATAAAGTCTGGTGCTACGGTTTCACACAAAGCTCCCTCATCCAAGGCTTCAAGATAAGACTTAACACTGGTTAAGGGTGTCCGTAGCTCATGGCTAACATTGGATACGAAGAGTCTTCGTTCGCGTTCTTCCTTCTCCTGCTCTGTCGTATCGTGTAAAACAGCAACCAGACCCGAAATAAAGCCAGACTCTCGACGAATCAAGGCAAAGCGAACACGGAGGCTCAGATACTCACCATTAGCATCCTGGGAATCAATCATGAGCTCAGGAATTTGGGTGATTAAATCACGAAGTTCATACTCATCTTCAATCTTAAGCAATTCTAGAATACTTTTGTTTAGAACATCTTCTTTCTGAACACCTAACTGTTTCTTAGCCATGTCATTAATCATGGTAATCTTGCCACGACGATTGGTCGCAAGGACTCCGTCCGTCATATAAGAGAGGATACTATGTAATCGTTTACTCTCTTGTTCCAGATTTTCTTGGGTTAAACGAATTACTTCTGATAAATCATTGAGATTATTAGTAATATTGGTAATTTCAGAGCTTCCCTGCATATCCAAAACCTGAGAATAATCTCCTGCAATCAGGTCTTTTACCTTTTGATTGATTTGCTTCAACCGAATATTATCCCGACGATTTTCTAGCAAAAGTAAGGTCACTACTAAAATAAAGCCAAGTAGAATGAGGATAAAGATAAAATCACTGGTTAAAACTGTATCTTTAATTAGTTTAATCATTATTTCTCATATAATAACCAACACCGCGACGTGTTAGGATATATTCAGGACGACTTGGTGTATCTTCAATCTTCTCACGCAAACGTCTGATAGTTACGTCAACTGTTCGAACGTCTCCGAAATAGTCGTAACCCCAGACCGTTTCAAGCAAGTGTTCGCGTGTAATCACTTGACCGATATGAGAAGCCAAGTGGTACAAGAGTTCAAATTCACGGTGAGTTAAGTCTAGTTCTTCACCATATTTCTTAGCAACATAGGCATCTGGAACAATCTCCAAGTCCCCAATTTGCAAGGGTTGAGTTTTATTTTCATCTGATTCTTGATTATCTACAGAAACCAAGTCCGTGCGACGAAGGAGAGCTTTGACACGCGCCTGCAGCTCACGATTTGAGAAGGGTTTGGTTACATAGTCATCCGCTCCAAGCTCCAAACCGATAACCTTATCAAATTCGCTATCCTTAGCTGACAGCATGATAATAGGCACACTACTAGTCTTGCGAATAGTCTTCGCAACTTCTAAACCATCAATTTCTGGAAGCATCAAATCCAAAATAATAATATCTGGCTGCTCTGCTTCAAATTGCTCTAGCGCTTCACGACCGTTAAAAGCAGTTACAACTTCGTAACCTTCCTTGGTCATATTAAACTTGATAATATCTGAGATTGGTTTTTCATCATCTACAATTAATATTTTTTTCATATGTTCACCTTTTTCTCTACTATTATACCAAAAAAATAGCAAGAAGACACAATAGCTAGTCTTTGCTACTGTCTAAGTTGGCTTGTGCATAAGCCTGCCAGATTTTTTGTTGGGGTTTGGCAAGTGGAACATCCTTGAACTCTTCTGGTGAAAGCCAGCGAACTTCCCTATCTGAAAAATCATGAAAGTCAGTCACCTGACCTGCTACAATTTGAACATGCCACTTTCGATGGCTAAAGACATGCTTGACAGTCTCAAAACAAACATCAAGCCAATCAACTTCTAGGTCATAGTCCTGCTGGAAACTCTCTTCTGGACTGGGGCCAAAGTTTACACTTTTTTCTGCAACCTGATGAAAGAGGTCAAACTGCTCCTCTTGCGAAAACTCATCTACTTCTATCAAGGGAAAATGCCAAAATCCTGCCAACAACTTTTCACTCTCATTTTTTTCAAGTAAAAATTGTCCTTGAGTATTTTTGACCACCAAGGCTTTAAGATAAATTGGGACAGGCTTTTTCTTGGGAGCCTTAATTGGATAACGGTCCATTGTGCCATTCTGATATGCCGCACTGAAGTCCTTAACTGGGCTTTCTTCTGGTCTTGGATTTACAGGCGCCTCAATATCTGAGCCCAAGTCCATCAAGGCTTGATTAAAGTCACCAGGCCTTTCTGGGTCAATCAGGATTTCCATCATTGCCTGAAAAATTTTGCGATTACTTGGAATCCCAATATCATGGTTGACTTCGAACAGGCGGGCCAAAACACGCATAACATTACCATCTACAGCTGGCTCAGGCAAGTTAAAAGCAATACTGGATATGGCTCCTGCCGTGTAAGGGCCAATTCCTTTCAAACTGGAAATTCCTTCATAGGTGTTTGGAAATTGACCACCAAAGTCAGTCATAATCTGCTGGGCTGCAGCCTGCATATTACGAACTCGAGAATAATATCCCAGTCCCTCCCAAGCCTTCAACAAACGCTCTTCAGACGCATTCGCCAAACTTTCCACTGTTGGAAACCAGTCCAAGAACCGTTCATAGTAAGGAATAACCGTATCCACCCTGGTCTGCTGGAGCATAATTTCAGACACCCAGATATGATAAGGATTTTTACTTCTACGCCACGGTAAATCTCGCTTGTTTCCATCATACCAGTTGAGGAGTTTCTCACGAAAAGAAAGGATCTTCTCCTCCGGCCACATGACGATACCATATTCTTTCAAATCTAACATATCTCTAGTATAACACAGAAGGTTTCACCTGTCTTTGTATCTGATTTATAATATTTTCAATAGACAGTATATGACTTTTCTTTCTACTTAAATATTTTTAATATGACTTCAGCTGAAAATCGATATAATATCATAGAATGCAATTATCCATCTTCATGGTTTGATTTTGAGACAAATAATACTCAATGAAAATCAAAGAGAAAACTAGGAAGCTAGCCGCAGGTTGCTCAAAGCACTGCTTTGAGGTTGTAGATAAGACTGACGAAGTCAGTCACATATATAATCCAAGGTGAAGCTGACTTGGTTTGAAGAGATTTTCGAAGAGTATAAGCTAGAAATACAGTATTATTTAAAATAGTCGATCATCCTACGGATAAACAATAAAAACTCATCTCCCTTATAAAACAATGAAAACGCAGATTGATATCATCCTAAAACAAGTAACAAAGGGAAAATAATGTTTTGCCCCCTATACACAAAAAAAGCCTGTCACACAAGCTCAAATGCTTGATATGATAGGCTTTTTAAAGGCTGATTATTTAACAGCGTCTTTAAGAGCTTTACCAGCTTTGAATGCTGGAACTTTAGAAGCTGCAATTGTGATTTCTTTACCAGTTTGTGGGTTGCGACCTTTACGTGCAGCACGCTCACGAACTTCAAAGTTACCAAAACCGATCAATTGAACTTTTTCACCAGCTGCAAGGTAGTCAGCTACTGCTGAAAATACAGCTTCAACTGCTGCTGCTGAGTCTTTCTTAGTCAATTCTGTAGCTTCTGCTACTTTAGCGATCAAATCTTGTTTGTTTGCCATGTTAATGATTCCTCCAAATTAATTTCTAATTAACAAATATAATCATATCCTAAAATCCCTTATAGGTCAAGTTAAAAACGCTGTTTATTCGCATTTTCTTTATTTTTTTAGGAATGGTAACGTACCAAAATAGCCCAAGCATTCTCACCTGTGTGCGTTTGAATAATGGAACCCGTTTCCAAAACAGAAATTGGCTGTTCAACATAGGCTTGTAAGCTTTCTTTCATCTCTTTCGCCCAATCAGCACCACCAGAATATGAAATTCCAATCTCTGCTACAGAACGTTCAGCGAGTGATGTTATCAACTCATCCAACCATTTTTTAAAAGTTTTAGCTCCACGACCTTTAACAATTGGCTGCAATTCATGGTCTTTCATTTGCATGACAACACGGATATTGAGAAGTGAGCTCAACAATCCAGTTACACGGCCAATTCGTCCACCTTTTACTAGATTTTCTAGAGTAGAAACGCCAATATAAAGTTCTGTGTTGTTTTTAACCTCTTCTACATGAGCTAAAATCGTCTCCATATCTTTGCCTTCTTGTGCTAATTTCGCAGCCTCAACAACTTGGAATTTCAAGGCTTGGTCAGTAAAGGAACTATCGATAACTGTCACGTCGGCAGTAGATAGGCTGGCACCTTGACGTGCTGCTTCTACAGTCCCCGAAAGAGCATGGGACATATGAATAGCAAGAATCTGGCTACCATCTTTGCATAGGTTTTCAAAAACTTCAGCGAAGACACCTACAGGCGGTTGACTTGTCTTAGGAAGATTCTTACTTGCTTGCATCAACTGAAGAAATTTACCTTCTTCTTTCAAATCAGCATCAGAATAAACAACATTATCAATCATTACAGATAATGGAACAATTGTAATATCTAATTGTTTTACGAGTTCAGGTTCAATAGTAACAGATGAATCGGTTACAATCTTAATTTTTGTCATAGTATCAATCTTTCTATTTTAGGATTCAGATTGGTTTTCTTACTTCTAATTATATCAAAAAAAGATTAAAAATCCTAATGGAGTCAATCAAATTTTCCGTAAAAATTTGATATAATCAACTTATAAGAAAAGAGGTTTCCTATGATTAAAAAAATTTACCCCATTTTTACCATTTTACTAGGTGCTGCTATTTATGCTTTTGGGCTGACTTATTTTGTAGTTCCTCATCATCTCTTTGAAGGAGGGGCGACAGGTATTACCCTCATCACCTTTTATCTTTTTAAAATCCCTGTTTCGCTCATGAACTTGCTGATTAACATTCCCCTTTTCATCCTGGCTTGGAAAATATTTGGAGCAAAATCTCTCTATTCTAGTTTGCTTGGAACCTTAGCTTTATCCGCCTGGTTAGCCTTTTTTGAACGTATTCCCCTTCATATTGATCTTCAAGGTGATTTACTAATCACAGCTCTTATAGCGGGAATTCTATTGGGAATCGGTCTTGGAATTATCTTTAATGCTGGAGGTACAACGGGCGGAACTGATATTCTAGCTCGTATTCTCAATAAATACACTCATATATCTATGGGGAAGTTGCTCTTTATCTTAGATTTTTGTATTCTCATGCTGATTCTCATCATCTTCAAGGATTTGAGATTGGTTTCCTACACGCTCTTGTTTGATTTTATCGTTTCGCGTGTTATTGATTTGATTGGCGAAGGAGGCTATGCTGGTAAAGGCTTTATGATTATCACAAAACGTCCTGACCAACTTGCTAAAGCGATTAATGATGACCTGGGAAGAGGCGTTACTTTTATTTCTGGTCAAGGCTACTATAGTCAAAAAGATTTGAAGATTATCTACTGTATTGTCGGTAGAAATGAGATTGTGAAAATGAAGGAAATGATTCATCGAATCGATCCTCAAGCCTTTATAACCATTACAGAAGCCCATGAAATCCTTGGAGAAGGATTCACCTTTGAAAAAGAATAAAAAGAGGTAGTGTCGTGACCTCAAAAGTTAGACTTATTCATCTATCTTTTGGGTTACAGACAACCTCTTTTTTGTTTACTCAATTTCTTAAGACCAATTCCGAGCAACTTCTTCATCTGCCTTTAACTGATCCACTAATT
Source organism: Streptococcus sp. Marseille-Q7156 (assembly GCF_965119495.1). Next base: position 653,627 of record NZ_CBCPLU010000001.1, on the reverse strand, counting down.
GGTCGACTGAGTCAAATTTGGTCATATCTCGAATGCGATCAAGCCAATAAACCATGACGGTTTCCCCATAAATATCTTGATTAAAATCAAAAATATTGACTTCAAAACGGGCTTCTTCTCCATCAAAGGTCACATTTTTCCCGACACTAGCCATGGCACGATACTTCTGTCTTTGAATCTCAACATCAACGACATAAACGCCATCTGCTGGCATATAAGTACGATCTAAAAGCACCAAATTCGCTGTCGGATAACCAATCGTACGACCACGAGCATTGCCATGAACCACCATACCTCTTGATGGAAGCGGTGCCCCCAAAAGTTCTCCTGCTTCTTTCACATTTCCATCTAAAATAGCTTGACGGATACGAGTTGAACTAATCTTTCCTTTCTCATCTTCTACAGGTGGAACGATAATGACTTCTCCATCAAAGTAATCCTTTAAGTCTTCTGCCGTTTTTTGGTCAGAACCAAATGTATAATCAAAACCTGCAACAATAATTTTGGCATTCATAGCCTTGATATAAGTTGCAAAAAATTCTTCTGCCGTGAGACTAGCGAATTGACTACTAAAATCAAGGAGATATAATTCTTCTACGCCTTCTCGTTTTAATTTTCTTTCACGTTCAGCAGGGTTCAAAATATGTAAAAACAGATCAGGATGATAAGGCTCTAAAGCGATCTTTGGAGATTCATTAAAGGTCATAACGACGATAGGCAATAAATCCTTTCTCGCAGCCTTATTGGCAACGCGAAATAATTCTTGATGCCCCTTGTGTATACCATCAAAATAGCCGAGAACAACGACTGAATCAGATGGTGTGCCAATATCTTTTTGGTTTTTTATAGGAATAGTAATAATCATAAAATAATTATATCATAGCGATAGCTATTTCTGGAACAGAAAATCTGAAATGTCGTTTTTTTAACCTGAAATAGCCATTTTTGCAAAAGGTAGTACCATACAAATATATATTGACTCTGATATACTAGAATTACAAAAAAGGGGAACGATTAACATCATAAACCATTCTCAATTTATTCTTATCGTATCACAATTCATAATTATCATTGAGTGAAGAACTGATAGTTGAATAGCATGAACTAATATCGCAAAAGCCAGCGTTTTCTGACGCTGGCTTTTAAACTGTGAAAAACTTTTCTAAACTAGATTGCTTCTGTAACAAAACTACGGCTTTCCAATACTTTGAGCATGGCGTTAGCTGTATCTAGGGCTGTGAAGAGGGGCACTCCGTGTTCAATAGCTGAACGGCGAATCTGCTCACCATCTTCGTCTGCAGTTCGTTTGGTTCCTACTGTATTAATGATAGCTTGAATTCTTCCTTTACGAACAAAGCTTGGAATATCCTTATCGTCATCACCAATCTTACCAACAGGTTGGGCTTGCAAGCCATGACTGGCAAAGAAGGTTGCTGTCCCTTCTGTCGCGAGGATTCCATAGCCAATATTTTGGAAACGACGAGCTAAGTCCAAGGCTTCTTCTTTTGCATCATCAGCGATGGTAAATACAACGTTACCAAAGGTTGGCAAGTGTAAGTAAGAAGCTTCAAAGGCTTTATAGAGAGCTTTTTCCAAAGTCGTATCAGAACCCATAACTTCACCTGTTGACTTCATTTCAGGCCCGAGTAAGCTATCTACCTTAGCTAGTTTCGTGAAGGAGAAGACAGGTGCCTTGATATGAACGCGAGTGCTTTCAGGGTAAAGACCATCTTGGTAGCCAAGTTCTGATAAACTTTGACCAAGAATGAGCTTGGTCGCTACCTGAGCCATAGGAATATTGGTAACCTTAGAAAGGAATGGAACGGTACGGCTGGCACGTGGATTGACCTCAATAACGTAGACTTTTTCATCCTTAATAACAAACTGGATGTTCATCATTCCAAGACAGTTAAGACCAATTGCTAGGCGTTTAGTATAGTCTGCGATTGTTTCTTGCACCTTTTGCGACAAGGTTTGTGGAGGATAAACGGCCATTGAGTCACCTGAGTGGACACCGGCACGTTCGATATGCTCCATGATACCAGGGATAAGAACATTTTCTCCGTCTGAAATGGCATCAACTTCACACTCTTGCCCAACGATGTATGAGTCAACAAGCACTGGGTGGTCTGGACTAGCCTTAACAGCGGTACGCATGTAAGAACGGAGGTCCTCTTCGTTTTCAACGATTTCCATGGCACGTCCACCCAAGACATAAGATGGGCGGACAAGAACTGGGAACCCAATCTTGCGAGCTGCAAGAACTGCTTCTTCTTCATTGGTAGCCGTTTGTCCTGGTGGCTGAGGAATATCTAAGTCTTTAAGAGCTTGCTCAAAGAGGTCACGGTCTTCCGCGCGGTCCAAGTCAGCAACCTGTGTACCAAGGATGGTCACACCTGCTTTTGCCAATGGCTCCGCAAGGTTAATGGCTGTCTGACCACCAAACTGAACGATAACACCTTTTGGTTGTTCCAAATCAATGACGTTCATAACATCTTCGAAAGTCAATGGTTCAAAGTAGAGCTTATCTGATACAGAAAAGTCTGTTGAAACGGTCTCTGGGTTTGAATTCATGATGATGGCTTCATAGCCAGCAGCCTGGATAGCCTTAACCGAGTGAACAGTTGCGTAGTCAAACTCAACCCCTTGACCGATACGGATTGGACCTGAACCTAGGACTAGGACAGATTCCTTATCAGACTTGATAGACTCATTTTCCCATCCATAGGTTGAATAGAAATATGGTGTTTCAGAGTCAAACTCTGCCGCACAAGTATCTACCATCTTGTAGACTGGGACAATCTTGTTTTCCAAACGAAGCTGACGAACTTGGTCTGCAGTCGTTTCCCAAAGTTCAGCAATCTTACGGTCTGAGAAACCATTGAGTTTGGCAGTTTTCAAAACGTCTAGATCTTGTGGATGAGCTCCCAACTCCTGTTCAATTTCAAAGATATGCAAGAGTTTATCCAGATAGAAGATATCAATCTTTGTCAATTCAGCAATTTCTTCTGGTGTGTAACCACGGCGAATAGCTTCTGACACGTAGAAGAGACGGTCATCTTGGGCTTTGACAACTTTTTCAATCAAGGCATCATCAGAAACTGCTGCAAGTTCTGGCATTTCATTGTGGTGAACCCCAATTTCAAGGGAGCGACAAGCTTTAAGAAGTGACTCTTCGATGTTACGGCCAATTGCCATAACTTCTCCAGTTGCCTTCATCTGAGTCCCAAGACGACGTTCACCCTTTTCAAACTTATCAAATGGGAAACGTGGAATCTTGGCAACGACGTAGTCGAGGGCTGGCTCAAACATAGCATAAGTTGAACCTGTAACTGGGTTGATAACCTCATCCAAGGTCAAACCGACTGCAATCTTAGCAGCCAATTTAGCGATTGGGTAACCTGTAGCCTTAGAAGCAAGGGCTGACGAACGCGATACACGAGGGTTTACTTCGATAACATAGTACTTGAAGCTGTGTGGGTCAAGGGCCAGCTGAACGTTACATCCCCCTTCAATCTTGAGGGTACGAATAATGCTCAAGCTTGCGTCACGAAGCATTTGGTTTTCATAGTCTGACATAGTCTGAGCTGGGGCAAATACAATGGAATCTCCTGTGTGAATCCCGACTGGGTCAAAGTTTTCCATGTTACAAACAACCAAGGCATTGTCAGCTGAGTCACGCATCACTTCGTATTCGATTTCCTTGAAACCTGCGATTGAACGCTCAATCAAACATTGGGTCACAGGTGACAATTTCAATCCATTTTCAGCGATTTCACGCAATTCTTCCTCATTAGCACACATACCACCACCAGTACCACCAAGTGTAAAGGCTGGACGAACGATGACTGGGTAGCCAATTGTTGCTGCAAAGGCAACTGCTTCTTCTACTGTGTTAACAATTTCAGATTCTGGAATTGGTTGGTTGAGCTCTTCCATCAATTGTTTAAAGAGGTCACGGTCCTCCGCTTGGTCAATGGCAGATAATTTAGTTCCCAGAAGCTCAACACCAAGTTCATCTAGGATACCATTTTTAGACAATTCCATGGCCATGTTGAGCCCTGTCTGACCACCAAGGGTTGGTAGCAAGGCATCTGGACGTTCCTTACGAAGAATACGCGTTACAAACTCAAGTGTAATCGGTTCAATATAAACCTTGTCCGCAATCTCCTTGTCCGTCATGATGGTGGCAGGGTTTGAGTTAACCAAGACAACCTCATAACCTTCCTCTTTCAACGACAAGCAAGCCTGGGTCCCAGCGTAGTCAAACTCAGCAGCCTGACCAATAATAATCGGACCAGAACCAATCACCATAATTTTTTGAATATCAGTACGTTTAGGCATAGTTTATGATACAAAGCCCGTAAAGAACACAGTGAAAATAGGAAACTCGGTGCAGACGCCTTCAGCGTCAAGACGATGTTTATCTTTTTCACACAGTTCTTAGGGCGTGTTCACTTCCGCGAACAATGTATCTTCTCCTTTCTATTCGGCAACTCTCAGGTTGCCATTAAATAAATTCTCCGACGATTTTTTAGCGAAACGATACTTTTCGGTAAAAAATCTAGTGCAGGGAGTTTTTAGTTCGCCTGATAGCGACTAAAAGAAACGACCTGCCTTTCTATTCGTCGCCTCACAGAGCGACATTAAATAAGATACAAAGGACGAATAGAAAGCGATTGATTTTTAGGAAACCAAGGAAGGATTGACAATCCAAATTGGTTTCTCTAAATTCCGAGCTTTCCGTCCGTGTTCAATTAAATAAATTCTCCGACGAGCTTTTACTCGTTCTTAGTTTGATTGTTTAAAAGCTTCCATCATCTCGATAAACTCGTCGAATAGGTAGCTTGCGTCGTGTGGACCAGGTGCTGCGTCTGGGTGATATTGAACAGAGAAAGCAGGTTGGTATCTGTGACGCACACCTTCAACTGACTTGTCATTGATTTCTTCATGGGTAATAATCAAGTGCTCTGGCAAATCCTCACGGCTAACTGCATAACCATGGTTTTGACTTGTAAAATCCACACGTCCGGTAGCAATTTCGCGAACCGCATGGTTGAATCCACGGTGTCCAAATTTCATCTTATAGGTCTTAGCACCATTTGCCATAGCAAAGAGTTGGTGTCCCATACAGATACCAAAAATTGGAATTTTTCCTTGCACACCACGAATCATATCCAGTGCCTGTGGAACATCTTCTGGGTTACCTGGACCGTTTGACAACATAACTCCGTCAGGATTGAGATGGAGAATTTCTTCAGCCGTTGTCGAATAAGGAACAACTGTCACGTTACAGTTGCGTTTAGAAAGCTCACGTAAGATTGAGTGCTTGAGACCAAAGTCCACTAGCACCACGCTCAAACCAACTCCTGGAGCTGGATAGGATGTTTTAGTAGAAACCTGCTTGATATTGTCTGTCGGCAAGACTGTCGCTTGGAGCTGGTCCGTCACATGGTCCATACTATCCCCAACATGGGTCAAGGTTGCACGCATGGTACCATGCTTACGGATAATCTTTGTAAGGGCACGCGTATCAATTCCTGAAATACCTGGAATTTTCTTGGCTTTCAAAAATTCATCCAAGGTCATTTGATTGCGCCAGTTACTTGCTCTACGTGCTTCTTCAAAAACAACGACTCCCTTACAAGTTGGAATAATGGATTCGTAATCATCACGGTTGATTCCATAATTTCCTACCAAAGGATAAGTAAAGGTCAAGATTTGTCCATTATAAGACTGGTCTGTAATGGATTCTTGGTAGCCGGTCATGCCTGTATTAAAGACGATTTCGCCTGTTACATCAATATCTGCTCCGAAGGCCTTGCCTTCAAAAACTGTGCCATCTTCTAATACTAGAAGTCTTTTTGTCATATTTTCACCTCTCGTGGACGCTCACTGGCGTCTTTTAACGTCTTGTGTTTTAGTTGGCGTTTCTACTCGCCAGTACGGATTCTAAGATTGCCATTCGAACAAAAACACCATTGGTCATTTGTTGGACAATCCGTGATTTTGGTGCTTCAACCAAGTGGTCTGCGATTTCTACATCACGATTGACTGGAGCTGGGTGCATAAGGATTGCTGTTTCTTTCAAGCGCTCGTAACGTTCTTGTGTTAAGCCATGTTGGGCATGGTAGTCTTCTTTTGAAAAGACTGCACCACTATCATGGCGTTCATGTTGCACACGGAGAAACATCATGACATCCACCTGATCAATGATTTCATCAATAGTTACAAACTGTCCATAGTCTGCAAACTCTTGACTTCTCCATTCCTCAGGTCCAGCAAAATAAAGTTCTGCACCTAAGCGTTTCAAAATCTGCATATTGGATTTGGCAACGCGTGAATGGTCCAAGTCACCTGCAATAGCGACCTTGAGCCCCTCAAAGTGACCAAATTCCTCATAAATAGTCATCAAATCAAGCAAGCTCTGGCTAGGGTGTTGGCCCGAACCATCTCCACCATTGATGATGGAAGTCGTAATCGTGGGACTAGCAATTAACTCTCTGTAGTAGTCAACCTCTGGGTGACGAATCACACAGACGTCAACTCCTAAAGCAGACAAAGTCAAAATGGTATCATAAAGTGTTTCACCCTTATTGACTGAACTAGTCTTCACATCAAAGTCAAGTCGTTCCAATCCCAGTTTAATCTCTGCCACTTCAAAGGACTTATGCGTCCGTGTAGAATCCTCAAAGAAAAGATTGGAGACAATTGAATGGTCTTCATAGGGAAGCTGAGCTCCATTTTTAAACTCAATTCCTCGCTTGATCAATTTCATCACTTGATCGACAGTGAGGTCTTCCATGGACACCACATGGTTCAATGCTTGTTGATTTTCTGACATGGCTACTCCTTTAGCTTTCTAAGCTTCTTCAGTAATCAGAACTCTGTCTTGGCCATCAAGTTCTGTCATCTCTACGATGATTTCTTCAGAACGACTGGTTGGGATATTTTTTCCAACGTAATCTGGACGGATTGGCAATTCTCTATGTCCACGATCTACTAGAACTGCTAAACTCACGCGCGCAGGACGACCATGACCTACAATATTATCAATAGCAGCACGGATAGTGCGGCCTGTATAAAGCACATCGTCCACCAAGATAACTTCGCGGTCTGTCACATCGACAGAAACCAAAGAAGTATCTTCTCCACTTTTAACATCATCACGGAAAGGTTTTGTATCCAATTCCACAACAGGAACTGAAAGATTTTCTAGTTGCTCCAAACGTTCTTGGATTCGGTGGGCGATAAATACACCACGAGTTTTAATACCAGCCAAGACGATCTTATTCAAATCTTTGTTGCGTTCGATAATCTCATAAGTAATACGCGTAATCGCTCGTTTGACAGTCAATTCGTCTACAACTTCTTTTGCCTTCATGATAAACCTCCAAAAAGAAAAGTCTCCTTAAACAAGGAGACTTGAAATGTATAGCCAAGCGAGCCCTACTGCAAACAGTATAGACTTCACCCTACTACTTAATCGTTCTCCTTGCCTGCCTCACGGGACAGGTTTAAAGGAATATTTAGTTATCAAATACTATAGCACAAAGCATGCTTAAAATCAAGCAAAAACTTTTGAAACCCCATCTTATAAATTGCTAAAATCATATAACTGTGAGTACTGGTCACACTCTGGATTTTTAGGATGACAAATGGCTCTTCCAAAATAAATCATGGCCTGATGGGCAGCTAACCACTGCTCAGGCGGCAAGATATCCATGACCCGCTTTTCCACCTCAAGTGGTGTCGCTGATTTTTTGACGATATCGTGGTGTTTGCAAATACGCTCCACATGAGTATCCACTGCAAAGGCTGGAATCCCAAATCCTACACTCATGACAACATTAGCTGTCTTGCGACCAACACCTGCCAAACTCTCTAATTCCTCTCGTGTTTGAGGGACTTGACCATCAAAATCGTCTAGTAACTGTTGGGCACATTTTTTAAGGAATTTAGCCTTATTTCGATACAGTCCCAGGCGAGAAATGTGTGAAGCAATCTCACTTTCAGTCGCCACAGACATGGCTTGTGGCGTTGGAAAGGCAGAAAAGAGACCTGGTGTGGCCTTATTTACCGCTGCATCCGTTGTCTGTGCTGACAACATGACCGCAACCAAGAGTTCAAAATGATTGGTAAAATCAAGACTTGGCTTAGCATCTGGAAAAAGAGCAATGATTTCTTCTAGCACCTTTCGTGCACGTTTTTTTGACAAGACCATTATTCGTCTCCATCAAATAGTCCTTGTAAGCCAGCAAAAGGACTGTTTTCTTCTTTCTTAACAGCTTGTTGAGCTTGGTATTCTTCCTCAGTCATGATTTGCCAGTCATTTCCTGACACAAATCCTTGACCAGCTTCTTCTTCAGCCGTCAAGACCTTGATAGGAATGTTCAGCAGGATATTGTCTGACACGCTCTCAGCAAGGTCAAGTTCTCCATTTTCGATAGGCAAGACCAAATCATCATCTAAAACTTCTTGATCTAGCTGGTTGGTTGCGCCTTCCATGAAAACTTCCGTTACTGGATACGATTCAACTAACTCAACTGGCTCCATACTGCGACTTGAAGCAAGAACAATGGTATAAGACAACTGATAATCTAAGAAATACATACGGTCTTCGTACTGTACTTTCCCAACTGCAAGGATATCTTTTACATCTAAAATTTCTTGATTACGTGCACGCAGGTCTGCGGCTAGGTCTAAGGTTTGTTCAAAATGCAAGCCTTCAGACTGCTTACGAATTTCTTGAATATTTAATTTCATACTTCCTCCATAAATATTTACTCTCTTGATTATACCATGAAAAAGCTACAAATCAGCCCACCAAACTTTGTAATTAAAATTCGATTTTTTAATATATTTATCACTATATTTTTTGGTGCTATACTATAGGCAAGAATACATGATAGCAAGGAGGATGCTCATATGGAAGACAAAGAACTCATTACTAATGCTTACCACTCGTATTTTAGAGATTGAAATTTCCAGTTTTATGTTGACAAAATTTCCTTAAAGGTATAGTATAAAGATACTAATACTCGGAGGTAATGGAGACATGAACGACTAAGTCTATCAAATAAAGAACCTTTATTTAGTAGATCTTGTTTTTGTCTCTTTTTGTGTGCTCTTTTATGCTCTTTCTTCCGGCATTTTATACTCAATGAAAATCAAAAAGCAAACTAGGAAGCTAGCCGCAGGTTGCTCAAAGCACTGCTTTGAGGTTGTAGATAAGACTGACGAAGTCAGTTACATATATCTACGGTAAGGCGACGCTGACGTGGTTTGAAGAGATTTTCGAAGAGTATTAATAGAGTTTTTTGACATAAACTTTGGCTCTACTAGGTAAAGTAGAGCTTTTTGTTATGCACTATGAACATTCTAGAAAGGGCAATCATATGATAAAAATCAATCACCTGACCATCACACAAAATAAAGATTTACGAGACCTTGTCTCAGACTTAAACATGACCATCCAAGACGGGGAAAAGCTAGCTATTATTGGCGAAGAAGGAAATGGCAAATCAACCTTGCTTAAAACTCTAATGGGGGAAGCTTTGCCTGATTTCACTATCAGGGGAGACATTCAATCTGATTATCAATCAATATCCTACATTCCTCAAAAAGTCCCTGAGGACCTGAAAAAGAAAACTTTACACGACTACTTCTTTTTGGATACTATTGATTTAGATTACAGTGTCCTCTATCGTTTGGCTGAGGAATTGCATTTTGATAGCAATCGATTTGCTAGCGACCAAAAGATTGGCAGTCTATCAGGGGGCGAAGCTTTGAAAATTCAGCTCATCCATGAGTTAGCTAAACCCTTTGAAATCCTATTTTTAGATGAACCTTCAAATGACCTAGACCTTGAGACGGTTGATTGGCTAAAAAATCAGATTCAAAATATTAGACAAACTGTTATTTTCATTTCCCATGATGAAGACTTTCTTTCTCAAACGGCAGACACTATTGTCCACTTGCGACTGGTCAAGCACCGTAAAGAAGCAGAAACGTTAGTAGAGCATTTAGACTATGATTGCTATAGTGAGCAGAGAAAGGCTAATTTTGTCAGACAAAGCCAGCAAGCTGCTAACGACCAGAGAGCCTATGACAAAACCATGAAAAAGCATCGCCGAGTCAAGCAAAATGTAGAAACTGCCCTTCGAGCTACCAAAGACAGTACTGCCGGTCGCTTATTAGCTAAAAAGATGAAAAATGTTCTCTCTCAAGAAAAACGTATTGAAAAGGCAGCTCAGTCTATGACCCAAAAACCACTTGAAGAGGAAGAAATCAGACTTTTCTTCTCAGATATACAGCCATTACCGGCTTCTAAAGTCTTAATCCAACTGGAAAAAGAAAATTTGTCCATCGGCGAGCGAATTTTGTCTCAGGGACTACAACTAACTGTCCGTGGCCAAGAAAAAATCGGTATCATCGGCCCAAATGGTATTGGGAAATCAACTCTGTTAGCCAAGTTACAGCAACTTCTTAATGATAAAAGAGAGATTTCGCTTGGTTTTATGCCACAAGATTACCACAAAAAACTGCAATTGGATTTATCACCAATAGCCTATCTCAGCAAAACTGGGGAAAAAGAGGAACTGCAGAAAATCCAATCCCACTTAGCTAGTCTCAATTTCAGTTATCCAGAAATGCAGCATCAAATTCGCTCCTTATCTGGCGGACAACAGGGAAAACTCCTGCTTTTGGATTTAGTGCTACGAAAACCAAACTTTCTCCTTCTGGATGAACCCACACGAAACTTTTCTCCCACTTCTCAACCCCAAATCAGAAAACTCTTTGCAACCTATCCAGGCGGTCTCATCACTGTTTCACATGACCGTCGTTTCTTAAAAGAGGTCTGTTCGATCATCTATAGCTTGACAGAACACGGTCTGGAGGTAGTTAATTTAGAAGATTCATACTCATGAGGATAATTCTTTGCTTTGGAGCGCTATTTAAACATTATAATCAGTGAATAAATCTTATATCCACATTCAAGTCAATAATTTCTTGTAATCAACTCTAAATAGACGGATAAAAACTACTTCTAACTATCAAAAAACGAGCACCTCCTCGGTTGGAAATGCTCGTTTTCTTATCTTACCATGGTTTATAATTACAATGAGAAATAGGAAACAGCCTTGAATTGGAAAATCTCCTAGATCTACGACCACAAACTTTTTTATCTACCAACTTTTTTATTATGCTGGTTTTTCTTGATTTCCAGCACTTGTTGTAGATTCTGCTGTTTCCTTTTCTGAAGTTGATTCAGCAGGTTTAGAATCTGTTGCGTTGCTCGGTTTGTTTTCGTCGCTAGCAGTTTCACTGTTAGATTCCGCAGTTGCTGATGTTTCAGTTTCGGGACTTGTCTTATCACCATTTGTTTCTGGACTTACTTCTTCACTCGCTATTGATTTTGACTTGATTTCTTGATTCAAGATCAGAATAGCTTTTGTCAATTCAAGTAAAGCAGCCTTATCTTTACTCTTAGCAGAAAGTTGATCTAGTAAAGCATCTACCTTATCAAAGTCCGCGTCAGAACCCTTATTGTTTTCTAAGTAAGCATGAAGTGACATGAGGATATCGTAAAGTTTTTGATAGAGTACAAGTGTCTGAGGATCTTGATCAGCATTTTCCTTCTCTTGTTGAAGGACACTAGCGATACGAGTCAAGACATCTTTTACCTGACTGTTTACTTCATCCAAGTCTGCATCAGCCTTGTTTGTAGCAGCTTTGAGATTTTCTACTTCTTCTCCCAAAGATTGTCTGATTCCTTCTTCTTGGATTTGCTCTAAGAGTTGAGTTGCCTTGCTCAAAAGACTTTCTACTTGTTCCTTGCTGACATGATTCATATGCTCTTCAGGCATAAAGTCTCCGTACAATTCTTTCAAGAAGGCATAAATAGCTGTCTTGGCACTTTGATTATCAACTTTTTCAGTATCTAGAACTGTCTGACTTGATTTCGCAGTAGTTGGCTGAGCTTTCAAAGCTTCTTCCACTTCTTGTTTTGCCTGATAGATACTTGGGAATAGTTTGTTCAATTCTGCTGCCTTAAGGAAGGATTGAGATTGATACAAAGTCCAAGTCAACTGAGCTACTTTGTTTCGAAGTTCATCACTCAAACGACCGTCATTTACGTGTTCGTAGAAGTACTTGATGTATTCCACAGTTGTAACACCTGTTCGGTCATTAAAGTCTTGCAAGGCTTGAAGTTGTGATTCAACCGCTGCTAAACCAGCCTCATCTTTAGCCAATTTAGCTTCTTGGAGTCGAACGAGAAGATCTTTCTTTGGAAGTCCATAAGAGTCTGTATCCAGTGTATTGATTTTATCAATCAAGGCCTGATATTTCTTATCTAAATCACTTGTTTCAACAGGTTTGACACTTTCATCAATATGGATATATTGCTTATCAAAGAGATCCAGTGTCGCAAGATAACCTGCTGTAGAGTTAGTTGCCAGTTTCTTTATGTTTTCAGTAAACTGACCTAAGGCTAACTCAATCTGTCTTTGTTCGATAGGCTTGTCTTTGTAGATGCTTCTGCTATCAGTTAAAAGTTGATCTACTTTTTCCAAGACTGCCTTCTCATCAAAAGCTCCAGGTTGGTAGTTGGATTGTAGAGCTGGAATCTTGTTTTTCAAAGCTACTTCATAGCCCTTAGTTTGCACCTTGATGTAGTGATTGTGGTCGCCATGAGGAATCACAAAACTACCATTTTCTACCTGTAAGCTGTACGGAGACACACCATCTCTCAAAGCAGTGGTATAGAGTTCATTTAGGAAATCAAGTTCTGGATTGCCAGTTTGGAGTGGCAGTCGAACGTGTTCTTTACGAACAGCATAGGGATGGATATGAGTTGGATCGTAGGCTTGGTCTGGATTTCCAAAAACAAAGAATCCGTTTGAAATTCTAATAGCTTCAAGTGGAACGCCATAAGTTTTAGAGATATAAGCAATCTTTTCTTCATCACTAGCATCTCTTGAGAAAGACTCTACTGTTTTAGCAAGAGGTTTTACAGGTTCTACACCATGATGTGTTTTCAGATGATCCTGTGCGGCCTTAATTTGCTCTGCTGTCAAATCTTTCTTAAAGAAGAAATGATTGTGATCTCCGTGTGACATGACAAAGCCTTGTTCATCCTCACTGATGACACGATTGGCATCAAAACCATGATCATGATCTTCACCATGATGGTGGTCATGCTCATCGCCATCGTGATCATCATTGGCTGGGCTTGGTGTTGCTGGAGTTACACCTTTCAAGTGTTCTTGCGCTGCCTTGATTTGATCAGCAGTCAAATCCTTCTTGAAGAAGTAATGGTTATGATCACCATGACTCATAATAAAGCCTTGCTCATCTTCCGCAATAATACGATTAGCATCAAAGCCATGTCCATCTTCTTCATGTTCCTCATGTGAAATTCCTGGATTGATTGGAAGAGATGGAGAAGGTGTTGCTAGACCATTGTTTGGAAGAGTCGGTTGTCCAATTTGATTCGGCTTAAGAATGTAATGGAAATGATCACCATGTCTGACAATATAAGCTGTAGCTGTTTCTTCGACAATATCTTTAGGATTAAAGATATAACCATCAGATGTTGAAGAAATTTCCTTATTTAACATTGAAGAAGCATTATTCAATATAGATGGATTACTTGGAAGACTTCCTAGACTAGACGCTACTTCATTAGGTTTTTCATTTGTAGAAATCGTAGAACCAGTACCACCGATAGGCACCATTCTAGCAATCTTTTCTTCTAAAGGAGAGAGCTTGCTGTAAGGAATAAAGTGATAATGGTCGCCATGCGGAATCGCAACTCCATTTGGTGTACGACTGACAATCTTAGCAGGGTCAAAAACTAAACCATCTGATTCACTGTAACGTTGGTCACTAGGCGAATCATAGAGTTCTTTCAAAAGACTTTGAAGATTTTCAGTTTTGCTTTCTGGCTTGCTAGTTGATCCTTGTGCTACAGATTGCGTGTTATTGTCACTAGCTGCTGAAGAATAGCTTAGCTGACTTGGTTGCGTATTTTTGCCAGCTAAATGAGCTTTAGCGGCTGCTAATTCACTAGCAGACAAATCACTTTTTGGAATGTAGTGATAGTGTCCTCCGTGAGGAACGATATAAGCATCACCAGTATCTTCGATAATATCAGCTGGATTAAAGACATAACCATCATCTGTCGTATAGCGTCCCTGAGACCTTGCTACAGCAACATCAGAGCTGACCTTCTCATTATCTTTGACGTGTTCTTGTTTTTGACGATTGATTTCATCCTTAGTTCGAACATTATCAGCATGAGCTACATCTTTCAGGTAGACATAATATTTTCCATCGACCTTGATGATATAACCACCCTTGACCTCATTGACAATATCTCCATCCTTAAGTTTGTAGTTTGGATCCTTCATCAAGAGTTCTTCACTAAAGAGGGCATCATAAGGAACTTTCCCATTATAGTAATGATAGTGGTCACCGTGTGACGTCACATAGCCCTGATCTGTAATTTTGATGACAATTTGCTCAGCCTGAATTCCTTCTTTCTGGCTAACCTGATCTGGTGTCAGGTTTTCAGTTTTCTGACTTGACTGGCTGCCATCCACATAAGATACACGATTATCGTCCTTATTTTCCTGCGAGCGATGCTGGTTCAGTGCATAGGCGCAAAGACTCAAGGATACGATAACAGCTGATCCAGCTGCTATATACTTTTTACTGAATTTCATAAATCCCTCATTTCAATAAATGATGAAGCTTTTTCTTAACTTCCTTTACTTGATTAAATAGTTTTCTAAATTGGTTGTTTAACCAATTAATTAACCAGTAAATAGTTTACATTTTTTAAGTTTATCTGTCAAGATTTTTATGTCATAAAAAATCATGACCACCCCTAAAACGGGTGGTTTGCCTGTCTCACACCTGACTTAGCGAGACGGACTGAAAGTCACATAATCCAAAATATCGCCCCGTCTGGAGCGATATTTTTATTTTTTCTTTTTCGATGGTGTGTGGATAGCAATCTTCACTTCAAAGATTGTTCCCTTGGGTTTATTATCTTTAACAGTAATGGTTCCTTTAAGCGCATCTACAATTTGCTTGGCCAGAGATAATCCTAAACCAAAACCACCTTTTTGGCGGGTTCTAGCCTTATCCACTCGATAAAAACGGTCAAAAATTTTCTTCTTATCTTCTGTCGAAATACCGACTCCATTATCAGAAACAAGTAAATACAGATTGCGATCGGTCGCCGAGATAAGAAAATCAATTTCACCATCCTCTTCAGTATACTTGACAGCATTATCAAATAAGATGGTCATCAGTTGTTTCAGAAGAAGCTGGTCTGTGACAATCGTGCGATGAATCCGATTTTCAAAACGGAAGACACGATCATTTTCCGAGGCAATCATCTCATAGTTTGTGAAAGTCGTATTGAAAAAACTGGTTGGAACTTCTGCAAGTTCCGGTTTAATCCCATCATCTCTACGAGCTAAGTTCAGCAAGTTTGTCGTCAAAAAACGCATATTTCGGACTTCTTCCAAACTAGAGGCAATGCTTTCGCTCACATCCATAATGGTTGCTTCTGGCTTACGAAAAAGGGTCTCTAAGCGATTTTGCAAAACTGCGAGTGGAGTTCGTAACTCATGACTAGCATTTTCCACAAAGGACTGTTGCTTCTGCATGCTCTCAAGCAGGGGCCTAACACTGACCCTAGCTAGATAGAGACTTGCAAGTAAAGATAAAATCCAGAAACTTGCCATCACAATCACAATCAATTTCTCGTGCTTTTGACTGGCCTGCTCCAACTGACTGGTATTAATCAAGATAGCTGCATACTTGATATTGGTTGAAACCGAACTGATATTGGTTTCCATCAATATCATGCGATAGATTTCTTCTTGTCCATAGCTATTAAAAACCTGAATCTGATAGATATGGCCTAGTTCTTTTTTCTCTAACTTAATCTTATCCAATCCCAAAAATCGATTTCCAGAAAGGAGCTGTGTAAAATTCTTATCAAAAAGAATAACCTCCGTATTGGAACTGACATTGGGTTTTATCTCAGTCTTACTAGTATCTGTAGCGGCATGCTCTAAGTCTTTAATCTCTTCTGTTGCCCTATTTACAGCAAGCTGAATAACTGCCTGAGGATTTTCACTCAGTCCATGAAGCTTATCATCCACCGAAGTATAGAGACTCGAGTGCATGACCTGCAAAATAATTAGAGTCATGGTGGAGAAAATCAGAGTGAAGACACCAAAGTTGCGGATAAAATAACTAAAGTCATCCGCATACCATGTTTTTTTTAGTTTACTGAACATCTTTTAAAATATACCCAACACTGCGCAAGGTTTGCAAATTCTCTGCAAAAGTGGTTCCTTTTAATTTCTTACGAATTTTTGAAACATAGACTTCGACAACTGAAATTGTTGTGTCACTATCAAATCCCCATAAACGATCAAAAATCTGAGTCTTAGGCAAAATAACATTTTGATTTTGAAGGAAATAAACTAATAAATCGAACTCTTTCCCCAGTAATTCGACATGAGTATCTTCAACCTTAACGGTATTGGTTGACAAATTAACTACAATATTTCCATAAGTCAAGGTGTTTTCATTAAACTTGCCTGAACGTTTGAGAAGGGCTTGAATCCGCATTTTGAGTTCTTCTAAGTAGAAAGGTTTGGTCAGATAATCATCCGCTCCCAGTTCAAATCCATGTCCCTTGTCATCCAAACTTTCCTTGGCAGTCATGATCAGAACTGGAGTCGTAATTCCCTTTTCACGCAATTCTTTCAAGACTTGGAAGCCATTTTTTTCTGGCAACATCAAATCGAGCAAAATCAAATCATAGACGCCACTTTCAGCTTCGTAGAGACCTTCTTCCCCATCAAATACCTGCATGACATCCGCAAAATCGTCTAAAAAGTCAAATACTGAATTTGACAGGCCTAGGTCATCCTCAACCAATAAGATTTTTATCATGAGAAACTCCTCCTTATTAAAACCATTATACCAAATTTGCCTTAAAAAAAACTCAACTCTCTGCATTTTATACTCAATGAAAATCAAAGAGCAAACTAGGAAGCTAGCCGCAGGCTGTACTTGAGTACGGCAAGGCGACGCTGACGTGGTTTGAATTTGATTTTCGAAGAGTATTACATGAGATAGCTGAGTTTTCTTTTTATTTTAGGCTCATTTATGAATTTCCGTATTGAAGAACGACTGCTTCCACTGCAGCTTTTTCACGGTTAATCAAGTCAACACGCGCTGCAATTTCCTTGATTCCCATACCGATGTTACGGCTAAGAGCAAGGTCAGAAAGTTGCGGTTCAAAGAATTCCTTGTACTCTGCCAAGCGTTGCTGAGTCTTAAATACGTGTGCAGGAAGGATAACAAAGCTATCAAAGCTCATATCTCCACCAAGAGCTGCCTTAATCCAAGCCCAGTTTTCACGCGCCCAAGACCAAGCTGTTTCCTGAGTTGCTTGGTGAGCTAGGAATTGGTAATACCAAGCAGACAAGTCTTGTGGTTTGACCACAAATTTGTCCTTCCAAGAAGCAATCAAGGTTTGGATATTGTTCGCATCTGTACTGTAAGCAAGAGCAGCTGCCAACTGGCGTTTAAAGACAGCATCTGTTGCGTGAGTATAAGTATCAAGATAAAGTGCTAACAAGTCTTTGGTCTCATGATGTTTCATCTCATTAATCAGAACTTGTGAGCGAATAGCTGCTGGAAGTCCTGCAAGATTCTCCTTGTGTGTTTCGAAGATTTGGCTAGCGACTTGACTAGCTTCTGCACCATTTGAGCGAATCATCATAGAAACAGCCAACTGACGAACCAATTCATCCTCATCTGATTCTCCGTCTTTAGCTTCAAAACCAAGACGGTCATAGTTGTGACGAGCCAATTTAGCAACCAAGGCTTTGAAGGCTCTTTCAGCTTCTGTTCCTTCATCGATAAAGCGCTCAAGAGCAGAAATTACTTCAGAAACAGCTGAAACGACAAGGTAAGATTCTTCCTTAGCAAGTTTATCAAGAACTGGGAGCAAGTCAGCATAAGAAATGTGCCCTGCTTCAGCAAGCAAGCGACGTTCTTGGACGATTTGCAGTTTACTTGTGTTATCAAGCTCAACTAGGTCAGCAAGAACAGCATCTAATAAGCCTCCTTGATAGTCTGTAATGTAGTGGGCTGTATTTTCAGTGTTGAGACGAAGAGCTCCGTCATTTTCAGCAAGAAGAGCTGCGTAGCCAGGGATTTCGATACTTTCAGTTTCAAGTGTATCAGGCAAGCCTTTCCAGTTGCTGTTTAGTGGCACAACCCAGAGACGGTTCTTATCTTCGTTCTCACCGATGAAGAATTGTTTTTGTGAAATCTTCAAGACATCATTTTCAACTTTGACAGTGAGAACTGGATAACCAGGTTGTTCCAACCAAGAATCCATAAAGGCTGAAACATCACGGCCAGATGCTTGACCAAGAGCATCCCAAAGGTCACGACCAATTGTATTGCTGTACTGATGTTTTTCAAAGTAGGCGTGCAAACCTTTGGCAAAATCGACATCACCTAGCCAACGACGAAGCATGTGCATGAGGCGACTTCCTTTGGCATAGACGATAGCTCCGTCAAAGAGCGTATTGATTTCATCTGGATGTTTAACTTCGACGTGAACAGACTGAACACCATCAGTCGCATCGCGTTCAAGAGCGTGAGGTACTCCACCTGTTTGGAAATCTTCAAAGATATTCCAGCTTGGTTCAATAGCATCCACACAGACGTACTCCATCATATTAGCAAAGCTTTCATTGAGCCAAAGGTCATCCCACCATTTCATCGTTACGAGATTCCCAAACCATTGGTGAGCCAATTCATGGGCTACAACAAGGGCAACTTGTTGACGGCTGGCAAAGGTTGAGTTCTCATCCACAACCAAGTAAACTTCACGGTAGGTCACAAGACCCCAGTTTTCCATAGCACCAGCTGAGAAGTCAGGAAGGGCGATGTGGAGAGATTGAGGAATTGGGTACTTAACTCCGTAGTAATCTTCGTAAAACTCGATAGAGCGAACGGCGATGTCCAGTGAGAAATCAAGATTAGATAATGGATGAGCTTTGGTTGAGTAGACACCTACAAGAGTACCGTTTTTAGTTTTAGCCGTCACACCTTGCAAATCACCTGCAACAAAGGACAACAAGTAAGAAGACATACGAGGTGTTGTCTCAAACTTCCAGATACCTGTTTCCTTACGGTTTTCAACATCGATTTCTGGCATGTTAGACAAGGCCAATTCATTTTCTGCTTGGTCAAAACGTAGAGAGAGATCAAAAGTTGCTTTAGCTTCTGGCTCATCCACACATGGGAAGGCTTCGCGCGCAAAATGGCTCTCGAACTGAGTTGACAAGACTTCCTTCTTGACTCCATCAACTGTGTAATAAGAAGGGTAAATCCCTGTCATGTTGTCTGTAATTTTTCCTGAGAAAGCGATAACCACTTCAACTTGACCTGCTTCCGCAAGTTCAATATGAAGGGCTTCATTGTCATGGTCAACTGTAAATGGACGAGCTTGACCTGCAACTTCTACAGAAGCGATTTCCAAGTCTTTTTGATGAAGGGAAATACGGTCACTCTGTGCTTGACCAGTGATGGTCACCTTTCCTGAAAAAGTCTTGGTCTCACGACTCAAGTCTAAAAATAAATCATAATGTTCAGGAACAAATTGCTTAATAAAATGTTCAACTGCTTGCATAGTTTTCTCCTATCTAAGTTTAAGAGCTAAAGCTCTTCTTCAAACAAACTTATTATATCATGTTTTGCTGGAGAAAAAAGGATTGGACAGCGATTTCCAAAACTTTCTTCCTTCTAATAGCCTACAGTGGGTAGACCTTGCGAAATTCTTCTAAAAAAACCTTGCTTTCAGGTGTAAAAGTCAGTCCTACTTCACCCAAACAGTCTGTGAAAAAATCCTCATGAACCTGACGCCAATAGGCTAGGGA